>NZ_JBHXFE010000037.1:0-9146 GCF_042722475.1 Streptomyces sp. NPDC127092
CAAACAGCGGGGGGGGTGCCGGCGTGCTTTCTCCCGGCCCCAACGGAAAATGGTGGCCCCCCGCAACCCCCACTCCTGGGTCCCCGCCCTTGTCGTCCTCGTGCCCGAGGAGGCCTCTGACGGCCCGCTCAGTCGCGCCAGGCCTCCGACTCCTCCAGGAACTCCTGGAGGGTGCCGAAGAGGCCTGGTGAGGCCGCCAGGGCCAGTTCGCCCGAGGCCGGGTCCCCGGGGCGGCCGCCGGTCAGGGCGCCCGCCTCGCGGGCGACGAGCACGCCGGCGGCGAGGTCCCAGGGGTTGAGTCCGCGCTCGTAGTACGCGTCGACGCGGCCGGCGGCGACGTCGCAGAGGTCGATGGCGGCCGAGCCGCCGCGGCGGATGTCGCGGACTCGCGGCAGCAGCTGCCGGACGATCTCGGCCTGGCGGGCCCGGCGGGCCTGGAGGTAGCCGAAGCCGGTGGCGACCAGGGCCTGGTCGAGCGCCGGCGAGGGCCGGACGGCGAGACGCCGGTCGCCGAGCCACGCGCCGCCGCCGAGGACGGCGTGGAAGGTCTCGCCGCGCAGCGGCACCTCGACGACGCCGACGACGGTCTCCCCGTCCCGCTCGGCGGCGATGGAGACGGCCCAGGTCGGCAGGCCGTAGAGATAGTTCACGGTGCCGTCCAGCGGGTCGACGACCCAGCGGATCCCGCTGGTGCCGGGGGTGGCGGCACCCTCCTCGCCGAGGAAGCCGTCGTGCGGCCGGTGCTCGGCGAGGAAGCCGGTGATCAGCTTCTCGGCGGCGATGTCCATCTCGGTGACCACGTCGACGGCGCTGGTCTTGGTCCGGGCCACGGTCAGGTCGTCCGGGCGCCCGTCGCGCAGCAGGGCGCCCGCCCGGCGCCCGGCCTCGAGGGCCAGGTCGAGCAGTTCGGACAGCGGGGTGTCGGTCACGCCGGGGTCTCCTTACGCGTACGGGCTGTCGGCGCCGGCCGCCGCCGGGCGCTCCGCGCGGGCCGGGCAGCAACCGATCGGGCACAGGTCGTGGGAGGGTCCGAGGGCGCCGAGGGCGCAGCGCTCGACGCGCTGTCCGCGCTCGGTCGCGGCGCGCTCCAGGAGGAGCTCGCGGACGGCCGCGGCGAACCGCGGGTCGGCGCCGACGGTCGCCGAGCGCCGCACCGGGAGTCCCAGCTCGGCGGCCTTGGCGGTGGCCTCGGTGTCGAGGTCGTACAGGACCTCCATGTGGTCCGAGACGAAGCCGATGGGGACCATGACGGCGGCGGGGGCCCCGGCGGCGTGCAGCTCCTCCAGGTGGTCGCAGATGTCGGGCTCCAGCCACGGGATGTGCGGGGCGCCGCTGCGGGACTGGTAGACGAGCCGCCAGGGATGCTCGACGCCGGTCTCCTCGCGGACGGCGTCGACGATCAGGCGGGCCACGTCGAGGTGCTGCTTCACGTAGGCGCCGCCCTCGCCGTGGTCGGCGACGGGGCCGGAGGTGTCGGCGGCGGAGTCCGGGATGGAGTGTGTGGTGAAGGCGAGGTGGGCCTTGGCCCGCACGGACTCGTCGAGCTCGGCGAGCGAGGCGAGGACGCCCTCGACCATGGGGCGGACGAATCCGGGGTGGTTGAAGTAGTGCCGGAGCTTGTCGACGCGGGGCAGCGGCAGCCCTTCCGCCTCCAGCTCGGCGAGGGAGTCCGCCAGGTTCTCCCGGTACTGGCGGCAGCCGGAGTAGGAGGCGTAGGCGCTGGTGGCGAGGACGGCGATGTGGCGGCGGCCGTCGGTGATCATCTCGCGGAGGGTGTCGGTCAGGTACGGCGCCCAGTTCCGGTTTCCCCAGTAGACCGGCAGGTCGAGGCCGGTCTCGGCGAAGTCCGCGCGCAGGGCGTCGAGCAGGGCGCGGTTCTGGCCGTTGATGGGGCTGACGCCGCCGAAGAGGAAGTAGTGCCGGCCCACTTCCTTCAGCCGTTCCTTGGGGATGCCGCGGCCGCGGGTCACGTTCTCCAGGAACGGGACCACGTCGTCCGGGCCCTCCGGGCCACCGAAGGAGAGCAGCAGCAGGGCGTCGTACGGGGCGGGATCGAGCTCGTCGGACATGGCACCGATCCTCCCACCCGGCGCTGACGGCCGTGGGCTCGGCCCGACCGAAAAAATGGAGTGACCGAACCAGTTCAACGCCGTAGGCTTTAGCTATTAATTACACGTGCTTGCGCGGACGGCGCGGACACGTGCGGTCTGCATGCCTCGCCCGAGCCCGGAGATCCCCTTGCCCAGTCCTTATCGCGCGATCTTCGCGGCCCCCGGAACCAGATCGTTCTCCGTGGCCGGCTTCATCGGCCGGATGCCGCTGTCCATGATGGGCATCGGCATCGTGACCATGATCTCGCAGGTCACCGGGCGTTACGGGCTCGCGGGCGCGCTGTCCGCCGCGCTCGCCATGTCGGCCGCCGTGCTCGGCCCGCAGATCTCCCGGCTCGTCGACCGCTACGGGCAGCGCCGGGTGCTCCGCCCGGCCACGCTGTTCTCGCTGTCCGCGGCGGCCGGACTGCTGCTGTGCGTCAAGTTCGGGGCCCCGGACTGGACCCTGTTCGTGTTCACCGCCTGCGTCGGCACCGTGCCGAGCCTCGGCGCGATGACCCGGGCCCGCTGGGCGGACATCTATCAGGGCGAGGCACAGCGGCTGCACACCGCCTACTCGTGGGAGTCGATCGTCGACGAGGTGTGCTTCATCTTCGGGCCGATCCTCTCGATCGGCCTGTCGACCACCTGGTTCCCCGAGGCCGGGCCGCTGCTCGCCGGCGTCTTCCTCGCGATCGGCGTCTTCTGGCTGACCGCGCAGCGCGCCACCGAGCCGGCCCCGCACCCGCGCGAGGCGCACTCGGGCGGCTCCGCGCTGCGCTCCCCCGGCCTGCAGGTCCTGGCGCTCGCCTTCGTCGCCACCGGCGCCATCTTCGGCTCGGTGGACGTCGTGACCGTCGCCTTCGCCGAGGAGCAGGGCCACAAGTCGGCGGCAAGTCTGGTTCTGGCCGTCTACGCGCTGGGATCCGGTGTGGCCGGCGCGGTCTTCGGGCTGCTCCGGGTGAAGGGGCAGCCGTCGGTCCGCTGGCTCGTCGGCGTCTGCGCGATGGCCGTGAGTATGATCCCCCTCCTACTGGCCGGGAACCTGCCGTTGCTGGCCGTGGCGCTCTTTGTCGCGGGCCTGTCCATCGCGCCGACGATGGTGACCACGATGGCCCTCGTCGAAGCGCACGTACCGCGCACCAAGCTGACCGAGGGCATGACCTGGACAGGGACCGGGCTCGCCGTCGGTGTGGCGCTCGGCTCCTCGGCCGCCGGCTGGGTGGTCGACGCGTCCGGGGCGGAAGCGGCGTACGTGGTGCCCGTCGTCTCGGGCGCGCTCGCGGTCGCCGTGGCACTCCTGGGCCACCGCCGGCTGCGCACGCCGGCGCCGACGCGGGAGGGGCAGCTTGAGCAGGTCGACGACGCAGCCGCAGCGGTGGGGGAACACCGGGACGGCCAGCAGCACGTGGCGTAACTGGGCCGGGAACGTCACCTCCCGCCCCGTACGGGAGGTGAGCCCCGCCTCGGCCGAGGAGGTCGCCGACGCCGTGCGCCGGGCCGCCGAGGACGGCCTGCGGGTGAAGACGGTCGGCACCGGCCACTCCTTCACCTCGATCGCCGCCACCGACGGCGTCCTCATCCGGCCCGGGCTGCTCACCGGGATCCGCCGGATCGACCGCGAGGCGATGACCGTGACCGTCGAGTCCGGCACCCCGCTGAAGCGGCTCAACGTGGCGCTGGCCCGGGAGGGCCTGTCGCTCACGAACATGGGCGACATCATGGAGCAGACGGTCGCCGGGGCCACCTCCACGGGCACGCACGGCACCGGCCGCGACTCGGCCTCCATCGCCGCCCAGATCCGCGCGCTCGAACTGGTCACCGCCGACGGCCGCCTGATGACCTGCTCGAAGACGGAGAACCCCGAGGTCTTCGCCGCCGCCCGGATCGGTCTCGGCGCGCTCGGCGTCGTCACCGCCGTCACCTTCGCCGTGGAGCCGCTCTTCCTGCTCACCGCGCGCGAGGAACCGATGTCCTTCGACCGGGTGACCTCGGAGTTCGACGCGCTGCACGCGGAGAACGAGCACTTCGAGTTCTACTGGTTCCCGCACACCGACAACTGCAACACCAAGCGCAACAACCGCAGCGCGGGCCCCGCGGCCCCGGTGGGCAGGGTGAGCGGCTGGGTCGAGGACGAGCTGCTGTCCAACGGGATCTTCCAGCTGGCCTGTTCGCTGGGCCGGGCCGTGCCGCCGGTCGTCCCGGCGCTCGCGAAGGTCTCCAGCCGGGCGCTGTCCGCCCGTACGTACACGGACATCCCGTACAAGGTCTACACCTCGCCGCGCCGGGTCCGCTTCCTGGAGATGGAGTACGCGCTGCCGCGTGAGGCGGCGGTGCCGGCGCTGCGCGAGCTGAAGGCGATGATCGAGCGCTCACCGCTGAAGGTGAGCTTCCCGGTGGAGGTGCGGACGGCGCCGGCGGACGACATCGCGCTGTCCACGGCCTCGGACCGGGAGTCCGCGTACATCGCCGTGCACCTCTACAAGGGCACGCCCCACCGCGGGTACTTCACCGCGGTGGAGCGCATCATGACGGCGCACGCCGGGCGCCCGCACTGGGGCAAGGTGCACACCCGGGACGCCGCCTACTTCGAGAAGGCCTATCCGCGCTTCGCCGAGTTCACGGCGCTGCGCGACCGGCTGGACCCGGACCGGCGCTTCGCCAACGACTACCTGCGCCGGGTCCTGGGCGACTGACGGTCACTCGGCTCCGTCGCCGGCGGGTGCCTGGGCGGTGGACGGGGCCGTCGACGGGGTGGCCGGCGGCGTCGTGGGCGGCGTGGCCGGCGGGATCGAGCCGCCGTCGGAGGGCTCGGTCGGCGTCGAGGGCGTCGGACCTGGGGTCGGCGTCCCCGAGCCGGGAGTACGGTCCGGCGTCGGCGTCGGCGTTCCGCCGGCGCCCGGCCGCTCCTCCCCGCCGCTCCGGGAGCCGGGCGTCGAGGACGGCGTGCCGCCCGTGGAAGGCCGCTTCCCGCTCTCGCCGCCGCCCTCGCCGCGGACGGCGGAGCCGAAGGTCGTGGTGCCCTTGGTGCCGCTGAGGTCCTGACCGGAGGTCAGCTCGTACGCGGTGACGCCGCCCATGGCGACCAGGAAGACCACGGCGGCTCCGAGGGCGGAGCGCTTCCAGCCGCGGACCCGGGTGCCGTGCGTGGTGGGCTCGCCGAACTCCTCGCCGCACTCCTCGCCGTACGACGCCGGGGCCGGCACAGGGGCCTGGCGCGCCTTCGGCCTGGCGGCCGTGGTGGCCCCGCGCATCTGCTCGCCGGTGCGCTTGAAGACGTGCTGGAGGACCGGGCCGCCGCAGGTGGCGATGACACTGATCACACCGGCGCCGAGGATCGTGCCGTAGACGCCGAGGGTGGAGGCGAGCTTGGCGGCGAGGACGGCGGCGAGCGCACTGCCCGCGACCTGAGGAAGGCTCAGGTCGAACCGTTTCTTCTTCTCTTCGGGCATGTCCCTTCCCAGCGTGTTCATCTGTTCCACCGTGCACCCGGAAGGGACAAATGGGCGGCGGGATTAGTTCCGTTTCTGGCGGTTCTGTGAAGAGGGACACGCGGTCGGGGGCATGGCGGAGACTCAACTCCCGAACCGCCCGAGAAGTTGGGCGGCGCGCCGGTCCACCCAGGTGGCCCGAATGGAGTACTGTGGCGAGCCCTGGGTCCGGATTCCCTCACGGGTGTCCGGAATCGACGGAAGGGGGCCAAAGGTGGCACTCGAACCGGCGGCGCCGCGGCACCGCACGGAGCCCGCGACACAGCGTGACGGCCAGTCACTCTGCGTCGCAATCAGGTAACCGTGCCATAACGGCGTTCCAGGGTCCATGCCCGACACGCCGGGCAACTCGGCAGGGTTGTGGCAGGCTGCACCCGGGCAGGCCACACTCGACTAGCGGAAGCAGCGACGCACGTGACGTCGGCAGGCACCACCCGGGAGGTTCCCATGCCCGAACTGCGTGTCGTGGCCGTCTCGAACGACGGCACACGACTGGTGCTGAAGGCTGCTGACAACACGGAGTACACGCTTCCGATCGACGAGCGGCTGCGGGCCGCCGTCCGCAACGACCGTGCGCGGCTCGGCCAGATCGAGATCGAGGTGGAGAGCCACCTCCGCCCCCGCGACATCCAGGCCCGGATACGTGCCGGTGCCTCCGCTGAGGAGGTCGCACAGCTCGCCGGCATCCCCGTCGACCGGGTACGGCGCTTCGAGGGCCCCGTCCTCGCGGAGCGCGCGTTCATGGCGGAGCGGGCCCGCAAGACCCCCGTGCGCCGGCCGGGCGAGAACACCGGACCCCAGCTCGGTGAGGCGGTGCAGGAGCGGCTGCTGCTGCGCGGCGCCGAGAAGGACACCGTGCAGTGGGACTCGTGGCGGCGCGACGACGGCACCTGGGAGGTGCTGCTCGTCTACCGCGTCGCGGGCGAGGTGCACACCGCCAGCTGGACGTACGACCCGCCCCGGCGGCTCGTACAGGCCGTCGACGACGAGGCGCGGGCGCTGATCGGCGAGACCGACGACACGCTCGCCGCGGTGCCGGAGCCGAGCTTCCCCTTCGTCCCGCGGATCGCCCGGCTGCCCCGGGACCGGCCGCTGGACCGCGCGCTCGACCGCCAGACCGAGCGGACGCCCGCGCCGGCTCCCGAGCCGGAGGAGGAACGCGACTCGCTGACCAGCCTCCTGGAGGCGGTGCCGAGCTTCCGCGGCGACATGGTGGTGCCCGAGCCGTCCGACACGGAGCCCTCCGACGAGGTCGAGGCGGAGGAGCCGCCCGCGCCGGCCGCCTCGGCGGGCGCCGGCTCCGCGTACGCGGACGTCCTGATGCCCCGCGCGGTCTCGGGTCACCGCGACCGCCTCATCGGCACGACGGACCGCCAGGCCGAGGCGGACGGCGTCCGCCCGGGCCGCAGGGCGGCGGTCCCGAGCTGGGACGAGATCGTCTTCGGCACCCGCCGCAAGAAGCAGGACTGACACCCGCGGGACCCGCCGCCGTTCGGACCCGCGCCTTCGCGGCGCAAGGGGCCGCCGACGGAGGGTGAGGCCCCGCGGTGGTGGGGCGGCGGGGCCGTGGAGCGAGGGTGTCCGGTCCGGCTACTGCGGGTCCGGGCCCGTGGCGACCGGGCGGGACGGGTCCGAGGACCATTCCGACCAGGAGCCGGCGTAGAGGGCGGCCGGGATGCCCGCCAGGGTGAGGGCCAGAACCTCGTGGGCGCCCGACACCCCCGAGCCGCAGTAGACGGCCACGTCCGTCTCCGGCGCCGCGCCGAGCGCGGTGAAGCGGGCCGCCAGCGCCTCCGACGGGAGGAAACGGCCGTCAGGGCCCACGTTCTCCGTCGTCGGGGCCGACACCGCGCCCGGGATGTGCCCACCGACCCGGTCGATGGGCTCCACCTCGCCGCGGTAGCGCTCACCGGCGCGCGCGTCGAGCAGCAGACCCGAGCGGGCCAGGGACGCCGCACCGTCCGCGTCGAGCAGCCCGAGCGCGCCCGGCCGCGGCTCGAAGTCACCCGGCACGGGATCCGGCACGTCCTTGGACAGCTCGCCGGTCCACGCGGCGAGACCGCCGTCCAGGACCCGGACGTCCGGGTGCCCCGCCCACCGCAGCAGCCACCACGCGCGCGCCGCACCCCAGCCGAGACCGCCGTCGTAGACGACGACCGGCGTGTCCGCCGAGACACCCGCACGGCGCATCACGGCGCCGAACTCCGCCACGTCGGGCAGGGGGTGCCGCCCGCCGGACCCGGGCGGGCCGGCGAGCTCGGCGTCCAGGTCGACGTACACGGCGCCGGGGATGTGCCCGGCCTCGTACTCCGGCCGTCCGGGCGGGCCGCCGAGGGTCCAGCGGACGTCCAGGAGGACCGGCGGCCTGGCCCCGGTCGATTCGCTCACGAGTTCGCTTACGGAGATGATGGGCTTCATGGGTGCCATCCTCGCGCAGCCCGCCCCCCGAGAACGGCACCCGCCGGATAATCGTCCGGGGCGCGCGGCACGCTCCGCGGTGCAACCATCGGGAGGGGGACGTACGCCGGCGCATGTGTATGGCGGGTGCAGCGCGGGCAGGACCCGGGCCGGAAGCCTCGTACGCCCCACCGGCCCCGCCGGCCCCTGGTGTACGGCCACTGGCGAGAAAAGAGTGACGGATGACCGAGGCGACTCGGCGTACACCCGGCACACCCTGTTGGGTGAGCCTGATGGTGCACGGACTTGACGCGACGTGCGAGTTCTACGCTGCGCTGTTCGGCTGGGACTTCGTGCCGGGGCCCCAGCAGCTCGGCCCGTACGTGCGCGCGCTGCTCGACGGCCGGGAGGTGGCCGGGATCGGTCAGCTGCCTCCGGACCGACATCTGCCGATCGCCTGGACGCCCTATCTCGCCACCGACGACGCCGACGAGACCGCGGAGACCATCCGCTGCTGCGGCGGCACGGTCGCCGTCGGTCCGCTCGACGCGGGCGAGGCGGGGCGCATGGTGATCTGCTCGGACCCGGCGGGCGCGGTCTTCGGCGTGTGGCAGGCCGACGCCCACCACGGCACGGCGGCGGCCGGACCGGCCGGCACACCGGTCTGGAACGAACTGCTGACGTACGAGACCGCCTCGGTGGGCAAGTTCTACCGGACGATCTTCGCCTACGAGATCGAGCCGGTCGTCTCGGCCGACTTCGACTACCTCACCCTCCACCTCGACGGCCGCCCGGTCGCCTCGCTCCACGGCGTGGGCTCGGCGCTGCCCCGTGACCGGGGGGCGCACTGGATGACGTACTTCGAGGTGGACGACGTGGACGCCGCCGCCCGGCTGGTCGGCGAGCTGGGCGGCCAGATCCTGCGGCCGCCCCGCGAGGGCACGGCGGGCCGGCTCGCCCTGGTGACGGATCCGGAGGGCGCCGTCTTCACACTCGTACGGTCGGCCGACGCCCCCTCCTGAGCGGTCCCGGCGGCCAGGGGGTGGGGGCCGGGGGGGGGGGAGGGAGAGGGAGGGGGGGGAAAAAGGAGGAGGGGGGGGGGGGGGGGGGTCCCCGCCCCCCCCCCGGTACGCGTCCTGCTGCTACTGCTCCGGCGGGGTCGCGGACC
>NZ_JBHXFE010000037.1:9156-92402 GCF_042722475.1 Streptomyces sp. NPDC127092
CTGTCGCGGGTGTACCGGCCCCCCCCTCGGGCGCGTTCTGGGATCCGGTCTTTCCCTCCCGAGGGGGCGGACCCCCAGCGCCGGTCGCGCGACCGCTACGCCCGTGCGAGGGCCCGCAGCTCCAGCTCCGCCAGGCGCTCCGCCGGGAAGTGGAGCTCCAGGCCCGGCTCCCCGCCGTGCTCCGCGACGTACCCGGCCGTCTCCTCGCGCAGGGCGGGGTGGGCGGTGGGGCGCATGCAGTAGCCGACCGCCCGGACCAGCGGGGCCAGGCTCTCCGGTGCGGCGCCGGGCACGGCGGGCGCGGTGTCGCCCTCCAGGTCCGGGACCACGTGGCCGACGACCGTGAGCGGGATCCGGTTGCTGTTCTCGTACGGCGTGAGCCGGGCCAGGACCATGTCGGTGCCGACCCGCGCGACCGGAACGCCGTAGTAGACCGCGGCCGTCAGCATGGCCGTGGAGAAGCAGCCCACGACGAGCTGCGGGCGGCAGCGTTCGTAGTAGGTCTCGGCGAGCAGCGGACCGTCCAGGACGGTGAGGGTGACGCCGGTGCGGGCGGCCTCCTCGTGCAGCGCGGTGGAGTAGCTCGCCGGGGCCGTCGGATGCGGCTTGAAGACGACGGATCGGTGGCCGGCCGCGGCGGCGCCCCGCAGCATCCGCACGTGCAGTTCCTCTTCCTCCTCGCCGGTGAGGATCCCGAGGACGGCGAGGTACTGGCCGAGCAGCAGCGCCGTGGGCGCGGCGGCGGCCGCCGCGGTGAGCGCGGCGTTCTCCGCGGAGTCCCGGGAGGCCTCGGCGATCTCCCGCAGCACCGAGCGGAAGGCGTCGTCGGCGACGAGCTCGGCGCCGACGCCGTACTCGGTGAGCAGCAGCGGCCGCAGGCCCGGCACCAGGTCGAGGTGGAGGACCCGGCGGATGCGGCAGGCGATGGACTGGGGCAGCTCGTCGCGGGTGGGACCGTAGCTCATCAGGCCGTCCGCGTAGACGTGGACGGCGCTCTCGGCGAACACCGCGGCGAGCGCCTTGGCCGGGTTGACCTGGATGGACTCCACGACCAGCTCGACGGTCGCGGTGCCGAGGTCCCAGGCGGTGCGGAAGACCCGCTGCCACAGCGGGGACTCCTCGGGGCGCGGGGCCCAGGAGCTGGGGTGGTGCGGGTGAACGGCCTCGTTCCAGTCGACGACCTGGTCGAAGCGGGCCGCGATCCGCTGGTACCCGGTCATCGTCTCCAGGCGTACGGCGGTCTCGGGGATCTCGGCGTTGTTCGAGACGAGCAGGACGCGCCGGGCGTCGCCCTGGCCGCCGAACTGGCCGGCGTCGATCGCGGCGGCCACGGTCGCGGCCCCGTACAACGTGGACACCTGGAAGATCTGGACCCGGTCCGTGGCGGGCAGGGGGCTCGGCGCGGCACCCGTGGTCGTCGGCATGGTCAGGCTGCCTTTCCGGTGTCGCGCAGGCTGCGGAGCAGGGTGCTGCGGGGTGTGTCCATGGTCGCGAGGGTCTCGGCGAGCACCTGCTGCGGCATCCGGCGCAGGGCGTCGGTGACGTCGCGGCGGAGCCGCTTCGTCACGGCCGGCTCGTACTGGTCGGCCTTCGCCATGTGGAAGGCGATCATCGCGCAGTAGGTCCGGACGGCCTTCGGCAGGAAGCGGTCGGCGTCGCGGTCCCGGGACACCTCGTCGAGCAGCAGGTCGTAGGAGGGGATGAAGTCCAGCTGCCGGTTGTCGGTGATCTGGGTCAGCGAGGTGGTGACGCCCCGCCGGTAGAAGACGCCGTGCAGCGAGAGCGCCGCGTAGCTGGTGGCGGTGAGGTGCAGCCGCCAGATCCAGAGCCGGTCCTCGGCGGTGCGCAGCTTCGTCTCGAAGCGCGAGGCGCCGTTCTCGAAGAGCCGGGCGCTGTAGACGCCGAACGGCACGAACGGGTAGTCGACCATCGTGACCATGCTGGACGGGGCGATGCCGTCCCGTGGGTCCATGACGGCGTCCCGCACCTTCGCCGGCGCGTAGCGGATCTGCCGGTTGCGGGCGGTGGACAGGACGTGGTCGGTGCGGGCGAAGTCGCAGCCCAGGCGGTGGATTCCGGTCACCATGGCCCGGAGGTGTCCGGGGGCGTACCAGTCGTCGCCGTCGAGGAAGGTGATGTAGTCGCCGGTGGCCGCGTCGATTCCGGTGTTGCGCGCCTGGGCGACGCCGAGGTTGGTCTCGTGGCGGATCACGGTCGCCTGCGGGATGCGGCTCTTCCAGCGGTCGAGGAGGTCCGGCGTCTCGTCGGTCGAGTGGTCGTCGACCAGCAGGAACTCGGTGTCGTCCTCCGCGTTGTCGGCGAGACTGCGCAGGGTGTCGGGGGCGTAGGGCCCGACATTGTGGAAGGGCACGACGACGGACAGTTTCGGCACTCGGAGATCACCAACTCGCTTATCGGTACTGGTCGGGCAGGCTAGACGGAGGTCTTCTCCGTTGAACGAGCCGTGTGTGCACGGACGGTGAACTCTTCCCGTCCGCGGGGTTCACGCCCGCGAGGGCGGCGGTGGAGCAGCGCGGTCACGAGCAGCGCGAGGAGCGCCGCCGCCCCGACCGCTCCGCCGAGCCGCAGGCCGGGCGGCCGGAACGAGCAGGTCACGGAGGTGGCCCCGCCGTCCAGCGGGACGGCGAGCAGACCGAGGCGGCTGCGCGCGGGCGCGAGCGGCGCGTCGCCTGCGGCGCAGCGCCAGCCGGAGATCCGGGGTACGGCGAGGACGGCGGTGCCGGTGCTGCCCGCGGGGAGCTCGGCGGTGACCGTGTGGCCGGTGGTACGGACGGAGGTCGCACCGCCTGCGGTCAGGGCCCGTACGGCTGTGTCGAGCCGGTGCTGCCGCAGGCAGCCGATCGGGCGGGCGGGGAGCTTGAGCGGGGGCGCGGCTGTGGCCTTGCCCTGGCCCTTCGTCGCGGCTTCGGGGTGGAGGTCGATGCGTACGGTGCCGGAGGCCGGGACGGTGCCGAGCCGCTGCATGGGCGCGAGGACGGAGGGCAGCTTCCCGGCGTACGCCACGGCCGGAGCGCCCCGGCCGTCGGCGAGGGCCGCGGTGCCCTGGTACTCGGGTGCCCAGAACCAGACCTCGGAGCCGGCCGGGCAGCTCGCGGTCAGGGTGGTCGCGGTGCCGTCGGGCGCGGCGGTACGGGCCGGGGCGGCCGGCACCTCGTACACCTGGTGACCGAGCATCCGCTCCTGGCGGGTGAAGGCCGACTCGGGTGCGCCCTGCGGCTGCGCCGGTGTGCGCGGGTGCACGGTGACGAGCGGCGGCACGGGTGTGTCGGTGACGGTGATCGCGGCCTCGGGGAGCCGGTCGAGCGCGAGCGGACCCTCGGGTGTGGAGCGCATCCGGGTGCCGATGGAGAAGATCGCGTCGGTGACCGGGTTGTCGAGGCTGACCGGGTGGCGGCCCTTGGCGTAGTAGCCGAAGCCGAGCCCGGCGAGCATGCGGGAGTACGTGTCGGAGGTGAGGCTGCTGTAGTAGTCGGCGCCCTGGCCGCCGACGAGGAGGACGTCGTTGCCGCCGGGCACCTCGCCGGGGTCGGTGCGGTGGCGCGGCCAGGCGTCCTTCTCGGTGACGGCGGCGGCCATGTCGGTGTGCCAGGGGCCGATCCGGGGCGCCCAGGAGACCTTGGCGAGCTGCTGCTCCTCTATGCGCTTGCCGGTGACCAGGGTCTCGCCCGCCTGGGCCGCGAGCAGCAGGCCGACGGCGAGGACGGGCAGCAGCCGGCGGGCCGGGCGGGCCCGGGCGAGGAGGGCGACCGCGGCGGCGAGGACGGCGGCGCCGGCGCCGGCCGGGTAGGTCCAGCGGTCGATGTCGGCGCTGTCGTTCGCGGCCCGCGCGATGAAGGCGAGCAGTCCGGCGCCCCCGAGGAGCGCGGCGGGCCGGGGCAGGCCGCGCGCCACGGACAGCCACGCGGCCGTGAGCAGCAGCCCGCAGAGGACGAAGGTCTGGCGGTACGGGATGCCGTTGGGCGAGGCGCCCGCGTGCCAGAGCAGATGGGTCGGCTCCCACTGGAGGGAGAGGGCGACCAGCACGATCGCCGTGATCCAGCCGGTGCGGACGCGGGCGGCGACCGCGGTGTTGAAGGGCAGGGTCAGCGCCAGCGCCAGGGCGGGCGTGCCGATGAAGAGGGCGGGCGTGGCGACGCTCGCCGTGGCCGGCAGGAAGCGGGCGAGGACGTCGGTCCAGGCGGCCGGGACGAAGGGCGTGGGCGGGGTCGGATCGGCGGTCTTGGTGCCGAGGAAGATCACGAGGACGAGCGGGGCGGCGAGTCCTACGCCGATGGCGACGGTACGGGCGGCCCGCAGCAGCGCGCGGAACCGCGGGCGCGACGGACGGGGCCGGTTCGCACCGGCGGGGACCCCAGCCCGGGCCTCGGTGCTGGCACCGGTACCCGTGTCGGTGCCGGTGCCGGTGTCGTCGGTGGTGAGCAGCCGGACGACGAGGACGATCGCGGCGCCGATGGTGGCCATGTACGCGGTGTAGAAGTTGGCGATCCACGCGACGGCCACCACCAGCGGCCCGAGGACCGGGCGGCGCCCCTTGCGCGCCCACTCCCCCACCATGCAGAGCAACGGGAAGGCCACCAGGCCGTCGAGCCACATCGGCACGCTCGCGCCGTAGTTGAAGGTCCAGCCGGACAGCGCGTACGCGGTGCCGAGGATCGCGGCGACGGGCCAGGGACCACGCCGCAGGGTGAGGAGCAGGGCCGCCATCGCCGCGCCCGCCGTGGCGATCTTGAGCGCGGTGATGACGTACAGGGCGAGTTCGGGGCGGTCGGCCGGGAAGAGGACAACGAGCAGGTCGAACGGGCTGCTCAGATACGTGCCGAAGTCGCCCAGGAAGTTCGTGCCGAAGCCCGAGGACCAGTTGAGGAAGAGGTCGCCGTCGGTGTCGCCGAGGAGCAGCTTGCGCCAGTAGACGTGGTACGGCAGGTACTGCTGGCCCAGGTCGACGATGTTGCGGGTCCGGGGTCCGAGCGGATGGCTCCCGGCGAGCCGGCCGGCCAGGGAGAACAGCAGGCCGGTGAGCAGGGCCGCACCGGCCGCCGCCCGGAGCCGAGGCCGGGACGGTCGGGACTCGGTCTCGGCTGCGGGTGGCACACGTCCTCCAGAGGCGGTTCGGCTCGGCCCGCGGCGCAGGCCTGCGAGCGCCACGCGGTCCGATGGTCGTAGAGACGCATTACCTCCGAGTCGTGCGACCTTCGGCCGATCGGAAGGAGGTCGCTGGGCACACCTCAGGTGAACAGCCGGTGCCCCTAGGGCGCGCACAGCGGGGCGCGTACGCCGGGGCGCGCACGACCGTCCCTACGAGCGGCCCCGTACGATGCCGAGTCATGAGCACCGTCGGCCGACTCGTCGTCATCGTCCTGTTCGAGGGCGTCGATCTGCTCGACGTCACGGGGCCACCGGAGGTGTTCGCCCTGTTGCGCCGTGAGATCGACGACCCGACGGGCTACGAGGTCCTCCTCGCCGCGGCGTCGAAGGAACCGGTCACCACCTCGGCCGGCGTCCGCGTCCTCCCCGACATCACCTTCGAGGAGGCGGCCGCCCGGAGGATCGACACCCTCATGGTTCCCGGCTCGGTCGAGACGGACGCCGAGCGGCGGGTGCGGGCGCTCGTCGACCCGGAGGTGGTCACCTGGGTGAAGACCCTGGCCGCGCGGACCCGCCGGGTCACCTCCGTCTGCGTCGGCGCGCACATCCTGGCCGCTGCCGGGCTGCTCGACGGCAAGCGAGTCACCACGCACTGGTCGACGGCGGGACAGCTGGCCGCCGACCACCCGGCGGTGGAGGTGGACGCCGATCCGATCTTCATCCGCGACGGCGACGTGTGGACGGGCGCCGGGATCAGCTCCTGCCTGGACCTGTCGCTCGCGCTCGTCGCCGACGACTTCGGCGAGAACACGGCGCTGCGGGTGGCCCGGCAGCTGGTGATGTACCTCAAGCGGCCCAGCGGCCAGAGCCAGTTCAGCGTGCCGCTGGAGCCGGTGTCCACCACCCGGCGGGTGGAGGACCTGCGCCACTACGTCACGCGCCATCTGGACGCCCGGCTGACGCTCGCGGACCTGGCCGAGGTCGCCCACGTGAGCGAGCGTCAGCTGACCCGCATCTTCAAGTCGGAGCTCGGCACGACGCCGAGCGCGTACGTGGAGTCGGCGCGCGTCGAACGGGCCCGCATCCTGCTGGAGTCGACGGACGCGACCCTCGACCGCATCACCACCACCTGCGGGTTCGGCACGACGGACACGCTCATACGGGCGTTCCGGCGCAGGCTCGACACGACGCCGATGGAGTACCGGCGCCGCTTCCGGGCCGTACCGGGCTGACGGACCGCCTCGGCGGGGGGATCCTCGGGTCCTCCGCGTCCCGCGACAGCGGGCGGGTGGGCGGGCAGTCGCCTGGGACGCGAAACAGTGTGCCTAGGACGCGTCCGGGACCGGCAGGACGTCCGGCGACAGGGCCGCGGCGCGGGCGGTGGCGGCGGTCATGCGGCGCCGGTGGTGGCGCCGGCACAGCACCTCGTAGCCGACCTCGTCGCCCGCGTTGACATCGCCGACCACGACCTGCGCGCCCTCGACGACCATCTCGCCGCCCACGGTGCGCGCGTTGTGCGTGGCGCGGGCGCCGCACCAGCACAGGGCCTCGACCTGGAGCACCTCGACCCGGTCCGCGAGCTCGACGAGCCGCTGCGAGCCGGGGAACAGCTTGGAGCGGAAGTCGGTGGTGATGCCGAAGGCGAAGACGTCGAGTTCCAGGTCGTCGACGACGCGGGCGAGCTGGTCGATCTGCTCGGGCGCGAGGAACTGCGCCTCGTCGGCGATGACGTAGTCGCAGCGGCCGCCCTTGGACAGATGGGCGACGAGGTACGCGTAGAAGTCGAAGCCCTCGGCGGCCTCGACGGCGTCGGTGACGAGGCCGAGCCGGGAGGAGAGCTTGCCCTCGCCGGCGCGGTCGTCCCGCGTGAAGATCATGCCCTGGAGGCCGCGGGCGGAGCGGTTGTGTTCGATCTGAAGAGCGAGGGTGCTCTTTCCGCAGTCCATCGTTCCGGAGAAGAACACCAGCTCGGGCATGGGAGGTCGAGGACCTTTCGGGTCGGAGGAGGAGGTGGAGCGGGAGGCGGGGGGCAGGGGGCGGGTCGGGCATCCAGGAGGTGCCCGGCGGGCCCGGCCGCCCGTCGCCTCAGGAGCGTACTTCGAGCAGGGGGACGAGCTGCTCCGCCGCGGTCATGGAGCCGTGCATGCCCGCCATGGCGGACTCGTTCGGCTCGTTGACGGAGGCCGTGATGGCGAGGTCGTCCTGGGCGGCGGCGACCACGTCGCCGATGCGTCCGTACACCCGCTCGTCGATCCGGTCGCCGAACCAGCCGAGCGCGATGGCCTCGTCGCGGCTCGCGACCCAGAAGCGGTCGCCGAGGACCTCCCGCCAGCAGGTGAGGACGTCCGCCTCGGCGCCGGGGACCGCGTAGACGTGCCGGGCCCTGCCCTCGCCGCCGAGCAGGGCGACGCCGGCGCGCAGCTCCCAGTCCTCGTCGAAGTCGATCCGGTGGTCCTCGTCGAAGGGGATGTCGACCATGCCGTGGTCGGCGGTGACGTAGAGGGCCGCGCGGGGCGGGAGCTGCTCGGCGAGCCGCTGGACCAGCCGGTCGACGAACATCAGCTGGCCGCGCCAGGCGTCGGATGCGACGCCGAAGCGGTGTCCGGCGCCGTCGAGCTCGCTGTAGTACGTGTAGACGAGGGAGCGGTCGCCGGCGGCCAGCTGCTCGGCGGCGACGTCCATCCGCTCCTCGCCGGAGAGCCGGCCGTGGAAGGTGCCGCCGCTCAGCGCGATCTTGGTGAGCGGGGTGTCCTGGAACGCCGGGGAGGAGACCTGCGCGGTGTGGACCCCGGCCTCGTCGGCGAGCCGGAAGACCGTGGGGTACGGCTGCCAGACGCGCGGCGAGGTCCAGGGCTTCCAGCGGAGCTGGTTCATCAGCTCGCCGGTGTCCGGGTTGCGCACGGTGTAGCCGGGCAGTCCGTGGGTGCCGGGGAACTGCCCGGTGCCGACGGAGGCGAGCGAGGTCGCGGTGGTGGCGGGGAAGCCGGCGGTGAGCGGGCGGCCGGTGCCGCCGCGGGAGGTGGCGAGCAGCGAGGTCAGATAGGGAGCCTCGTCCGGGTGGGCCTTGATCTGCTCCCAGCCGAGCCCGTCGATGAGGAAGACGCAGTTGCGGTCGGCGGGGCCGAGCTCGGTGATCCGCGGCTCGAAGCCGGGCACTCCCTGTCCGGCGACGAGCGTCGGCAGCAGGTCTGCCAGGGAACCGCTGCCGTATGCGGGGACCGGTGCGGTGGCGGGGTCGAGCGGCACCGGCTCGTCCGGCCAGCCCTGGGCGACGGCGGCGGGCAGCGCCATCAGCGGGCGGCCGGGGTCGTCGCGGTGGCCTCGGAGAGCGCCTGGGCGAAGGCGAGGGTCTGCCGGACGGTGTCCGGGCCGTCGCCGGCGTCGCTGACCCGGAGGCTGAGGTCGTCGGCGGTGGAGTTGCCGGTGTAGCCGTGGTCGGCGTCGCAGTTGGGGTCGCCGCAGGCGGCCGGCTCCAGGTCGATCCGGGAGACGGCGCCCCAGCCGATGGTGAGGACGACCTCGCGGGGCAGGGTGCCCGGGGTGTACGACTCGGGGTTGGAGACGACGCGGCTGACGACGACCGAGGAGATCCGGTCGAGCTTCACGGACTCGGTGGAGGTCGTGGCGTACGGCGTCGGGGAGCTGGTGTCGGCGGCCTGCTCGTCGGTGTGGCTCACGATGAAACGGTTGGCCGTGAGGACGAGGACGGTGACGTGGCGCCGGACCTCGTTCGCGTCGAAGGTCGTCTCCTGGTGGACCACGTACGACGTGACGGCCTCGCCGCCGACGGCGGACTCCACCGCCTCGGCCACGAGGGCCGGGTAGTAGCCGCTGCGCTCGATCGCCGCGCGCAGCCCCTGGGTCGTCGTACCGGTCTTCGCCATGGGCTCCATCCTACGGGGCTGCGGGCCCCCCTCCGGCCCTCCGGCGGCGCTCGTCGGCTCGGTCACGGGCGGGGTCAGTAGCTCGGGAGGCGGCGCGGGCCGAGGTCGGTGCGGGGCGGGGGCGGGGCGAGGCGGACGGTGGCGCCGAGGACGGAGAGGCCGCGCGGGGCGACGACGACGGGTTCGAGGGAGACGGCGACGACCTCGGGGTGGTCGTCGACCAGCCGGGAGACCCGCAGCAGCAGTTCCTCGAGGGCGGGGGTGTCGACGGGGGCGGAGCCGCGCCAGCCGAAGAGGAGCGGGGCGGTGCGGATGGAGCGGACGAGTTCGGCGGCGTCGCGGTCGGTGGCGGGGACGAGCCGGTGGGACATGTCGCCGAGGAGCTCGGAGGCGGCGCCGGCGAGCCCGAAGGAGAGGACGGCGCCGACGGCGGGGTCGATCGCGGAGCGGACGACGGTGTCGACGCCTCGCGGGACCATCGCCTGGACGACCGGCTGGAGCTCCTCGGGCTTGCCGAGGGTGTCGGTGAGCTCGTCGTAGGCGGTGCGCAGCTGCTCCTCGGTGGCCAGGTCGAGGCGTACGCCGCCGAGGTCGGGGCGGTGGCGGAGATGGGGCGCGGTGGTCTTGAGGGCGACGGGGAAGCCGAGGCGGGCGGCAGCGCGTACGGCCTCGTCGGCGCTGGGCGCGGGCAGCGTGGGCCTGACCTCGATGCCGTACCGGCCGAGGAGCTCTCTGGTGTCGTCGCTGCCCAGGGTGACGCCGCGTTCGTCGGCGCCGGGCGCGCCGAGGGCCCGGTCGACGAGGGCCGCGGCGCCCGGCTCGTCGATCCGGTCGAACTCGGGAACCCGTCCCGGGTCGGCGGCCTGGCGGCGCCACTGGGCGTAGCGGACGGCCTCGGCGAGGGCGCGGACGGCGCGCTCGGCCGCCGGATAGGCGGGGATGACGCCGGGCTGGGGCGCGGGGGGCGACGGCGGGGCCGCGGATGCGGCGGTGGCGGTGGCTGCGGATCCGGCTCCGGCTCCGGCCGGCTCGGGGACGGCTGCGGGGGGTCCGGGCGGGACCGGGGCCGCAGGCCCGGCGGCCCCGGCAGCCACCGCAGGCCCGGCGGCCCCGGCAGCCGTCACCGGCACGGCCGGCCCCGGCGCCGGCGTCGCGGGGCGGGTGCGGGTGGCCTCGGACAGGGCGTCCGCCAGGGCGCCCATCTCGACGTGGACGACGACGACCGGCTTCGTCGGTCCGGGGCCGGGTGCGGCGGTGACGGCGGAGCGGAGGGCGGCGGCCAGGACCTCGCCGTCGCCGGACTCGGTGGCGCCGTTCTCGCCCACCCAGGGGATGGCCGTGACGACGACGGCGTCGCAGGTGTCGTCGGACAGCGCGGCGGTGAGCGCGGCGCGGAAGTCGGCGGGCGTGGCGCCGGTGGTCAGGTCGACGGGCCGCAGCGGGCGGAGCCCTTCGGTGAGGCAGGCGTCGTAGGTGAGCAGGCCGAGGGACTCGGAGTTGCCGAGGATCGCGACGCGCGGGCCGGCGGGCAGCGGCTGCTCGGCGAGGAGGAGGCCCGCGTCGACGAGCTCGGTGACGGTGTCGACGCGGATGACGCCGGCCTGCCGCAGCAGCGCGGAGACGGTGGCGTGCGGGATGCGGGTGACGGGGACGCGGTGGCCGGGCGGGGCGCTGCCGCTGTGCCGTGCTCCCTTGACGACCACGACGGGCTTGACGGCGGCGGTCCGGCGGGCGAGCCGGGTGAACTTCCGCGGGTTGCCGATGGACTCCAGGTAGAGGAGGACGACGTCGGTCGCGGGGTCGTCGTACCAGTGCTGGAGGAGGTCGTTGCCGGAGACGTCGGCGCGGTTGCCGGCGGAGAGGAACGAGGACAGGCCGGCGCCGCGCCGGTGGAGGCCGGCGAGCAGGGCGATGCCGATGGCGCCGGACTGGGTGAACAGCCCGATCCGTCCGGTGGCCGGCATCTGGGGGGCGAGGGAGGCGTTCAGGCGTACGGGCTCGGCCGTGTTGATGATCCCGAAGGCGTTCGGCCCGATGATCCGCATCCCGTACGAGCGGGCCTGGCGGACCAGGGCGCGCTGGCGCTCGCGTCCCTCGGGCCCGCTCTCGGCGTATCCGGCGGACAGGACGACGAGGCCGCGGACACCGTGTTCGCCGCAGTCGGCGACGGCCTCGGGGACGCGCTCGGCGGGGACGGCGACGACGGCGAGGTCGACGGGTTCGCCGATGTCGGCGACGGAGCGGAAGGCGGGCACGCCCTCCAGCTCGTGCGGGCGGCCCTCCTCCAGCGCGGCGTTCACCGCGTGGACGCGGCCGGTGTATCCGCCGTCGAGGAGGTTGCGCAGCACGGTGCGGCCGACGCCGCCGGGCGCGCGGCCGACGCCGATCACGGCGACGGAGCCGGGGGCGAGGAGCCGCTGGACGGACCGGGCCTCGGCGCGCTGTTCGCGGGCGCGCTGGACGGCGAGCGAGCGGTCGGTGGGCTCCAGGTCGAGGTGGAGGCGGACGGAGCCGTCCTCGAAGCTGCGCTTCTGGGTGTAGCCGGCGTCCGTGAAGACCTTGATCATCTTGGTGTTGGCCGGCAGCACCTCGGCGGCGAACCGGCGGATGCCGCGTTCGCGGGCCACCGCCGCGATGTGTTCGAGCAGCGCGGAGGCGACGCCGCGGCCCTGGTGGGCGTCCTGTACGAGGAAGGCGACCTCGGCCTCGTCGGCGGGTGCCGATGCGGGCCGGCCCAGCTCGTTGATGCGGTCGTAGCGCACGGTGGCGATGAACTCGCCGCCGACGGTCGCCGCGAGCCCGACCCGGTCGACGAAGTCGTGGTGGGTGAAGCGGTGGACGTCCTTGGCGGAGAGGCGCGGGTAGGGCGCGAAGAAGCGGTAGTACTTCGACTCGTCCGACACCTGCTCGTAGAAGCTGACCAGGCGCTCGGCGTCGTCGGCGGTGATGGGCCTGATGCGCGCGGTGCCGCCGTCCCGGAGGACCACGTCCGCTTCCCAGTGGTCGGGATAGGCGTGCTCCGGCTGCCCCGACTCTTCCGACGCGCTCTGCATGGGGCAAGCGTACGGCCGGGGTACGACAGTGGCACCGGCCGTGCGGGGCACGGTCCCGCGCGGCACCGGCGCACCGCTCGCGCCCGGGGTTCGCGCCGTGCAAGGTAGGGAGGGCCGATCGGCCGCCGGCGTCGGGCCGAAGGTCGGTACGAGCATGTCGTCACCCGTGAGAGACTGGTCTAGACAACCGCTGAAAGTTGAAGGGCAACCACCATGGCTGAGCGCCGCGTCAACGTCGGCTGGGCCGAGGGCCTGCACGCCCGCCCCGCCTCCATCTTCGTCCGTGCCGCCACGGCCGCCGGCGTCCCCGTGACGATCGCCAAGGCCGAAGGCAACCCGGTCAACGCCGCGTCCATGCTCGCGGTGCTCGGCCTGGGCGCCCAGGGTGGCGAGGAGATCGTGCTCGCTTCGGACGCCGACGGCGCCGAGGCCGCGCTCGACCGCCTGGCGAAGCTGGTGGCCGAGGGTCTCGAGGAGCTTCCCGAGACCGTCTGACCCGTCACCTCCCCGACGACGGATCGCGAAGCGGCCGTGTCCTCCGGTTCTCCGGCAGGCACGGCCGTTTTCCTTTCCCGGCGGCGGGGCTCCGGTCCGACGGAAATTCAGCAATGGGTATTGCCGTATTGCCGCCCGCCCGGAAGTCATGGACGGGAGCGAAGCGCCATGGAATTCCGATTCAGGGCAGCACGGAACAGCGGGAAAGAATTCCCGGCTCTTTGTATACGACCCTCGCGTTAATTCCGCGGTCCCGGACTGTTTACGGCATGTTGCGAAACCCTCACACGCGGCCGGTCCGCCTGTTTCAGCCGGTACAGCGGGGCCGCGCGCTCCACGTGCAGCGCGGTCAGCGCCCGGGCCCGTTCCGCGTCGCGGCGGGCGACGGCGTCCACGATGGCCCCATGCTCGGCCCAGGACTCCGCGGGCCGCTCGGCCGGGTCGAGCGCGTACATCCAGGCGATCTTGTGGCGCAGCTGGGTGAGCAGCGTCGTGAGCGGCGGACTGCCCGAGGCCTGGGCGAGGGTCTCGTGGAACCAGCCGCCGAGCGCCGCCAGGTCCTCGCCGCGGCCGCTCCTGGCCCGCTCCTGCCCGAGTCTGACCAGGCCCCGCAGCACCTTGAGGTGGGCGTCGGTGCGCCGCTGGGCGGCCCGGGCCGCACCCAGCGGCTCCAGCAGGGAGCGCATGTCGAGCAGGTCGGCGGCCTCCTGCACGGTGGGCTCGGCGACATGCGCGCCGGCGTGCCGGCGGGTCACGACGAAGCCTTCCGACTCCAGGGTGCGCAGCGCCTCGCGGACCGGGACGCGGGAGACGCCGTAGCGGCGGGCGAGCTGTTCCTCGGTCAGTCTGGCGCCCCGCGCGTACACCCCGGAGACGATGTCGTCCCGGATCGCCGTGCATACCGAGTGCGCGGGAATGCGCATGTCCGACCTCCGAATTCGTCCGCGCTAAACCCCCGTCGGGCGGCGCCTGTCCGGCGACTCTATTGCAGGACGGCGGAATTTCCGATGCCGCCCGGTGACAAAGAACGCAAAAAGCCCCGGCTCGTTTCGAGCCGGGGCTTTCGTGCGGGATGCGCGCGCCGGACCGCGCGGGATTCGCGCCCCGGAAGCCCGCGCCGGACGCCCGTGCCGGATGTCCGTACGGGGTGCGTCAGACGTTGACGCCGCGTGCGCGCAGGTAGGAGATCGGGTTGATGTCGGAGCCGTAGTCCGCGCCGGTGCGCGCCTCGAAGTGGAGGTGCGGGCCGGTGGAGTTGCCGGACGAGCCGGAGACGCCGATCTGCTCGCCCGGCGTGACCTTCTGGCCGACGCGGACGGTGATGGCGGAGAGGTGGCCGTACTGGGTGTACGTGCCGTCGTTCATCCGGATCACGATGTTGTTGCCGTACGCGCCGCCCCAGCCGGCCTCGACGACGGTGCCGGAGCCGACGGAGACGACCTTGCTGCCGTAGGCGGCGTGGAAGTCGATGCCGGAGTGGCTGCCGGAGGACCAGAGCGAGCCGCCGGTCTTGTAGCCGGTGGTCACGTACGAGCCGGCGACGGGGAGCTGGAAGGAGGCGAGGCGCTTGCGCTCCGCCTCGCGGGCGGCGCGCTCCTTGGCCTCGCGGATCTCCTTGGCGCGGGCCTCGGCCTTGCGCTTCGCCTCGGCGGCGGCCTTGACGCGGGCCTCGGCCTCGGCGGCGGCCTTCTCCTGGGCGGCGGCCTGGGCGTCGACGCGCTCGGCGAGGGAGTCCTCGGCGATCACCTGGGTGAGGCCTGTGTCCTCGAGGGAGGTGTCGTCCGTGTCGGCGGCGAGCGCCGGGGAGGCGAGGGTGCCGATCACACCGGTGGTGGCGAGCGTCGCCACGCCGGCGATGCCGGCGCCTCGACGAGCCAGCCGGCTCGGACCACGATGCTTCCCGGTGGCACGGGTGAACGCCATGTAGTGGCTGATCCTTTCCTTCCCTCTCGCCTACCGGGTTAGCTGACGGGTTCGGAGCAGGAAGGTCTCCTACGGGCCCCTCCGCCTGAGCGAAGGCGTCCGATTCACCCCAGGGACTGCGCGTGGGTCCCCGGCTCCCCAGGCTCGCGCCTTGCGGGGACTCGGCGATGACTGTCCGTTGCCGCGGATGCGGCGTCGTGCAACGGCCGGACAGCCGGGTCGACGCTAGGCCGATCTTCTGTCAATCGCCAAACAGACAGCCCAGTTTGTAAGACATGCCACAGGGCAGAAGATCACACTCCTTGGCAATAGGGACATACGGGAGGACCCTGACTAACCGGGTCGTCAGGGTCCTCGAAACCGGGTGCGGCGGCTCAATCAGCCGCTGACGACGGTCACTTCACCGATGCCGAGCGCCCGCACCGGCTCCGCGATCTGCGCCGCGTCGCCGACCAGGACCGTCACGAGCCGGTCCACCGGGAAGGCGTTGACCACGGCCGCGGTCGCCTCCACCGTGCCCGTCTCGGCCAGCCGCGCGTACAACTGCGCCTGGTAGTCGTCCGGGAGGTGCTGCTCGACCTGGTCGGCCAGCGTCCCGGCGACGGACGCGGCCGTCTCGTACTTCAGCGGTGCCACGCCCACCAGGTTCTGCACGGCCACGTCGCGCTCCGCGTCCGTCAGGCCCTCGGCGGCCAGGGTGCGCAGCACCTTCCACAGGTCGTCAAGTGCCGGGCCCGTGTTGGGAGTGTCGACCGAGCCGCTGATGGCGAGCATCGACGCGCCGTTGCCGGCGCCGTCGGAGCGCAGCACCTGGCCGAAGGCCCGCACGCCGTACGTGTAGCCCTTCTCCTCGCGCAGGACGCGGTCCAGGCGGGAGGTGAGGGTGCCGCCGAGGCAGTACGTGCCGAGCACCTGGGCCGCCCACACGCTGTCGTGGCGGTCCGGGCCGACGCGGCCGATGAGCAGCTGCGTCTGGACAGCGCCGGGCCGGTCCACGATGACGACCCGGCCGGTGTCGTCGGCCGTGACGGGCGGCATCGGGCGCGGCGCGGCCGGCTTGCCGCTCCAGGCGCCCAGGGTCTCGGCGAGGACCTTGTCGAGGTCGACGCCGGTCAGGTCGCCGACCACGACGGCGGTGGCGGCGGCCGGACGGACGTACGCGTCGTAGAAGGCGCGGACGGCGGCGGCGTCGATCGCGGCGACGGTCTCCTCGGTGCCCTGGCGCGGCCGGGACATGCGCGAGGCGGCCGGGAACAGCTCCTTGGAGAGCTGCTTGGCGGCACGGCGGGCCGGGTTGGCCGTCTCGTGCGGGATCTCGTCCAGCCGGTTGCGCACCAGCCGCTCGACCTCGGACTCGGCGAACGCCGGGGCGATCAGCGCCTCCGAGAGCAGGCCGAGCGCCTTGGGCAGCCGGGAGACCGGCACCTCGAGCGAGACCCGTACGCCGGGGTGGTCGGCGTGCGCGTCCAGCGTGGCGCCGCAGCGCTCCAGCTCGGCGGCGAACTCCTCGGCCGAGTGCTGGTCGGTGCCCTCGGACAGGGCCCTCGCCATGATCGTGGCGACGCCGTCCAGGCCCTCGGGCTCGGCGTCCAGCGGGGCGTCGAGGAAGATCTCGACGGCCACCACCTGCTGGCCGGGGCGGTGGCAGCGCAGCACGGTCAGGCCGTTGTCGAGCGCGCCGCGCTCCGGGGCCGGGAAGGCCCAGGGCTTCGCCTCGCCCGGGGTGGGCTGCGGGTGGAAGGTCATGCTGGTCAAAGACGTGGCGGCGTCGGTCACCGGTCCGCTCCCTCTTCCTCGTCGCTGTCGGTCTCCTCGGCGGTGTCGCCCACCGGCTCGTAGACCAGGACGGCGCGGTTGTCCGGGCGCAGCCGGGCCTTGGCGACCTCCTGCACCTCCTCGGCGGTGATGTCGAGGACCCGGTCGACGGCGGTCAAGGCCAGCTGCGGGTCGCCGAAGAGCACCGCGTACCGGCACAGTTCGTCGGCGCGGCCGGCGACGGTGCCGAGCCGGTCCAGCCACTCGCGCTCCAACTGGGCCTGGGCGCGCTCCATCTCCTCGGGCGTGGGGCCCTCGGCGGCGAACCGGGCGAGCTCCTCGTCGACGGCCGCCTCGATCTGCGGCACCTCGACGCCGCCGGAGGTCTTGACGTCCAGCCAGCCGAGCGAGGGCGCGCCGGCGAGCCGCAGCAGGCCGAAGCCGGCGGCCACGGCGGTGCGGTCGCGGCGGACCAGCCGGTTGTGCAGGCGGGAGGACTCGCCGCCGCCGAGGACGGTCAGGGCCAGGTCGGCCGCGTCGCACGCGCGCGTGCCGTCGTGCGGCAGCCGGTAGGCCGCCATCAGAGCGCGGGCCGGGACCTCCTCCTCGATGACCTCGCGGCGCTGTTCGCCGATGGTCTCGGGCAGGTCGCCGGGGCGCGGCGCGGGCTTGCCGTCGTGCCCGGGGATGGAGCCGAAGTACTTCTCCACCCAGGCGAGGGTCTGCTCGGGGTCGATGTCGCCGACGACCGAGAGCACCGCGTTGTTCGGCGCGTAGTACGTACGGAAGAAGTTCCGCGCGTCTTCCAGGGTGGCGGCGTCCAGGTCGGCCATCGAGCCGATCGGGGTGTGGTGGTACGGGTGGCCCTCCGGGTACGCGAGGGCGGTGAGGCGCTCGAAGGCGGTGCCGTAGGGCACGTTGTCGTAGCGCTGGCGGCGCTCGTTCTTGACGACGTCGCGCTGGTTCTCCATGGAGACGTCGTCGAGGGCGGTGAGCAGCGAGCCCATGCGGTCGGCCTCCAGCCAGAGCGCGAGCTCCAGCTGGTGCGCCGGCATGGTCTCGAAGTAGTTGGTGCGCTCGAAGCTCGTCGTGCCGTTGAGCGAGCCGCCCGCGCCCTGCACCAGCTCGAAGTGGCCGTTGCCGTGGACCTGCTTCGAGCCCTGGAACATCAGGTGCTCGAAGAGGTGGGCGAGGCCGGTGAGGCCCTTGACCTCGTGACGGGAGCCGACGTCGTACCACAGGCAGACCGCCGCGACCGGGGTCAGGTGGTCCTCCGAGAGCACCACGCGCAGGCCGTTGGCCAGCCGGTGCTCGGTCGCTGTCAGTCCGCCGGAGCCGGCCTCGGCCTCAGCCGTGTGACCCATGGGCGTGTGTCCCTTCGATCGCGATCGGGAAAAGTCCTGCCACTGTATGCAAGCGCGCCGACACCTGGCGAAGTTCCCGGCCGCATCGGATGTCCCTCTTCCGGGTCGCGGTCGGCGTTGTCGGTGCCACGGTCCACAATGGTCCGCGTCAGATCAACCTTGTTGGTGAAGGAGCCGCAGCCGCGATGGCCCGCCGCAGCACGAAGACACCGCCGCCGGACGACGCGTTCGAGGAGCGAATCCTCGACATCGACGTCGTTGACGAGATGCAGGGCTCCTTCCTCGAGTACGCGTACTCGGTGATCTACTCGCGCGCGCTGCCCGACGCCCGCGACGGCATGAAGCCCGTGCAGCGGCGCATCGTCTACCAGATGAACGAGATGGGCCTGCGGCCCGACCGGGGCTTCGTCAAGTGCGCCCGCGTCGTCGGCGAGGTCATGGGCAAGCTGCACCCGCACGGCGACGCGTCCATCTACGACGCGATGGTCCGCATGGCGCAGCCCTTCTCCATGCGCGTGCCGCTGGTCGACGGACACGGCAACTTCGGCTCCCTCGGCAACGACGACCCGCCGGCCGCGATGCGGTACACGGAGTCGCGGATGGCGCCGGCCGCGCTGCTGATGACGGAGTCCATCGACGAGGACACCGTCGACTTCGCGCCCAACTACGACGGCCAGGAGCAGGAGCCGGTCGCGCTCCCCGCCGCGTACCCGAACCTGCTGGTCAACGGCGCCTCCGGGATCGCGGTCGGCATGGCCACCAACATGCCCCCGCACAACCTGGCCGAGGTCGTCGCGGCCGCCCGCCACCTGATCCGCCACCCGAACGCGGACCTGGAAGCGCTGATGCGCTTCGTGCCCGGCCCCGACCTGCCCACCGGCGGCCGGATCGTCGGCCTGTCCGGCATCAAGGACGCGTACGAGACGGGCCGCGGCACCTTCAAGATCCGCGCGACGGCCACCGTGGAGACGGTGACGGCGCGCCGCAAGGGCATCGTCGTCACCGAGCTGCCCTTCACCGTCGGCCCCGAGAAGGTCATCTCCAAGATCAAGGACCTGGTCGGCTCGAAGAAGCTCCAGGGCATCGCCGACGTCAAGGACCTCACCGACCGCAACCACGGCCTGCGCCTGGTCATCGAGGTGAAGAACGGCTTCGTGCCGGAGGCGGTCCTGGAGCAGCTCTACAAGCTGACGCCGATGGAGGAGTCCTTCGGCATCAACAACGTGGCCCTGGTCGACGGCCAGCCGCTCACCCTCGGCCTCAAGGAGCTGCTCGAGGTCTACCTCGACCACCGCTTCGACGTGGTCCGGCGCCGTTCGGAGTTCCGCCGCGGCAAGAAGCGCGACCGGCTCCACCTGGTGGAGGGCCTGCTCGTCGCGCTCCTCGACATCGACGAGGTCATCCGCCTCATCCGGGAGAGCGAGAACTCGGCGGAGGCCAAGGAACGCCTCATCGAGCGCTTCTCGCTGAGCGAGATCCAGACGCAGTACATCCTGGACACCCCGCTGCGCCGGCTCACCAAGTTCGACCGCCTGGAGCTGGAGAGCGAGCGCGACCGGCTCAACGGCGAGATCGACGAGCTGACCGGGATCCTGGAGTCCGACGCGGAGCTGCGCAAGCTGGTGTCGGCGGAACTGGCGGCGGTCTCGAAGAAGTTCGGCACCGACCGGCGCACGGTCCTGCTGGAGTCGGCGGGCGCCCCGGCCGCGGCCGTGTCCCTGGAGGTCGCGGACGACCCGTGCCGGGTGCTGCTCTCGTCGACCGGTCTGCTGGCCCGCACGGTGACGGAGGACCTGCCGGCCGAGACGGACGGCAAGCGTGCCAAGCACGACGTGATCGTCTCGGCGGTGGCGGCGACGCAGCGTGGTGACGTCGGCGTGGTGACCTCGGCCGGCCGGCTGCTGCGGGTCGCGGTGATCGACCTGCCGCAGCTGCCCGACACGGCCGCGGCGCCGAATCTGGCGGGCGGGGCGCCGCTGTCGGAGTTCGTCACGCTGGAGGCGGACGAGACGGTGGTCTGCCTGACCTCGCTGGAGGAGGCCTCGCCGGGTCTGGCGATCGGCACCCTGCAGGGCGTGGTCAAGCGCGTGGTCCCGGACTACCCGGCGAACAAGGACGAGCTGGAGGTCATCTCCCTCAAGGAAGGCGACCGGATCGTCGGCGCGACCGAGCTGCGTACGGGCGAGGAGGACCTGGTCTTCATCACCTCCGACGCCCAGCTGCTGCGCTACCCGGCCTCCCAGGTGCGGCCGCAGGGCCGTCCGGCGGGCGGTATGGCCGGAATCAAGCTGTCGGCGGGCGCGGAGGTGCTGTCCTTCACGGCGGTGGACCCGGCCGTGGACGCGGTGGTGTTCACGGTCGCCGGTTCGACCGGGACGCTGGACGCCTCGGCCGGCACCTCGGCCAAGCTGACGCCGTTCGACCAGTACCCGCGCAAGGGCCGTGCCACCGGCGGTGTGCGCTGCCAGCGCTTCCTGAAGGGCGAGGACGTGCTCGTCCTGGCCTGGGCCGGTGCCACTCCGGCCCATGCCGCGCAGAAGAACGGCACTCCGGTGGACCTGCCGGAGCCGGACCCGCGCCGTGACGGCTCGGGCACGCCGCTGCCGAAGCCGGTCGCGGTGGTGGCCGGCCCGGCGCACCAGGGCCCGGCGAGCCGGGTTCCGGCGAACTAGCGCCAGGCGAGCCCGGGGGCTGTCCGGCGGTCAGGGCCGGACAGCCCCGGCCGGCTCCCCGGGCCCGGGCACCGGGCCCGGATCCGGACCGCACGCCGCCTGTTCCGCGCCGTCAAGGCGCGGGGCCAGGGGTCCTGGGTCCTGGCGGCGGTCGGCGCCGATGGCCCGGAGCCCGCCGAGGTCCGCGTACCGGCCGGCGCGTGACCCTGCACCACTGCCGACGGCGCACGAGGACGCCGGCCTCGGCGCGGCACCCCACGGCGACCCCGGTGGGCGACCTCGGCGGCGACGCCGGCGGCGACCTCCTCGGCGACCTCGGCGGCGACGCCGTCCTAAAGGGTGCCGGGCTCGGTCTCCGGCTCGTCCTCGCTGCCGGGCACGTACCTCAGGACGCCCCACATCGCGGTCTCGTCCGGCACGTCGTGCGGACCGTTCAGCTCGCAGCCGGCGAGCTCCTTGCGCAGGGCCGCCGCGTCCACGCCGGAGCCGATGAGGACGAGCTGGGTGAGCCGCTCCTCCCCGGCCGGCCACGGCTCGGGATAGAAGCGCAGGAAGCGGCCGACGGCGTGCACGGTGTAGCGGTTGGCCGGATCGGCGGCGCCGAAGTCGACGAAGCCCTTGATGCGGTAGAGCCCTTCGGGGCGCGAGTCGAGGAAGGCCATCAGCCGGCGCGGGTGCAGCGGCGTCGAGGCCGTCAGCGACACCGACTCGTACGCGGCGTGCGGATGGGCGTGGCCCCCGGCGCCGTCGACGTCCTCGCCCTCCTCGCCGTACAGGATGTCCTCGATCGACATCTGGCCCTCGATCTCGCCCTCGGGCACCACCCGGTCGAAGAGCAGCTCCGGGTCGATCCGTCCGTGCGCCGAGGCCACCACGGCGGCGCGCGGGGCGAGCGCGGAGACCTCCTCGCGTACGGCGGCGAACCGATCGGCGGGCACCCGGTCGGCCTTGTTGACGACCACGAGGTCGGCGGCGGCGAGATGGCGGTCGGTCTCCGGGTGGCGGGCGCGGGTCGCGGCGAACTCCGCGGCGTCCACGACCTCGACCAGCCCGCCGTACACGATCCGCTCGTTGTCGCTGGCGAGCACCATCCGGACGAGTTCCTGCGGCTCGGCGAGGCCGCTGGCCTCGATCACGATCACGTCGAGGCGCAGCTCCGGCCGGGTGAGCACCTCCAGGTACTCGTCCAGCTCGCTCGCGTCCACCGCGCAGCACAGACAGCCGTTGCCGAGCGAGACCGTGGAGCCGACCTGTCCGGCCACGGTCATGGCGTCGATGCCGATGTCACCGAAGTCGTTGACCATGACCCCGATCCGCGTTCCGCGCGCACTGCGCAGCAGATGGTTGAGCAGGGTGGTCTTCCCCGCCCCGAGAAACCCGGCCAGGACGACGACGGGGATCTGCTGGGTGGTCAAGGGTCATGCCTCCGGGCCATCGGTGCCTGCGACTGCGAAGCCCCCAGGATAGGCAGGCCCCCGCTCCACTCCCGGCAGCGGCATTTCCGGTCGGCGCCCTCGTCCCCGTACCGTTTCCGCCATGAGCCCCGCATCCGCCTCCCGCTCGCGGCGTCCCGTGCGGCCTCCCGTGCGCAGGCGCAGGATCGGGTGGCCGCGGCGGGTGTTCTCGCAGGTCCTGCTGATGCAGCTGGCCATCGCGACGGGTGTGACGGTGCTCGCGACCGGGCTGTTCCTCGCCCCGCTCAGCGCCCAGCTGGACGACCAGGCCATGCGCCGCGCGCTGGCCATCGCGCAGACCACCGCCTCGCCGCAGGTCGCCGCCGACCTGGCGGCCACCAGGCCTTCGGCGCAGGGGCCGGTGCAGGCGGAGGCGGAGCGGATCCGGCGCTCGACCGGGGCCGAGTACGTGGTGGTGATGGATCCCCGGGGGATCCGCTGGTCGCACACCGACCCCGCCCAGATCGGCAGGCGCGTCTCCACCGACCCGAGCGAGGTGCTCGCCGGGCACGAGGTGATGGAGATCGACAGCGGCACCCTGGGCCGCTCGGCTCGCGGCAAGGCGCCGCTGCGGGACCGGCGCGGCGAGATCGTCGGCGCGGTGTCCGTCGGCATCGAGTACGACAGCGTCCGCGACCGGCTCGTGGCGGCGATCCCCGGCCTGCTCCGGTACGCCGGCGGTGCCCTGGCGGCGGGCGCGCTCGCCGCCTATCTGATCTCCCGCAGGCTCCAGCGGCAGACCCACGACCTGGCCTTCTCCGACATCTCGGCGCTGCTCGCCGAGCGCGAGGCGATGCTCCACGGCATCCGCGAGGGAGTCGTCGCCCTCGACGGCCACGGACGGATCCGGCTCATGAACGACGAGGCGCAGCGGCTCCTCGGCCTCGGACCGGAGGCCACCGGCCGGCCTCTGGAGGAGGTGCTGGGCGCCGGCCGCACCGCGGACGTGCTCGCGGGCCGGGCGACCGGCGAGGACCTGGTCACGGTGCGCGGCAGCCGGGTGCTGATCGCCAACCGGATGCCCACGCACGACGGCGGCGCCGTCGCCACCCTGCGCGACCGCACCGAGCTGGAGCGGCTGGGCCGCGAGCTGGACTCCACGCGCGGACTGATCGACGCCCTGCGCGCCCAGGACCACGAACACGCCAACCGGATGCACACCCTGCTCGGCCTGCTCGAACTGGAGATGTACGACGAGGCCGTCGAGTACGTCACCGAGGTGGTCGGTGTGCACCGGGCGACCGCCGAACAGGTCACGGAGAAGGTCCACGACCCGCTCCTCGCGGCGCTCCTGGTCGGCAAGGCCGCCGTCGCCGCCGAGCGGGGCGTCTCGCTGCGCGTCGCACCCGGGTCGCTGCTCCCGGACCGGCTGGTGGACCCGCGTGAGCTGGTCACGGTGGTCGGCAACCTCGTCGACAACGCGCTGGACGCCGCGTCCGGCACTCGCCACGCGCGCGTGGAGGTGGATCTGCGCACCGACGGCCGGACGGTGGTGCTGAAGGTCGCGGACAGCGGCTCCGGTGTGCCCGACGAGCGGCGCGAACTGATCTTCACCGAGGGATGGACGACCAAGGAGCCGCCGGCCCACGGCAAGCGGGGCCTGGGGCTCGCCCTGGTGCGCCGGCTCGCGGAGCGGCGCGGCGGCAGCGCCCGGGTCGGCTCCGGTGCGGACGGCGGTGCGGAGTTCACCGTGGTGCTGCCCGACGCGCTGGGCGAGGCGGACGAGGAGCGCGTGCCCGACGACGAGCGCGTGCCTGACGACGCGCGCAGGCCTGATGTGGAGCGCGTGGCCGACGACGAGCGCGGGCCGGATGGGGAGCGCGGGCCCGACGGGGAGCGCGGGCCCCTGGCCGCGGAGGAGGCGCGGTGATCGGCGTCCTGGTCGTCGACGACGACGTGCGGGTGGCGAAGGTGAACGCCGCGTACGTGACGAAGGTGCCGGGCTTCCACGTGGTCGGCGTGGCCCACTCGGCGGCGGAGGCGCTGGACCGGCTCGCCGAGGCGGAGCCTCCGGTGGACCTGGTCCTGCTCGACCACTACCTCCCGGACGGGAACGGTCTCGGGGTCGTACGCGAGCTGCGCGCCCTGGGCCGGCAGTGCGACGTGATCATGGTGACCGCGGCCCGTGACGTGGCCACCGTCCAGGCGGCGATGCGGCACGGGGCGCTGCAGTACCTGGTGAAGCCGTTCGGCTTCGCCGGGCTGCGCGCCAAACTGGAGGCGTACGCGGCGCTGCGGCGGACCCTGGACGTCGGCGGCGAGGCCGAACAGGCCCAGGTGGACCGGATCTTCGGGGCGCTGTCGGCGGGCGCGGTCGAGCCTGATCTGCCCAAGGGGCATTCCCCGACGACGGCCGAGCTGGTGCGTCAGGTGCTGCTCGCCGCGGACGGGCCGCTGTCGGCGCAGGAGATCGCCGAGCGGGCCGGGGTGAGCCGGCAGACCGCCCAGCGCTATCTCAAGCTCCTCGAGCGCACCGGCCGGGTGCGGCTCTCGCTGAAGTACGGCGAGACGGGCCGTCCCGAGCACCGGTACGTGTGGGAGAGCCCGGCCACGCGCTGAGCGCCGTCACACGGCCCCGGCTCCGGTGAGGGCCCGCACCTCCGTCTCGGCGTACCGGGCCTCGTCCGGCGGTTCGGGCGAGGTGACGGTGCCGAGCCAGCCCGCGAGGAAGCCGAGCGGGATGGAGACCACGCCGGGGTTCTGCAGCGGGAAGAGCTGGAGGTCGACGCCGGGGAACAGGGACTCGGGGCTGCCGGAGACCACCGGCGAGACCACCACGAGCAGCACCGCCGGGACGAGTCCCCCGTAGACCGACCAGACGGCGCCCCGGGTGGTGAACCGGCGCCAGAAGAGCGAGTAGAGCAGTACGGGCAGGTTCGCGGAGGCTGCGACGGCGAAGGCGAGGCCGACGAGGAAGGCCACGTTGAGGTCGCGGGCGAGCAGCCCGATGCCGATCGCGGCGATCCCGATCCCGGCCGCGGCGATCCTGGCGACCGTCACCTCGCTGTACTGCCTGGCGTGGCGGCGGCGCAGGGAGGCGTAGAGGTCGTGCGCGACGGAGGCGGAGGAGGCGAGCGTGATGCCCGCGACCACCGCGAGGATGGTGGCGAAGGCGACGGCGGCGACCACCGCGAACAGCACGGTGCCGCCGGTGGATCCGGCACCGCCGCCGAGGTCGAGGGCGAGCAGCGGCACGGCGGTGTTGCCGGCGCTACTGGAGGCGCGGACGGTGTCGGGGCCGACCAGCGCGGCGGCGCCGAAACCGAGGACGATCGTCATCAGGTAGAAGCTGCCGATGAGGCCGATGGACCAGACGACCGAGCGGCGGGCGGCGCGGGCCGTGGGCACGGTGTAGAAGCGGGCCAGGATGTGCGGGAGTCCCGCGGTGCCGAGCACCAGGGCGAGGCCGAGGCTGACGAAGTCGGCCCGGGAGGTCCAGTCGCCGCCGTAGCGCAGGCCCGGGGCGAGGAAGTCCCGGCCGTGTCCGCTGCGTTCGGCCGCGGTGGTCAGCAGCTGGTCCACGTCGAAGTGGAAGCGGAGCAGGACGAGCACGGTGAGGGTGATCGTGCCGGCCATCAGCAGGACGGCCTTCACGATCTGGATCCAGGTGGTGGCCCGCATGCCGCCGAGCGACACGTACACGACCATCAGCGCGCCGACGCCGATCACGGTCCAGGCGCGGGCGGCGTCGCTGGTGCCGCCGAGCAGCAGGGCGACCAGGCTGCCGGCGCCGACCATCTGGGCCACCAGGTAGAGCACGGAGACGGTGACGGAGGAGGCGCCGGCCGCGATCCGGACGGGCCGCTCGGCCATTCGCGAGGCCACGACGTCGGCGAGGGTGAACCGGCCGCAGTTGCGGACGAGTTCGGCGACGAGGAGGAGGACGACCAGCCAGGCGACGAGGAATCCGACGGAGTAGAGCATGCCGTCGTAGCCGAAGAGCGCGATGAGGCCGGAGATGCCGAGGAAGGAGGCGGCGGACATGTAGTCGCCGGCGATGGCGAATCCGTTCTCCATGGGCGAGAAGAGCCGGCCGCCGGCGTAGAACTCCTCGGCGGAGCCGCGGCGGTTGCGGCTGACCCAGGTGGTGATGCCGACGGTGACCGCGATGAAGGCGCTGAACAGCAGCAGCGCGAGCGTCTGGTGGTTGCCGGTCACTGCCGCACCCCTCGGGTCATCTCCTGGGTGTCCCAGCGCAGTTCGAGGGCGGCGCCGTCGCGGCGCAGCCGGGCGTGCCGGGCGTAGGCCCAGGTCAGCAGGAAGGTGGTGGCGAACTGGCCGAGTCCGGCGACCATGGCGACGTTGACCGCTCCGGCGACGGGCCGGGCCATGAGCCCCGGCACGGCCGTGGCGGCGACGACGTACGCCAGGTACCAGACGAGGAAGGCGAGGGCGGCGGGGAAGGCGAACCGGCGGTAGCGGCCGCGCACCTCCTGGAAGGCGGGGCTGCGCTGGACCTCCAGGTAGATGTCGGCGGCGCTGGGGGCGGCCTGCTGCCGGGGAACGGTGTCCGGCGCGGCCCCGGCGTCGTCGGTCGGATCGTGCTCGCCCCAGCCGGCTGCCAGCTCGTCGTACCAGGGGTCGTCGAACCGTACCGTCGCGGGGTCGCGCCCTTCCTGCTTCTCCACAGGCGAACTCTCCTTGTCAGCGAACCGTTTCGGCCGCGTGCCCAAGGATGGACAGAGCGGGAAGATCCCGGACTCTTCTCCCGTCCCTTTTCACCCCATGGTGTGAAGAAGCCCCCGACGCGCGCGTGGCGCCGGGGGCGGTGTCCTGAGGGTGGCCGTCAGGCGTCGATGCGCGAGCGGTCCAGGGTCGCCGCGGAGCTGGTGATGAACTCCTTGCGGGGCGCCACGTCGTTGCCCATGAGCAGGTCGAAGACCTGCTCGGCCGCCTCCAGGTCGCCGATGTTGATCCGGCGCAGGGTGCGGTGGCGCGGGTCCATGGTGGTCTCCGCCAGCTGGTCGGCGTCCATCTCGCCGAGACCCTTGTAGCGCTGGATGGAGTCCTTGTAGCGGACGCCCTTGCGCTGGAACTCGAGCAGGGTCTGGCGCAGCTCGTTGTCCGAGTACGTGTAGACGTACTTGTCCTGGCCCTTCTTGGGCTGGATCAGCTCGATGCGGTGCAGCGGCGGCACCGCGGCGAAGACCCGGCCCTGCTCCACCATGGGCCGCATGTAGCGCTGGAACAGCGTCAGCAGCAGCGTGCGGATGTGGGAGCCGTCGACGTCGGCGTCGGTCATCATGATGACCTTCCCGTACCGCGCGGCGTCGATGTCGAAGGTGCGGCCCGAGCCCGCTCCTATGACCTGGATGATCGCTCCGCACTCGGCGTTCTTGAGCATGTCCGAGACGGAGGACTTCTGGACGTTGAGGATCTTGCCGCGGATCGGCAGCAGTGCCTGGAACTCGCTGTTGCGGGCGAGCTTGGCGGTGCCGAGCGCGGAGTCTCCCTCGACGATGAAGAGCTCGCTGCGCTCGACGTCGTCGCTGCGGCAGTCGGCGAGCTTGGCGGGCAGCGAGGAGGACTCCAGGGCGGTCTTCCTGCGCTGCGCCTCCTTGTGCTGGCGGGCCGCGATGCGGGTGCGGGCGGCGGCGACCGTCTTCTCCAGGACGGCGCGGGCCTGGGCCTTGGCGTCGCGCTTGGTGGAGGTCAGGAAGGCCTTGAGCTCCTTGCTCACGACGTTGGCGACGATCCGGCGGGCCGCGGAGGTGCCGAGGACCTCCTTGGTCTGGCCCTCGAACTGCGGCTCGGCGAGGCGCACGGTGACGACGGCGGTGAGGCCTTCGAGGGCGTCGTCCTTGACGATGTCGTCCTCGGCCACGCGCAGCAGCTTGGCGGAGCGCAGTACCTCGTTGACCGTCTTGGTGATCGCCTGCTCGAAGCCGGAGACGTGCGTGCCGCCCTTGGGCGTGGCGATGATGTTGACGAAGGAGCGGACCGTCGTGTCGTAGCCGGTGCCCCAGCGGAGGGCGACGTCGACGCCGAGCTCACGGGTGACCTCGGTCGGGGTCATGTGCCCGCGGTCGTCGAGGACCGGGACGGTCTCCTTGAAGGTGCCCTGGCCGGTGAGGCGGAGCACGTCGCAGACGGCCTTGTCCTGGGCGAGGAACTCGCAGAACTCGCTGATGCCGCCGTCGAAGCGGAACGTCTCCTCGCTCTTGCCGATCCCCTCCAGGTCGCGCTCGTCGCGCACGACGATGGTGAGGCCGGGGACGAGGAAGGCGGTCTGCCGGGCGCGCTGGTGCAGCGTCTCCAGGGAGAGCTTGGCGTCCTTGAGGAAGATCTGGCGGTCCGCCCAGTAGCGCACGCGGGTGCCGGTGCGGGTCTTGGGCACGCGCTTGCCCTTGAGGAGGCCGCTGGACGGGTCGAAGGGGCTGTCGGGGCCCTGCTCGGTGAAGATGCCGGGGACACCGCGGCGGAAGCTGATCGCGTGCGTGGCGCCGTTGCGGTCGACCTCGACGTCGAGGCGGGCGGAGAGCGCGTTCACCACGGAGGCGCCCACGCCGTGGAGACCGCCGGAGGCCGCGTACGAGCCGCCGCCGAACTTTCCGCCGGCGTGCAGCTTGGTCATGACGACCTCGACGCCGGACAGGCCGGTCTTGGGCTCGACGTCGACGGGGATGCCGCGGCCGTTGTCCCGGACCTCGACCGAGCCGTCGTCGTGGAGGATGACGTCGATGTGGTCGCAGTAGCCGCCGAGGGCCTCGTCGACGGAGTTGTCGATGATCTCCCAGAGGCAGTGCATCAGGCCGCGGCTGTCCGTCGACCCGATGTACATGCCGGGGCGCTTGCGGACGGCTTCGAGCCCTTCGAGGACGAGCAGGTGCCGCGCGGTGTAGTTGGAACCGTCACGGTCTGCGGTCAGCAGCGCACTGGACGGCACGGACGTCTCGGCGGTCACGCGGTTCGCTCCTCGCTGAATTTGAAATCTTGGCCTGGTGGGTAAGGCCTGGGCCCGGTCACCGGTCAGAGGGTACCGATGCCTGGTAGAGCCGTTGTCACGCCACCCTCCTGATGCCTCATGCTAGTCCAGCGTCGTATGGATGTTCGATCCCTCGATGGGGTGACGTGAACATCACGTTCCCTTCCAGGCATGAACCATTTAGGGTTCGGGCACGTCCTCATGAACAACCGGCAACCCGCCGGAGGGACACGACCACACACAGCAATGCGAAACCCGTAGAGCGAAGCAATACGGCTCATTCGCCGCCAACCGGCAGCAGACAGCCACCTTGCGAAGAAGTTTCGAGGAAAAGCCACGAGCGGGAACGTTTTCGGCCTGGTTGGATGTTGACCCTGGTACGACAGCTCGTCGAGCTAGAGAAGAGGCGACGTTGACTACTGTTCTGACCCCCGCGAGCCCCCTGACGGCCGCTGACCGCTGCGACCGCTGCGGCGCCCAGGCATACCTGCGTGTCGTTCTCACCAGCGGCGGTGACTTGCTCTTCTGCGCCCACCACGGACGCAAGTTCGAGCCGGAACTCAAGAAGATCGCCGCTGAGATACAGGACGAGACGGACCGGCTCACCGACGTGCCGGCCCGGACGATGGGTGACGAGCACTGACGCTTCGCAGCCACGACGAGCCAGGAGCCGGTTCCTGACGACCGGCCGACGGGCGGCCACTCCCGCAGCACCAGGGGGGTGGCCGCCCGTTCTCGTACCGTCACGGGCCGTTGACGCCGCGTCACGACGCCGCTCTGCGGCGTGGCGGCGGCTCCCGACGTCGGCTCAGATGCGGCTGGGCAGCACCACAGGGACCCGCGTGTAGACCCCGGGGTTCTCCGCCTGCCCGCAGCCGCTCCCCCACGACACCAGACCGATCAGCCGGCCCTTGGCGACCAGCGGCCCGCCGCTGTCCCCCTGGCAGGCGTCCCTGCCGCCGCCCGGGTCTCCCGCGCAGAGCATCGTGTCACCGCGGTACGAGGCACCCGGACCGCCCGGGTAGGCCCGCTCGCAGGACGCGTCGGGCAGCACCTGCACCCGCGCGGACCGCAGCGACATCGCGTACGTCCCCTTGCCGGTGGTGTCGCCCCAGCCGTACACGGTGGCCGCCGTCCCCGGCGCGAGCGCCGCGTCGTCGGGCCGGGCCACCTCGATCACGTACGACGCCGGCAGCGCCTTCTCCAGCGTCAGCACCGCCAGATCGCCGGAGTTGCTCCACCGGTCGTAGTCCGGGTTGATCCAGGTCCCGGAGATCCGCACCTCCTGGCCGCCCTGCCCGCGCAGCGAGGTGCGTCCCGCGATCACCTTGAAGTCGGACAGCTGCCACGGCTCGCCGCCCAGCACCTCGCGGCCCAGGCAGTGCGCCGCGGTGAGCACCTTGGTGGGAGCCACGACGACCCCTCCGCAGAACTGGCCCGCCCGCGTACCTCCGAACCGGTCACGGCTGGAGAGGGCCACGACCCACGGCGCCTCGGTGATCCGGGTCGGCTGCCCGCCGACCACGACGCTGTCGGCGGCCGCTGGTGCCGCGGCGGCGAGCGGTCCCGCCGCCGCCGCGATCAGGCCCAGGGCACCGGTCAATGCTCGGGCGATGGGACGACGCATGGAGCCTCCTGACTCTCCGGTGATGTCGGTTCACCCAGCGTCGTGCAGCCGGGCCTTCCGTGCACCCGCGCACACGCCGAAGGGCCCGGCTCCCCCGTGGGGAACCGGGCCCTTCGTTCGTCGTACGCGTCCCTCGTCCGGGTCTGCCGACGGGCAGGCTCAGTCGAGGTAGTCGCGCAGCACCTGCGAGCGCGACGGGTGACGCAGCTTCGACATGGTCTTCGACTCGATCTGGCGGATGCGCTCACGCGTCACGCCGTAGACCTTGCCGATCTCGTCGAGCGTCTTCGGCTGGCCGTCGGTCAGGCCGAAGCGCATGGAGACCACGCCGGCCTCACGCTCGGAGAGGGTGTCGAGCACCGAGTGGAGCTGCTCCTGGAGCAGCGTGAAGCTGACCGCGTCGGCCGGGACGACCGCCTCGGAGTCCTCGATGAGGTCACCGAACTCGCTGTCGCCGTCCTCGCCCAGCGGGGTGTGCAGCGAGATCGGCTCGCGGCCGTACTTCTGGACCTCGATGACCTTCTCGGGGGTCATGTCGAGTTCCTTGGCCAGCTCCTCCGGGGTGGGCTCGCGGCCCAGGTCCTGGAGCATCTGGCGCTGCACGCGGGCGAGCTTGTTGATGACCTCGACCATGTGCACCGGGATGCGGATGGTGCGGGCCTGGTCGGCCATGGCGCGGGTGATCGCCTGACGGATCCACCAGGTGGCGTACGTGGAGAACTTGTAGCCCTTGGTGTAGTCGAACTTCTCGACGGCGCGGATCAGACCCAGGTTGCCCTCCTGGATCAGGTCCAGGAAGAGCATGCCGCGACCGGTGTAGCGCTTGGCCAGCGAGACCACCAGACGGAGGTTGGCCTCCAGGAGGTGGTTCTTGGCGCGGCGGCCGTCCTCGGCGATGATCTCCAGCTCGCGCTTGAGCTTCGGGGCGATCTTGTCGGAGTTCGCCAGCTTGTCCTCGGCGAACAGACCGGCCTCGATGCGCTTGGCGAGCTCGACCTCCTGCTCGGCGTTGAGCAGCGGGACCTTGCCGATCTGCTTGAGGTAGTCCTTCACCGGGTCCGCGGTGGCACCGGCGACGGCGACCTGCTGCGCGGGCGCGTCGTCCTCGTCCTCGTCGGACAGGACGAAGCCCTTGCTCTCGCCCTCGGTCTCTTCCTCGTCCTTGCCGGGCGCGACGTCCTCGAGCAGGTCCTCGCCCTCGAGGAGCTCGTCCTCGTCCTTCTTGGCGCTGGTCTTCTTCGCCGCCGTCTTCTTGGCGACGGTCTTCTTCGCCGCCGTCTTCTTGGCGACGGTCTTCTTGGCGGCCGCCTTCTTGGCCGGGGCCGCGGCCTCGTCGGCCGGGTCCGCGCTCTCGGCCGCCGGGGCCGCACCGGCGGCCGAGACGGTCTTCGTCACGGTCGTCCTGGCGGTGACGGTCTTGGTGGCGGTGCGCTTGGCCGGGCTCTTCGCTGCGACGCTCTTGCGGGCGCGCTTCGGCGACTCCGCTGCACTGACCATCAGCGTCACACCCTCTTCCTCGAGGATCTGATTGAGGCTGCGCAGAACATTCTTCCACTGGGTTGGCGGAATCTGGTCAGCCTCGAAGGCCCGACGCACGTCATCGCCGGCGATCTGCCCATCAGCCTTTCCCCGCTCGATGAGCGCCATCACAGACTCGGACTCGGCGATCTCCGGCGGGAGCGTACGGGATGTGCTGGCCGACACGAACAACCTCTCGGAACGATGGAAAACGGCTTCCGGCCCCGCCCTGGATCGGGCCGGAGCCGACGACCGTCGGGCGGGAATGTGCCGACGGCGCGGGCTGGACCGGGGAACTGCACAGCGCCACGAGCGGCTGCTGTATTCCTTCCTCGGCTGTCACCTCTTAGGTCATCGCGCAGCTTCGAGGAGTGTTACGCCCAATCCGCGTGGCCCGAGTCACACCTCATTTGCGGCGAATCCGCCATGAACCGTCCGAAACGTCACAGGATCCCACCGCCGGGCCCGGGCGCACCCGGGGGCGGTGTCCGCCCCCGGGCTCCGCTCGGGTCCGGCGGCACGCGATGCGTGCGTCACGGCACTGCTGGCCACGGCTCGGGGATCAGTTCCCGCGGGGAGCCGGCACGACGCGCTCCACCTCGGGGTGGACGGTCAACAGCTGGCGCATGGCCGTCTCGGCGCCGAGGGCGTCGCCGGCGGCGAGGGCGTCGACGATCCGGGCGTGGTGCGCGAGGCAGCTCTCGCCCGGGCGGTCGCAGCCGGTGGCGGGGGCCCCGGAGACCTGGAGCGCGGCGGCGACGATGCCGGAGAGGTGCTCGAGCATCCGGTTGCCCGCGAGCTGGATGAGGAGCGCGTGGAACTCGGCGTCGGCGCGGGAGAAGGTGATGCCGTCGCCCTGGGCGTACGCGTGGCTCATGATCTCGACCATGTCGGAGAGGCGCTGCTGGACGTCCTCGCGGCCGTGACCGGCGGCGAGGCGCGCGGCGAGGGGCTCGATGGTCCAGCGCAGCTCGTTCAGCTCGCGGCGCTGATCGTCGCGCTGCGGGCCGAAGGCGCGCCACTCGATGATGTCGGGGTCGAGCAGGTTCCAGTCGCTGACCGGACGGACGCGGGTGCCGACGTTGGGGCGGGCGCTGACCAGGCCTTTGGCCTCGAGCACGCGCAGCGACTCGCGGACCACGGTGCGCGACACCTCGAAGCGCTGGCCGATCTCCTCGGGGACGAGGGGACGGTCGGCGCCGAGGTCGCCGGAGACGATCATCTGGCCGAGCTGCTGGACGAGCTGTCCGTGGAGCCCGCGGCCGCGGCTTCCGGCGGCCCTGCGGCCGACCCGGCCGAGGTCCTCGGTCGCCTCCCAGGCCGGCGGGCCGACGCGGTCGGCTCCGGGCGCCTCCGCGTAGGGGTAGCGGTCGAGATCACCCGGGGCGCCGAGGCCGGACTCGACGGGGCGGGCGGGGGTCATCATCGTGTGCGCAAGGGTACTCACGCATCCTTTGTCGGCGTGGCTCCGGTGCCCCTTGAGGTCTTTGGTGAAAAGCACACGAAAGGGTGATCGGCACCCCATGCGCAATTGACGATTTATCGGACATAACCGGCAATTTCCAAGGGAGTTGCCGCTGAAACGAAAACTTTCGAACCAAAGATGATCACCAACGGGCGCGGCTGTGGCGGCCGGTGAGCACATAGGCGCAGAGCAGGACCGTCAACGTCAGCCCCAGGGCCACTCCCACGGGCTGTCCCACCACCCGCAGCGCCCCCATCACCCAGCGGTCGGCGGCGGACGACCACTCGATGCTGGCGAACTCCCTCAGACGTGCCGGGAGTCCGGCGACGGTACGGCCCGGCACTCCCGCGAGCACCCGCTGCAGCGGCGGGGCGAAGACCACCGGCACGGCGAGCACGGCGGCGACACCGGCGGCCGCGGCCCGGAAGACCCCCGCACCGAGCAGCCCGGCCCAGGCGCAGCCGACCACCAGGCCGAACCAATTCGCGCACAACGTGGGCCAGTTCGGCGGTACGGGCACCAACTCGCCGCCGTAGACGAACCGCAGGGCCTCGAGGTCGGCCACGACCACGAGCACCGCGAGGAACGCGCCGACGGCCGCCGAGACCGTCAGTTTCGCGAGGAGGAGGCCGAGCCTGCGGGGAACGGCGCCGCGTCCGGTCGTCAGCGCCGGGTAGCGGTACTCCTCACCGAAGGAGAAGGCGCCGAGGAGCCCCGCGCCGAGCGCCGCGGGCGGCAGCGGCGAGACGGCCGGCCAGCCGGCCAGGACCGCGGGCAACGGCGTCCGCCCGCTGCGCGCGAGCAGGACGGCCAGGGTCACGGACACCATCAGCACGCCCGCGGCGACGAGCGGTGTGGACGGCACGCCGAGGAGGCGGCGGACCTCGTACCGCAGCGGGCGGAGCGGGGAGCGGCGGGGCGCCCGGTGCGAGCGGGGCGCCCGGCCGGGCGTCTGGGCAGGGCGGGCGGACCGGGCCTCGCCGCCGGCGGGCCCGGAGTCCCCGGCCGGGGCGTCCGGGGCGGAGGGATCCGAGACGGTGGCAATCGAGGCGGAGGCATTCGAGGCGAAGGCATTCGAGGCAGAAGGATCGGGGACGGGCGGGGCGGGCGGCTGCGGGGTGGGGCGGGTGTCGCCGGTCTCGTCGGCGAGTTGGTGGATGAGGACGCCGTTGCGGAACGCGCTCTCGCCGACGCTCGCGCAGTCGCTGCCGTAGACGGAGAGCCGGTTGCCGCCCTCGGTCACCACCTCCACGGGGCGCCGGGCGGCACGGGACTCCTGGGTGAGGACGGCGGCGAGCCGGGCGGCGTGCGGGGTGCGGACGGCGACCCTGGGGCGCAGCCGCGTGCGGGCGAACTCCGCGGCGTCCTGGTCGGCACGGAGGCGCCCGGCGTCGAGGGTGACGACCCGGTCCGCGTTGCGGGCGGCGTCCTTGGGGTCGGCGGTCGTGTAGAGGACGGTGCCGCCCTCGTCGGCATGGGTGCGCAGGATGTCGTACAGCCAGGCGCTCTCGCGTACGGAGAGCCCGGCGGCGGGCTCGTCGAGCAGCAGCGTGTGCGGGTCGCCCAACAGGGCCGAGGCCAGGCCCAGTCGTCGGTCCATGCCCCGCGGCAGGGTGCCGATCCGCTGGTCGTGGACGCCGGTGAGTCCCACGACCCGCAGCATGTCGTCCGCGCGGGCGCCGGGGACCCCGGCGGCGGCGCAGAGCATGCGGAGCTGGCTGCGCAGGGTACGTGAAGGGTGGCCGGGGACGTCGCCGAGCAGCACGCCGACCTCCCGGGCCGGGTGGGCGACGCGGTGCAGCGGGCGGCCCCGGAAGTAGGTGATGCCACGGCCCGGTTCGAGCTGGAGCATGAGGCGCAGGGCCGTCGTCTTGCCGGCGCCGGCCGGCCCGAGCAGGGCGGTGACGGTGCCGGGAGGGGCCTCGAAGGTGAGGTCGTCCACGGCGGGCGGGCGATCCCGGCGGGGGGTGCTGGTGAGTCCGATGGCCTGGAGCATCGCTTCTCTCGCGGGTAGGTGAGACCGCTCCGCGGCAGGGCGGCTATCCCAGCAAGATAACGCCACATTTCGGACTTTTGGCGCAGGGTTGGCGGCGCGGAGCGGCCTCGCACGCGCCGGTCAGACCTCCGGGCGGAGCATCGGCGGGTTCAGCAACGTCGCTCCACCAGCACGGAACAACTGCGCCGGCCGGCCGCCCTGCCGCGTCGTGGTGCCGCCCGCCGGAACCAGGAAGCCGGGCGTGCCGGTCACCTTGCGGTGGAAGTTGCGCGGGTCCAGGGCCACTCCCCAGACCGCCTCGTAGACCCGGCGGAGCTCGCCGACCGTGAACTCCGGCGGACAGAAGGCCGTGGCCAAGGACGAGTACTCGATCTTGGAACGGGCGCGCTCCACGCCGTCGGCGAGGATCCGCGCGTGGTCGAAGGCGAGCGGCACCGGCTGCTCACCCTCCCGCTCGGCGGCGCCGTCCTGACCGATCAGCTCCTCGACCGGCGCCCAGCGGGCGCTGTTGGCGTCCCCGCCCGCGCGGGGCGCGGGCAGGTCGGGAGCGAGCGCGAGATGCGCCACGCTCACCACACGCATCCGCGGATCACGGTCCGGCGCCCCGTACGTCGCCAGCTGCTCCAGGTGCGCGCCGTTGCCCGGCTCGGGCTGCGGGGTGCCCGGGTCGTGGACGCACAGTCCGGTCTCCTCGACCAGCTCGCGCGCCGCGGCGGCGTCGAGATCCTCGTCGTCACGCACGAACCCGCCCGGCAGCGCCCAGCGCCCCTGGAAGGGCGGCTCCCCCCGTTTCACGATCAGGGCGCACAGCGAGTGGCGCCGCACGGTGAGCACGACCAGATCGACGGTGACAGCGAAGGGCGGAAAGGCCGACGGGTCGTAGGGAGACATGCCCGTGATCATAGTCGTCTTCCTGACGATAAACACGTCCGCCGGAAGGATCCGCCCCCACTTCTTCACGCGTCCGGTCACACACCCAGCTGCAGGCCGGGGGCCGCCTCCTCGACCATGCCCAGACCGAGCCGGCCGACGCGCGCCGCGAACGGCGCACCGGCGACCACCAGGCCCGACAGCCGCACCTCGCCGAGCGGGGCCGAGCGCACGGGATGCAGCGCGACCGTGCGGCCCGGGACGTCCGGACGGATCCCGAGAGCGGCGGTCAGAAGGTGCACACCGGACGCGGCGGCCACCGCGGCGGGACGGCACGCGGCCGGGTGCGGCACCGGCGGGGCACCGGACGTACGCCGCTCCCCCGCGTACATCTCCGGCAGCCGGAACTCGAAGGCCTCCGCGGCATCGAGCGCGCCGCGCAGCAGAGCGGCGGCCTCGCTCTCGTACCCGGCCGCGGCGAGCCCCGCGACGGCGATCGCCGTCTCGTGGGTCCGCACCGCTCCCGACCGGTGCCCGAACGGCTGATAGCCCGGCTCCTTCTCCCCGAGCCCGCGCAGGCCCCAGCCCGAGTCCAGAGCCGGGGAGGCGAGCAGCCGGGCCAGCCGCTCCGTCCGCGCCTTGTCGAGCAGCCCCGGCGCGGGCCGGCCGGCGGCCGTGAGCCCGGTGTCCAGGAGATGCGCGGCCCAGCCGCCCAGCTGCGGCACCGGCCGTCCGTCGGGCAGACGGGCGAGCAGCGGACGACCGCCCGCAGGGTCGTCGAGCCAGAACCGGGCACGGAACCGCTCGCGCAGCGCACGGGCCCACTCCCGCCACCCGTCCCCGCCGGGCCGCCCGCAGGCGTCGAGCAGATCGGCACCGAGCACGGCCGCGCGGTGCGCGTGGGCCTGGGTCTCGGCCCGCGCGGGCCCGGCGGGCCACGGGTCGGGCACGAACCCGCTGTCGTCGACGACACCGCGCAGCCAGTCGAGGCAGCGCTCCGCGGCGGGCAGCAGTTCCGCGAGGTCCTGGTCCGGCAGTCCCCAGCGCCGGGCCTCGGCCAGCACGGCGGGGAAGGCGAGCGTGGCCTCGACACCGGTGCACCGGGGCGGCAGGAGAGGGCCCGCGTCCCGGAGCGGCCCGGGGATGCGCCCGGCACCGGGGCCGGTGCCGCCGAGCTGCGTGCGGGCGAGGGCCCGCAGGGTGGTCGCGGCGAGCCGGGTGCCCAGCGGGAGCGCCATGCGCGCGGCCCACAGGGCCTCGGCGGTGACAGGTCCACAGCGCCACGGGATCCCGGCCGCGAGGTGGACGTCGGCGGGATGCGCGGGATCGCGCTGGAGGAGCGCGCGCAGATCGGCGACGCAGGCGCGCAGCAGCGGACCGAGACGAGGATCGTCGCCTTCGGCGGCGGCGTCGGCGAGGACGTGCCCACCGGGCCGCCCCGCACCGGGCGGCTGCTGCCGGCCGGCGCGCTCGCCGCGGACCCGGAGGGTGAGGACGAAGGGGGCGCCGGGAGCCGGTTCGGCGTCCCAGCGGAGCACTCCGGCCGCCCCCAGCGCGTCGCTGGGCGGCGGGTCGGCCGACACGGTGACGGCGGTCCCGTCGGCGGCCGTCCAGCGGAGTCCGGTGCCGTGGACGCTGGCGGAGAGCTCGGGCCCCGGCCGCCCGGCCGCCACCGCGCCCAGGTCCGCGAGATCCGTGCCCAGAGCGAGCTCCACGGGGATCCGCACCGGCCGGAGGGCGGAGCTGCGCAGGGTGATCCGCTCGGTCCCGTCCGCGTCGCGGCTGCGCTCGACGACGAGGCCGGGGTCGGGCCCGAGGTCCCCGGGCGCGCGCAGGACACCCACGAAGTCGGCTCGCTCCGCACCGGACGCGCGGCTCTGAAGCGGGAGGGGTTCGCGTCCGGCGACGCGCAGGACGCAGCGCGAGAGGAGCCTGCGCCCGGCGAGGAACACTCCTTCGAGGCCGGCGCCGGTGAGCTGTCCGTGCCGGGGACTGACGGCAAGGGCGGGCAGGGCGACACCGACGAGGGCGTCGTGGGCGGCCGGCAACTCGCCGTGCCGGGCCGCCGCACCGCCCGGTCCTTGTGGTGTCGCTCCCGGGTGGGACCGGTGTCCGGTGGAGGGTCCGGGGGCCTGGGCGGGGCTGGGGGCCATGACGGGTGCGCGGCGCTCTCTGTGCGGTCCTGACGGCCCGGCAGGGCCCGGACGGGGCCGTGACCGGGTCCTCGCGGCCGGTCCCGGCGGCCCGCCGGTCCGGCCGGGGGTCGGCGGACCGGCTCCTGCGGGACCGCCACAGAGGTGAACGCCGCTCCGGCCCGGCGGGTCACGGCCCTCATGTCCCGCTCCTCGCCCCACGCCGCCCCGTCCGCCGCACCGCGGCCTTCCGGGGCGAACGGAGTTCGGCCGCCCGCGCCCCTGTCCGACGTGCCGCCCGCCGGGCCGTCTGCCGCGCCCGCTGCCGCTGCAGGGCCCGCGCCGCCGCGGAAACCCCCGGACGCTCCCGGCCGGCGCCGTTGCGATCGGACGGGCCGCCGCGATCGGACGGCCCGCGGCGGTCGGCACCCGCACCAGGACCGGCGCCGGGACCAGCGTCGGCGCTGGCACCTGCACCGGAACCGGTAACGACGTCGGAACCGGAACCGGCGTCGGGACCGTCATCGGAACCGCCGACAGTGCCGGTGCCGGTACCGGTACCGGTGTCAGCGCCGGAACCTGGACCGAGAGCCTTGCCGAGGTCGACGCCGGAGCCGGAAGCGTGACCAAGGCCGGGACCACAGCCGGGATCGAAGCCGGCATCGAGGGCGGGTTCCCTGGTGTCCACCCTTCGCCGCCGTTCGGCGGCCAGGCGCGCGTCGCGCTCCTTCCGCAGGCATTCGCGCAGCGCCTCGGGGTCGAGCCCCTCGTTGCACGCCTGGTGGAGCAGCCGGGCGAAGAGGTAGTCGGGGTCGGCCTCCAGAGCGAGCCCGAGGGCGACCCGGGCGGAGGGCTCGTCGCCGGTGGACCAGGCGACCCAGCCGGCGAGGGTCAACGGGGCCGCGGCGTACTCCTCGTAGGGCGGCACGCAACGCCGGGACAGCGCGCGCCAGAGCCGTAGCGCGGGAGCGGCCTCCGGGCCCTCCATCCACTCGGCGGCCTGGTCGCGGGTGTCGCGGTCCTGGAGTCCGAGGATCAGGGCGGCGGCCTCGTCGGGCGTGAGCAGTCCGTCGTCCCTGGCGTCCGACGTCGCCGTGCCCGTCGGAGGGATCGTGAGCACATGACCGGTGAGCCCCGGCCGTGCGGCGCCCGGGCCGCCCGTGGGCCGGGGCACCGGAGTCTCCGGCGACCCGGAGAACCGCTCGATGAGGCGCCGGGCCAGGCCGAGGGTGGTCTCGCGCGTCTCCCGCCGGCCGACGCCGCTCGCGGGCCCGTCGAGGATCCTCGGCACGATGACCGTCGCGGCCTCGTTCAGCGCGGCTCGCTGGGCCGCTTCGTTCTCGGCCCCCGCCGGCCTGAGCCGGGCCTCCATCTCCTTGAGGGTGCCGCGCACCTGGATGCCCGCGTAGGCGGCGGACGCCGCCATCACCGACGTACCGGAAAGGGCCAGAGGTGTGCCGTCGGGCGGACAGCAGCGGGCGTCCGGGCAGCAGTAGGAGAAGTAGAGGCCGTCGGAGATGCAGAGGGCTTCGAGGACCGGGACGTCGAGCGCCCCGCAGGCGGTGCGCAGGCGCTGGGCGAAGGGACGCAGCCGCTCCATCACCCGTCGGCCCGTCTCGCCGGGCCCTGGGTCCTGGCAGAGGAAGACGACGATGGCGTCGGGGCGGTCGCCGCGCCGGCCGGAGCCTTCGACGAGGCATTCGGCCAGATGCTCGGCGATGGCGGGCCATTCGCGCGGCGAACCGGGAATGCCGACCCTGACCCGGCCGCCGAAGCGTCCGTGCTCACCGTGGAGGGCGACGAGGACGACGGAGTCGCTGGGATGGAAGCCGAGCATGAACGGCAGCGCGTCGGCCAGTTCGGCCGGGCCGCGCAGCGTGATCTGCTCGGTCGCTGACGGTCCGTGAGCGCCGCGAGAGCTGTGGGATCCATGAGACTCGTGCGAGCCATGGGAGTCGTGGGATCCATGGGAATCGTGGTGGTTCGTGTTCATGGTCACGACGGTCCCGCGATCGCCGCGATCGCGAAACCCCTGTGGATAACTGCCGGTTGAGGCGTTCATGCCGGAAGTGGGAGTTATCCACAGGGGTGGCGGCCCGGTCACGCGTTGCCGGACGATGGAGGCCTCTCACTCCACGCGTCAGCCCGCCGCCGCGAGGACCAGCGGCAGGACCGGGCCGCTGCCGGCGCGGCGCAGGAGGCGGGCGGCGACCGCGAGGGTCCAGCCGGAGTCGGTGAAGTCGTCCACGAGCAGCACCGGGCCGGGTGCGTCGCGCAGGGCGGCGGCCAGCTCCTCGGGGACGGCGAGGGCCCCGGAGAGTGCCCGCAGCCGCTGGGCGGAGTTGCTGCGGCGGGCCGCGTACGCACCGTTCTCGGTGGTGTACGTCAGCGCGCCCAGGAACGGCAGGCGGCCGACGTTCGCGATGCCGCGCGCGAGCGAACCCACCAACTGCGGCCGGGACATCGACGGCAGGGCCACCACTCCCACCGGCCGGTCCTGGGCGTCCGCCGCGCCCGACGCCCAGCCGCCCGGAGACCGGGCCCAGTCGGCGAGCACCGCCACCGCGGCCCGCAGCACGTCGTCGGACACGGGGCCGTCCGGCGCGTGCTCGGCCAGCAGCGGGCGCAGCCGGTTGCCCCAGCCGATGTCGGAGAGCCGCCCCAGCGCGCGGCCGGTGGCGCACTGCTCGCCCGCCGGAATCCGCCCCTTGAGGTCGACGCCCAGGGCCGGCATCCCCGTCGGCCACATGCGGCGCGGCTCGATCTCCACTCCGGGGCGGTCCAGTTCCTTCTCCGCCGCGGTCAGGGTCTCGGCGGAGACGGCGGAATCCGCCCACGGTCCCGCGCAGTTGTCGCAGCGGCCGCAGGGCGCCGCGCCCTCGTCGTCCAGCTGCCGGCGCAGGAACTCCATCCGGCACTCGGTCGTGTCCACGTAGTCACGCATCGCCTGCTGCTCGGCGGCCCGCTGCCGCGCCACCCAGGCGTAGCGCTCGCTGTCGTACGTCCATGGGGCGCCGGTCGAGATCCAGCCGCCCTTCACCCGCTTCACCGCGCCGTCCACGTCGAGGACCTTGAGCATGGTCTCCAGGCGGCTGCGGCGCAGGTCGACGGCCGCCTCCAGGGCCGGCACGGACAGCGGCCTGCCCGCCTCGGCGAGCGCCGCGAGGGTCTGGCGGACCTGCGCCTCGGGAGGGAAGGCGGTGTCGGCGAAGTAGCGCCAGATGGCCTCGTCCTCCTTGCCCGGCAGCAGCATCACGTCGGCGTGGTCGACGCCGCGACCCGCGCGGCCGACCTGCTGGTAGTACGCGATCGGGGAGGACGGGGAGCCGAGGTGCAGCACGAAACCGAGGTCCGGCTTGTCGAAGCCCATGCCCAGGGCCGAGGTCGCGACCAGCGCCTTGACCCGGTTGCCCAGGAGATCGGCCTCGGCCTGCAGCCGGTCGGCGTTCTCCGTACGGCCGGTGTAGGAGGCCACGGCGAAGCCGCGCTGCCGCAGGTAGGCGGTGGCCTCCTCGGCCGCCGCCACCGTCAGCGCGTAGACGATGCCGGAGCCCGGCAGCTCGTCCAGGTGCTCGGCGAGCCAGGCGAGGCGGTGCGCGGCGTCCGGGAGCCGGACCACCCCGAGGCGCAGGCTCTCCCGCTCCAGCGGGCCGCGCAGCACCAGCGCCTCGCCGGCTCCGGTGCCCAGCTGCTCGGCCACGTCGGCGGTGACCCGCGCGTTGGCGGTCGCCGTCGTCGCGAGCACCGGTACCCCGGGCGCGAGTTCGGCGAGCATCGCCCTCAACCGCCGGTAGTCGGGCCGGAAGTCGTGTCCCCAGTCGGAGATGCAGTGGGCCTCGTCGACCACGAGCAGACCGGTCGTGGCCGCGAGCCTGGGCAGCAGCTGCTCGCGGAAGTCCACGGAGTTGAGCCGCTCGGGGCTGACCAGGAGGACGTCCGTCGCGCCGCGCTCGACCTCCTCGTGGATGGCGTCCCACTCCTCCGGATTGGCCGAGTTGATGGTGCGGGCCCGGATGCCCGCCCGCTCCGCCGCCTCGACCTGATTGCGCATCAGGGCGAGGAGCGGGGAGACGATGACCGTGGGCCCCGCGCCGCGGCGGCGCAGCAGCGCGGTGGCGACGAAGTACACCGCGGACTTGCCCCAGCCGGTGCGCTGCACCACGAGGGCTCGCCGGCGCTCCCGTACCAGCGCCTCGACCGCCTGCCACTGGTCCTCACGCAGTCGCGCGGAGCCTCCCGGGTCGCCTACCAGCTCGGCGAGGACGGTGTCGGCCTCGGTGCGCAGATCCGGGTCGTTCGGGTGGTCCAGGCGGTCCAGGTTCTCCATGCACCCCATGCAACCCGATGGCACCGACAGTCGGCCACTTCACCGCCTGTGACCACCCGTAACGGCGCACACGGCGCACGACACCCGGCGTACGCCCGCGCTTCCTGTCCGTATACGGAACAGAGCGTGAACAATGGGTAACTGGGCAGGGATATGAGAGTCATACCGGTTCATTCCAGTCAGCGGCCTCAATTGCTCGTTGCCGCCCGCGCACGGGCCAGGGAAGAATTGGAAATCCACCCCGCACGCCCAACGCGGTCCGTTGACCGTGCCGTGGTGCGCCCTCATCCGACCCTGCCCGCGGAGCGGGCGCGTATCCGAAGGGAGGATCGTGACCCTCGGATTCGCTCCGTCCTCGACCACTCCGGTCAACTCGTCGTCCGGGTCGGCCAGCCGCCTCGCTCGGATGCTCGAACCGGCCGAGTGGGCCTCGGCCGGGATCCCGCTGCTGCGCAACCCCCGTGAGGTCGTCAGCGGTCTGCACTCGAGGCACCGGCCCACGCCCTCGACGGCCGTGGTCGCCGTGCTCGACCACGAGGAACGGCTCGCGGCCAGCGCCTCGTTCACCCGCCGGCCGGCCCCCGCGGACGGCTGGGAGTTCCGCAACGCGCTCCTCGCGCACCTGCGCCGGGTCATCCCGCACGACCTGCGCCGGCGCGCCCCGGTGCGCACGGCCGTGCTGCTCTACTGCCGCGAGGGCGACGAGCGGTGGACCGAGGAGGACGGCGCGTGGATGTGGGGACTGCGGGACGCCTGCACGCTCCACGGGCTGCGCTGCGGCGCGTACATCACGCTGACCGGCGCCGGCTGGCAGGTGCTCGGCGAGGGCCGGGGCGGTCGCAGGCCGAGTTCCGACTCGCGGCCCACGCCGCTGGGCGAGGACCCGGCGCTCGACCTGCTGGTCCCGCGGATCGCGAGCGGCGCCCCCGAGCCACTGCGCCGGGCCGCCGCCCGCTGAAGGGACGGCGGTCGGAGCCGACGGCTCTCCGGCCACCAGTCGTCCGGATGATGCCAGACGTCCGGACGACGCCAGACGTCTGGGCAGGACACGTCTGAACGCCGTCCGCCTGGCGGGCACCCCGCCCGGACACCACCTGCCCGGAGACCACCTGCCCGGCGGACGCCCGCCCGGACGCCGAGCCAGCCTGGGGCCACCTGCCCGGCCGCTGCCAGAGCGGCCGGGACCGCTGCCAGAGCGCCGGGACCGCTGGGAGAGCGGCCGGCACCCGGGCGACCGCTGCCCGAAGGGCGGCCGCCAGAACAGCAGTTGCCCGAACGACGGTTGCCAGGCGGCCGACCGCCGTGACGCTCTACGCCGTCCGCCCCGGTCGCCTCAGACGCCGGCGCCGAGCGCGGCGTTGACCCGCTCGGGTTCGCCGCAGACGATCAGCAGGGCGGTCGCCCGCCGCATCGCCTCGGGCAGCCGACGGGCGACGGCCTCGTCGGTGCCGCCGTTGACGGCGACGACGACCACGGGCCGGGCGGCGGCCCGGGAGACGGCGGCCGCGTCCGCGAAGAACACGTCCTCACGGGTGTCCTGCTGCGCCCAGTAGGCGTCCTCGCCGAAGGACAGCTCGTGCGCCGCCCACGGGTGCTGGTCGCCGGTGGTGAGCACCAGGACGTCGCCGGGTGCGCGACCGGACTCGAGGAGCAGGTCCACCGCCTCCTCTGCGGCGTCGACGGCACCGTCGACGGGCGCGGGGATCAGCTGGATCTGCGGTTCGGTCCGCCGGTCGGAACGATTCTCCGTACGGTCTGCCGGCACCGGTCCGGCAGCGGGCGGTCGGGGCACCGGCGGGGCGGGCCTGGCCGGACCGGGGCCGGGACGGCCCGGGCGCGGGGAGGCCGCGGAACGCGGGCCGGGTACGGGTCGGGGGGTCGGCACGGGGCGGTCTGCGGCCGCGGTCGCGCGGGGACCCTGGGCGCTCTCGTGAATCTGAGGCTCCTCGGGATTGAGAGGCATGGGTGGATGTCTATCAAACGCCGTCGCACCGGGCTCCGGCGGGTGGGCGCACAAGGGCGCCCCGACTGCTGGAAGGGCTCTGCCGGAGCGGTCCGCAGAGGGCCGCGCCGGGTGTCAGGTACCGGAATCCAGGAGCCGGAAGTCAGAAGTCGAAGCCGAGTTGACCCCCGCTTTCGAGTGCGGCGGCCTCGGCCGAGAGGCGCACCTTCTTGAGGTGCCGCCAGCGGGGCATCGCGTCGAGGTAAGCCCAGGAGAGCCGGTGGTACGCGGTGGGTCCCAGCTCTTCCAGCGCGGCCTTGTGGACCGGCGAGGGGTAGCCCGCGTTGTCCGCGAAGGCGTACGCGGCGCAGTCGTCCGTCTCGGCCCCGAGGGTGGCCATCAGCGTGTCCCGGCGGACCTTGGCGATCACCGAGGCGGCGGCGACGGCGACACAAAACTGGTCGCCCTTGATCACCGTACGGACCTGCCAGGGGCTGCCCAGGTAGTCGTGCTTGCCGTCGAGGATCACCGCGTCGGGGCGGACCGGCAGGCCCTCCAGCGCGCGGATCGCGGCCAGCCGCAGTGCGGCGGTCATGCCGAGCTCGTCGATCTCGGTGGGCGAGGCGTCGCCCAGCGCGTACGCCGTGACCCACTGCTCGAGTTCGACGGCGAGTTCGGTGCGGCGCTTGGGGGTGAGCAGCTTGGAGTCGGTGAGCCCGGCGGGCGGGCGGCGCAGGCCGGTGACGGCGGCGCACACGGTGACGGGACCGGCCCACGCCCCGCGTCCGACCTCGTCGATCCCGGCAATGATCTTGGCACCGGTGGTCGCTCGGATCGAGCGCTCGACGCTGTGGGTGGGTGGTTCGTACGGCATGGCGCTTGTCAGATTACGCCGGTGGGCGCCCGCCTCGGTACCCGGATACCCCTCCGCCGTCCGGACCCGCCCGGAAGTCGTCCGGAACCCGACCGTTCGCGGACCGCCCCCGACCACTGGCGGGCCCCCTTCCCGAACCGCCCCGACCACTGGCGGCCCCCCTTCCCGAACCGCCCCGACCACTGGCGGGCCCCCTTCCCGAACCGCCCCGACCACTGGCGGGCCCCCTTCCCCGAACCGCCCTGACACCGCCCCGACGCCGCCCTAACGCCGCAGCAGCGGCATCATCACCAAATCGATCATCTCGGCGAGCTCGGCATCGCTCCATTCACTGGCGCACACCTTCGACCGGTACATCATCAGCGCCGGGATCACGTCGAAGACGATCTCGTGAGCCGCGTCCTCGCGCACCTCGCCGCGGGCGATGCCGCGCTCGATCACCTCGCGCAGCAGCCGCTGCGAGGGTTCGGTCACCGCGGTCGTGATCAGTTCGTGGAAGCGGTCGGCGGCCTCGTGGTCGCATTCGTGAAGCACGGCGCGCAGGGCGAAGCCGGGCTTCGAGTACATGACGGCCCGCACCCGGCCGCACAGCTGGTACAGGTCCTCGCGCACCCCGCCGTGGTCGGGCGCGTCGTCGAGGGCGGGGAGCCCGGCCCTGAGCGCGTCCGCGACCAGGTCCTCCTTGGACGGCCAGCGGCGGTAGACGGCGGCCTTGCCGGTCTGGGCTCCGGAGGCGACGGCCTCCATCGTCAGACCGTTCCAGCCGACCGTGCTCAGCTGTTCGAGGGCCGCTTCCAGGATGGCGCGTTCCAGTACCGCGCCGCGCCGGCGCGGCGCCGCCCCCTGCGGCCGAGCGGCGGCCTCGGAGTGCGAAGTAACCATCAGAACCTCTCTGTTGGGGAGGAACGGCTCGCCCGGCAGCACTCAGTGAACGCTTGCGTTCCCTGAGGGGGAGTCACTACCGTGGGCGACAGTGAACGAGTGCGTTCACTAAATTCTTCCGTGGGGGATACATAGTGACAACATCTCCGGTGGACACCCAGACCGATCCCGGCCGCAGTCCGGGTCCCGGCTCCGCCCGGTATCCGAACCGGCCGGGGATCGCGCTGACCGTCATCGCCGCCTGCCAGCTGATGGTCGTTCTGGACGCCACCATCGTGAACATCGCGCTTCCGCACATCCAGGAGGCGCTCTCCTTCTCCACCACCGACCTGTCGTGGGTGCTCAGCGCCTACACCCTCACCTTCGGCGGCCTGCTGCTGCTCGGCGGCCGGGCCGGCGACATCCTCGGCCGCCGCCGGGTGTTCCTGACCGGCATCCTGGTCTTCACCGCCGCCTCCCTCCTCGGCGGTTTCGCCCAGGAGCCGTGGCAGCTCCTCGCCGCGCGCGCCCTCCAGGGCGTCGGCGGCGCGATCGCCTCGCCCACGTCGCTGGCCCTGATCACGACGACGTTCCCCGAAGGTCCCGAACGCAACCGTGCGTTCGGCGTCTTCGCGGCCGTGTCCGCGGGCGGCGGCGCGATCGGACTGCTCGCCGGCGGCATGCTGACCGAGTGGCTCGACTGGCGCTGGGTGCTCTTCGTGAACGTCCCGATCGGCCTGCTCATCGCGTTCTTGACGCCGCGCTTCATCAACGAGTCCGAGCGCCACCCGGGCCGCTTCGACCTGGCCGGCGCGTTCTCCTCCACCCTCGGCATGGCCGCGCTCGTCTACGGCTTCATCCGGGCCTCCGAGGAGGGCTGGAAGGACTCGCTGACCATCGGTTCGTTCGTGTCCGCGGTGATCCTGCTCGCGGCCTTCGCCGTGGTCGAGTCACGCGCCCGTGAACCCATCACGCCGCTGCGGATGTTCGCCGACCGCAACCGCTCCGGCACGTACGTGATCATGCTCAGCCTGGCCGCCGCCATGTTCGGCATGTTCTTCTTCATCGTCCTGTTCGTGCAGAACGTGCTCGGCTACACGCCGATCCGCGCCGGTTTCGCCTTCCTCCCGGTGACGCTCGCCATCGGTGCGGGCGCCGGTCTCGCCCAGCGGCTGCTGCCCGTGCTCGGGCCCAAGCCGTTCATGGTGGCCGGTGCGGCGATCACCGGCATCGGCCTGTTCTGGCTGACCTTCATCACGCCGGACAGCTCCTACGCGAGCGGGGTCCTCGGGCCGATGGTCACCTTCGGCTTCGGCATGGGACTCAACTTCGTGACCCTCACCCTGACCGCGGTCTCGGGCGTCGCCCAGCACGAGGCCGGTGCGGCCTCGGGTCTGCTCAACGCCACCCAGCAGGTGGGCGGTTCCCTCGGTCTGTCCATCCTGGTCACGGTCTTCGGCACCGCGAGCAAGGACGAGGGCGAGCGGCAGGCGCAGGACTTCCTGGCGCACGCGACGGACGCGCAGAAGGCGGAGTTCCTCAAGGAGAAGCAGCTCCCGGCGCCGTGGTCGCACGAGGTGCTGACGGCCGGCATATCGACCGCGTTCGTCGCGGCGGTCGCCATGGTGCTGATCGCGTTCGTCACGGCGGTCGCGGTGATCCGCGTACGCAAGAGCGACCTGGAGGCCCTCAGCGGCAAGGCGGAGGCCGCCGGCCCGGTCGCATGACGCCGACGGCGTGCCCCCTCCCGCACGAGGGGGCACGCCGGTACGCGTGTGGCTGTAGGGCCTAAGGGGCGTAAGGGTCGTACGTGCTGTACGGATCGGCGTCCGGGTCGTACTCCTCGTCCCGGGTGGGATCGCCGCAGGAGGCGAAGCGGCTCACGGGCCGCGCGGCGAGGATGTCCCGGGCCCGGGACTCGGAGAGGCTGGTGGCGTACCAGCTCACGTCGCCCTCGTCGTCCAGCCGCTCGGCGATGTCCCGCAGCGCGCAGTCGCGCTGGGCACCCCGAAGCCGGTCGAGGGCGGGTACGGCGTCGGTGGAGAGCCCGGAGAGATAGCGCACGTCGATCTTGCCGAGCCGTTCGTAACGGTCGACGTTCTGCTGCGCGATGAGCGCGTCAGGCTGGATCAGCCCGAAGGCGAGGACGAAGCCGGCGGCGCTCACGGCCAGGGCGCGGGGCAGCAGCCGGGCGCCCCAGATCCCGGACGCCATGATCAGCAGGATCGCGACGCCGAGCCATATCTCCATGGTGGCCACCGAGATGCGCAGCCGGGTGAGCCCGTACGCGTCGACGTAGAGGTCCATCCTGCGCAGGGCGGAGGCGACCACGACCAGGGTGAGGACGCACAGGGTGCCGAGGACAGCCCGGACGAGCCGGGTGTCGCGTACGTCGCCCCGGGGCGCCCAGCGCAGCGCCAGGCCGATCACCACGAGAGTGAGGAGGGTGGCCATGAGCAGCTGCCAGAAGCCCTGGCGGGCGTACTCGGCGTAGGTCAGACCGGTCTGGCTGAGGACCTTGTCGTAGCCGCCGAAGAGCACGGCGAGCTGGATGGCGTTGAAGGCGGCGAAGAGCAGGTTCAGGACGACGAGCGGCAGCGCCCACTCCAGCCGGCCGCGAGCCCGGCCCTGGCCGAAGCTCAGCCGGTCCCAGCGCAGCGGCGCGGCGGCGGTACGGGCGACGGCCATCGCGCCGAACAGCCCGAGCAGGAAGCACAGGAACCGCCAGGGCGCCTGGTCCAGCGAGATGTCGGGCAGGAGGGAGCCGAGCAGATCGGCGAAGGCCGCGTCGGCGGCGGCGAACAGCCCGCCGAAGACCACCAGCAGGCCCGCGGCGACGAGCACCGTGCGCAGCACCGGGCCCCAGCGGCCCTGCGAGCCGCCGGCGCGTTCGCGCACGCCTCGCCAGGTCCATGCCATGCCGGTACCGAGGGAGTCGAAGAGCCCCACCGGCCCGAACAGCATGCTGGGCCAGCCCCGGCCGCCGTGCAGCGCGTAACCGGTGAGTCCCAGCGCCGTGACGATCGCGAGGAAGGTCGGCCAGCCCGCGTCGCTGAGTACGGGTACGAGGAGCAGCGCGGCGCCGCCGACGGCCCACACCAGCGTCCAGGGCCGCAGTCGACGGCCCGCCGCACGGGCGGCGAAGGCTCCGGCGAGGGTGGCGGGCACGGCCACGAGCAGCAGGTTCACGCCGGCGCCGCCGCTGAGCAGCAGCGAGGCCACCAGCGCGGTGGCCACGACGGCCCACAGCGTCGGAGAGGTCGGAGCGGCCGGCGCCGGGGGCCTGAGCTTGCTGGGCGCCGGCTTCCGCGGCGGCCCCCACGTCTGGTACGGCGGGGGGTACGACCCCGGCCGGTACGGCCCGTGCGGCGGCGCGGCCGCGGCCGACGCCGGAGTGGCGCTCGACGCCGGAGTGGCGCTCGACGTCGGAGTGGTACTCGGCGTCGGAGTGACGCTCGACGCCGGAGTGGCGCTCGACGTCGGCTTGGCGCTCGGCGTCGGGCTTCCCGGCGGCGGGCTGTCCTTGGGCGGCTCAGCGGATGGATTGTCGGTCACGGGACCCCCTCCCGGCCCGGTCCGCCCTGCCGTGCGGCTGCTCGGCGGTCCCGGTGGCTCGTCGGCGCGCTGTGTTTGTCATGATCAGCGCTGCGAGTGGCCGACTCTAACCGCGCGGCGACCCGCCGAACCGTTTCGGCCCCGGCTGTGGCAGGACCGTGACACTCGTGCCCGGAACGCCCGGTACCGTCCGTCATCCCGCCGCCCGGGCCGCTCGGCCTGCCCGGATGGCGGGACGACGACAGCGCGCTCGACGCCGCACTCGCCGGCGCGCTCGACCGCGCTTGAGACCTGCGACGACGGCGACGGCGACCGCGCTCGAGCCCTCCCTAGGAGTGCGCCGCCGTCGGCACCCACTCCGGCAGTTCCTCGGTCTGCTCGAGCCAGGCGGCGGGCGGCTCGCCGCCCGGTCCCGCCGCGACGACCCCGCAGGCGATGGCGCACGTGGTGTCGACGTCACCGCCCACCCCGGCCGTCGTCCAGAAGACCCGCTCGAAGTCCCCGAGTGCCCGCGCCGCGGACCACAGGGCGAACGGCACGGTGTCGTGCGCGCTCGTCCGCCGGCCGCTGCCGAGGACCGCCGCGACGGTCGCCGCGTCGCCGTAGTCGAGCATGTCGCGGGCCCGGCGAAGACCGGCGCCGACCGCGCTGCGCGGAACGAGCGCGACGACACCGTCGAGCAGCGCCTCGGGCGTGGGCGGACCGGCCGGGTCCGCGACGAGGGCGGCCGCGGCGGCGACGGCCATCGTCCCGACGACGGCCTCGCGGTGCTGGTGGGTGGTGTACGCGGAGATCTCGGCCTGGTGGGTCGCCTGTTCCGGGTCGTCGGCGTACCAGGCGCCGAGCGGCGCGATCCGCATGGCGGCGCCGTTGCCCCACGAGCCCTGCCCGTTGAAGAGACCCGCGGCGAGCTGCCGCCAGTCCCCTCCCTCGCGGATGAGCCGGAGCATCCGGTTGACGGCGGGGCCGTAGCCGCGGTCGAAGTCGTGGTGCACGGCGAAGGACTGCGCCAGCGCGTCCTGGTCGATCCGCGCGTGGCGGGCGAGCACGGCGAGGACCGAGCAGGCCATCTCCGTGTCATCGGTCCACTGCCAGGGGCCGGTCGGCGGCTCGTGCCGTTTGAGCAGGGGATAGTTGGCGGGAACGAAGTACTGGGAGCCCAGGGCGTCTCCCACGGACAGCCCGCGCAGGCTGGCCAGGGCGCGTTCGAAGCGCCGGTCGAGAGAGGAGTCAGCGGTCATCGGTCTGCCACTCTAATTCGTAGCCAACGGATCCAGCACCATCAAAGTGGTGCGGCTGTGCCTCTTCGGCCCCTGTCGCGGCTGCCGGCGTTGTCTGTTCCGCACCGCGGCTGCCGTCGGAGTGCTGTCCTCGCGTAGGAGCCGGTGCCTACGATCGATCTCGACCCTGGTGCTCGCGACACTGGTCAGCTTCGGCGTCGACGTCGTGGTGGGCTTCCTGCCCTTCGACTCCATGGTGAGCAGAGCAGGGAACGGTTCTGCCGGCGTAGCGGACGTGGCCGCGTTCCTCGGGCTCGTCCTCGGGGCCACCGGTCTGTTCATCGGCGTGCTGATGTTCCAGATCGCCTTCACCCACCTGGTCGGATACCGCCTCTGTGCGACCTTGCGGGTCCGCCACGCTGCCCTGGCCCCGCCGCCCCGGCACGGAGCCTTCCCGCCGCGGTGAACGAGGCCCCGCCGGCATCCCTCGTCGTCTGGCGGGGCCGCGCTGCTGCGCAGCTACTTCACCGGCTTCCACACCTCGCAGCCCTCGGACGTGAACTGGCCGTCCGACGACCGGATCGTGATCGTGATCTTCCGCGCGGACGTCGCGAAGTTGTTGTCGATGATCTCCCCGGACTCCGACGTCCGCTCCCAGTAGCAGTTCTCCATCTTTCCCTCGGCCCGGTACGTGCCCGGCGGGATGGTGTCCCCGTCGCCGTCGGCGGCAGGCTTCGACGACACCACGTACGTGCCGTTGCCGAACCACCGGTCGTACTTCCCCGACACCGCCTGCTTCAGGACCGTCGACCACTTCGGGCACAACTTCGGGATCCCCGCCTGCAGGATCGCCTTGCCGTCACCCTCGAAGTTGCCGGACTCCGCCAGCCACTGCGGCCGTGACCAGTTCCCGGCCCCGCTCGTGGGCAGCGACTCGCAGATGTCCTCCACGAACGCGGCAGCCGAGCCCGCGTACAGATCGTCGACCTCCCAGTTCTTCTCCGCCGCCAGAAGATCCAGCTCCTCCTGCGGTGTGGCCGGCGTGCTCGGCGCCTCCGTGACCGGCTCCTCCGTAGCCGGTGCGACGGACACATCGACCGTCGGTGTGTCACCGACCGTCGGTATCTCACTGACCGCGGGGATCGTCCCCGCCCCCTTCGCGGAGTTGTCGTCGCCCCCCGAGCACCCGGACACCATTGCCGCCGCGGCCGCCATCGCGACCGCCGCCCCCACCCTGCGCACATGTCTCATCCCGCGAATATGCCACCGCCCGGCGGCCTGGGGGTCGAGAACAGCCACACAGGGGCTCCGAAACGACGGCGCGGGGCCTGACCAGGCTCTATGAGCGATCGCTGTTCGCACACCGGGACAGTGCCTGACGAGTCGGCACCATGAGGTGTCGACCCGGGTGTCTACCCGGTGGGCCCGTACGGTTCCGGGGTACGCCAGCGTTCGAAGGGCCGGTCGAGCCGGTACTTCCCGTCCTTGCCGAGCAGCAGCATCCGGGTCTCCGCGTTGTCCGGGTTGGACAGCGATTCGAACTCGGCGACCGTCCAGTGGAACCAGCGCATGCAGAAGAGGCGCATGGTCAGTCCGTGGGTGACGAGCAGCACGTTGGGCGGGTGGTCGGGCGCCTCGAAGCTCCGGTAGAGGCTCTCCAGGAAGGCACCCACCCGGTCGTACACGTCGGCGCCGGACTCGCCCTGTGCGAAGCGGTAGAAGAAGTGGCCGTAGGCGTCGCGGTACGCCTTCTGGAGGCGTACGTCCTCCCGCTCCTGCCAGTTGCCCCAGTCCTGCTCGCGCAGCCGGGGCTCCTCCCGCACGCGGACCCGGCGCGGGTCGAGCCGGAAGGCGTGCAGCGTCTCATGGGTGCGGCGGTACGGCGACACGTAGACGCTGACCCGTTCGTCCCCGAACAGCTCGCGCAGCCGCTCACCCGTCCTCTCGGCCTGGCTCCGCCCGGTCCTGGTGAGGCGGAGTGCGTGGTCGGGCTCGCGCTCGTACACCGTGTCGTCCACATTGCCCTCGGACTCTCCGTGTCGTACGAGGACGATGCGTCGCGGTCGTGCCATGCCACGACCCTAGACGGCACCCCGCCGACCGGCTCAGCCGGGCAGGCGCCCGGCGTCCATCCGGCGTACGGCCCCTCGACGAGACGGGCGCCCTAACGGCTGCCGGGGACCCGATCCTCGAACGCGTGGCGGGCCTCACCGCGGCACCCTCGCCACGGCCGCCCCCGCCGCCCCCGCCGCGCCACCGCCACGGCCGCCCCCCGCCGCCTCAGCCGAGCGAAAAGCGTCACCGGCGGGCATCCAGGAAGATCACACCGTCCAGGCGGACTCGAGCTGCACCACGTCGCCCGTCATCGCCGCGACATCGGCCTCGGTCTGCGCCCGCAGGCCGAGCCGCTCGATCCGCTCGACGCGGTACTTGCCGTGCTCCGCCGCCGAGTTCCACATCGACAGGACCAGGAACTCGTGCCCGGGCGCCTCGCCGAACAGGCCCCGGAGCATGCCGGGAGACCCGGCCATCGCCGGGTTCCACACCTTCTCCTGCATCAGGGCGAAGTGCTCCACGCGCTCCTCGTGCACCCGGCAGTGCGCGACCCGGGCCACGTCCGCGTCGGCGAACCGCGGCTCGAAACCCGTCTTCACGTCGAAGCGGTGGTCGAACAGCTTGACCTGGGCGTCCCGGTACGTGCCGACCTGGGAAGCCGCGAGCCGGTCGTGCGAGCGGGCCATGAAGGAGTCGTAGAACGCGCGGCTCTCCCAGAACGCGAAGACATGGGCGACATCCGGCCGCCGCCGGCTCCACCCTCCGCCCTGCCCCCGGAATCCCGGCTCACCGAGCAGACCCGCCCACTTCCGCTGCCCCCGCTCGAACCCTCGACGGTCCACCACGGTGCAGCGAATCCACTTGACCAGCACCGAGCCATGGTACGGGGCGGACGGGCGCGCCGTCAGACCTCGCCGGAGTGCACCCGCACCAGACCCGCGGCCTCCTCCTCGTCCACCTCGATCCCGAAGACCTCGGCCAGGGTGACCGTCAACTCCTCCGTCTCCACCCGGCGTTCCTCCCGCGATCCGTCGACGAGTACCGAGGTCAGGCCGTCGCGCACCAGCGCCCGGCGCACCGCCGCGCCCGGAAGATGGGCCACCACCTGGCCGAGGAAGCGCGACCGGGGATGGCTGGAGCTGTAGTGGTTCATGAGCTCGAAGTCCACGGGGAACAGGGTGTGCGGTGCGAAGGAGTAGAGGTCGGTCCACCCCTCCGGGCGAAGCGCGCGCAGCACGTGGACGCCCTCCGCCTCGACGCCGACGCCGAAGACCCAGCCGTCCTGCTCGACGCGCGCGCCGTCGGCGAGCGGCACCGGCTCCAGCGGCCCCTGCCAGCCGAAGCCGGCGTCCGCGAGCCACTGCTCGCCGCCCACGGTGACGACGAGCACCGCGTGGGTGATCGGCGTCAGTGCGTCACCCCGGCTCCGGTTACGGGCGCCGCGCCCCGCGACCTCGAAACCGATCCGTTCCAGGGCCGCGGCGAGCAGCGAGTTCTGCTCGTAGCAGTAGCCGCCGCGACGGCGGGCGACGAGCTTGGCCTGGAGGCTCTTGAGGTCCAGGTCGATCCGGCGCCCGAGTGCCACGTCCAGGTTCTCGAAGGGGATCGCCTCCACGTGCGCCCGGTGCACGGCGCGCAGGGTCGCGATATCGGGGGCGAGCTCCCCCGAGTACCCGATCCGCGCCAGATATGCGTCCAGATCCAGCTCTTCCCCGCCCCACATGCGGCACTCCCCCTCGACCGATGACATGTTGATCACATGACACCATGAACGCACGTCAGGAACCTTACGGAGAGAGGGGATTCACGGTGAGCGGGCTCAACAAGGGGGTCGGCAAGGTCGAGGTCTCGCTCAAGTGGGATCCCAGCCCGGCCGGTGCTCCCGCGCACGACCTGGACCTCGTCGCGGCCGTCTACACGGCGGACGCCCCGTACGGGCCTCCGGCCTATCTGGTGCACTTCGACAGCCGCTCGCCCGACGGCACCATCACCCTCCACCGCGACAGCCGTACGGGCCAGGGCCTCGGCTACGACGAGTCGATGACGCTGGAGCTCACCAGGCTCGCGCCGCGCTACGCGCGCGTGGTGGTGGGCGTGGCCGTACAGCAGGGCGGTGGGCGGCTCACGTTCGGCCAGGTGGCGCGGACCGGCGTCCGGGTGCGCGAGGGCTACACCGACCTGCTCGACGACGGCCTCGCGTCCGTGGCGGACGCGACGGCGGCGACGGTCGCGGAGTTCGTCCGCGAAGGCGCGTCGGACGCCTCCGAGGAGTGGGACTTCCGCCCCCTCCTCCGCGGCTTCGACATCGATCCGAGCACCTTCGGCACCGTGATGGGCGCGCGGCCCGCCTGAGCGCCGCAGCCTGCCGGGAGCGGTCGTCGGGCGCCCGGCGGCCGGTCCTTCCCTCGGCACCGCGCCCGTCCGTCAGTTCCCCGCCCAGCCGGGAACCGTCGGCAGGACCCGTTCGGCGACCCGCAGCAGCGCGGCGTCGTCCGGGATCCCCTGGTCCTCGCGCCAGATGACGAGCTCGTAGGAACCGCCGCCGTCCTCGGCGTCCCTGGCGACCACCAGGTGCCGGGCGATGCCGCCGGTGCCCGACTCGGCCTTGCCGCCGCCGAGCGGGATCTTGAGGGCGAGCGTGCGGTCCGAGTAGAGGAACGCCGCGCGCCCCTGGAACGTCGTGGGCTCCGTACCGCCGAGGAGCCGCCCGAGGCGGGCGACCGGCATCCGGTCGTACGAGAGGCTGAGCTGCACCGAGTACGTGGGGAGGCCGACCTGGCCCTCGGGCCGGGGAGCCCTGCCGCCGGTGGGATCCTCGCCGTCGTTCCCCCACGCGTTCTGCGCCTGCTCCCCCGGCGTGCCGAGCAGCGTCGGAAGGTCCGGCCGGTTGAGCGCCTGGCACAGCCGTGTGCCGTTGACGTACGTCGCTGGCAGCTTGCCGGTGGACGCCCGGCACTCGGCCGGTCCGCGCGCGGCGGCACTCTCCTGCTCGTTCTGCGCCAGGTACCAGAACCCTCCCGCCAGGACCGCCCCCAGCACGAGCGCGGCCGTCGCCTGCGCGCCGGCTCTCGGGCCCTTGGCCTCCGCCGCCACCTGCTCCGTCATGTTTCCCCCCTGCTCAGCGCGCCGTTCGCGCGCCGCAGAGCCTAACCCGCGAGGAGGAGAAGGCGCGGGCGGCTGTACGGGCGGGCGTACGGGCCGGCCCGGGGTGCGGCACGACGGAGGGTGCCGCCCCCGGCTTCCGGGAACGGCACCCTCCGTCAGGTGTCACTCAGGACGGTCAGCTGCAACCGCTGGTCGAGCCGCAGCCCTCGCAGATGTAGCAGGAGCCGGCGCGCTGCATCTTCGTGCCGCAGGAGAAGCAGAGCGGGGCGTCCGCGCTGATGCCGAGCTGCATCTCGACGAGCTCCGCGGAGGTGTGGGCCTGCTTCGGCGCCGGGACCTCGGCCTTCGCCGGGGCGGCGACGGCCTTGAGCTCCTGGGTGCGGGGCGCCGACTGGGCCAGGCCCTCGACGTCGACCTCGTCGTCGGCGGGCTCGTAGGAGCCCGTCTCCAGGTGACGCTGGCGCTCCTCGGCGGAGTGGATGCCGAGGGCGGAGCGGGTCTCGAAGGGCAGGAAGTCGAGCGCCAGGCGGCGGAAGATGTAGTCGACGATCGACTGCGCCATCCGCACGTCCGGGTCGTCCGTCATGCCGGCCGGCTCGAAGCGCATGTTGGTGAACTTCGAGACGTACGTCTCCAGCGGCACGCCGTACTGCAGGCCGACCGAGACCGCGATGGAGAAGGCGTCCATCATGCCCGCGAGGGTCGAGCCCTGCTTCGACATCTTCAGGAAGACCTCGCCGAGACCGTCGTCCGGGTAGGAGTTGGCGGTCATGTAGCCCTCGGCGCCACCGACGGTGAAGGAGGTGGTGATCCCCGGGCGGCCCTTCGGGAGGCGCTTGCGGACCGGGCGGTACTCGACGACCTTCTCGACGGCCTCGCGGATCGTCGCCTCGGTCTTCGCGGTCACCTCGGCCTTCTCGTCCTCCTTCTTCTTGGCGGAGAGCGGCTGGCCGACCTTGCAGTTGTCGCGGTAGATCGCGAGCGCCTTGACGCCCATCTTCCACGCCTCGAAGTAGATCTCCTCGACCTCCTCGACGGTCGCCGTCTCCGGCATGTTGACCGTCTTCGAGAGGGCGCCCGAGATCCAGGGCTGGATGGCGGCCATCATGCGGACGTGGCCCATCGCGGAGATGGAGCGCTCGCCCATGGCGCAGTCGAAGACCTCGTAGTGCTCGGTCTTCAGGCCGGGGGCGTCGATCACGTTGCCGTGCTCGGCGATGTGGGCGACGATCGCCTCGATCTGCTCCTCCTGGTAACCCAGGCGGCGCAGGGCCTGCGGGACGGTGCCGTTGACGATCTGCATCGAGCCGCCGCCGACCAGCTTCTTGAACTTGACCAGGGCGAGGTCGGGCTCGAGGCCGGTGGTGTCGCAGGACATCGCGAGACCGATGGTGCCGGTCGGGGCGATGACCGAGGCCTGGGAGTTGCGGAAGCCGTTCTTCTCGCCGAGGCGGATCACGTCCTGCCAGGCCTCCGTGGCGGCGGCCCAGATCGGGGTATCCAGGTCGTCCATGCGGACGGCCTTGTCGTTGGCGTCGGCGTGCTGCTTCATGACGCGCTGGTGCGGGGTGGCGTTCTTCGCGTAGCCGTCGTACGGGCCGACGACCGCGGCCAGCTCGGCGGAGCGCTTGTACGACGTACCCGTCATCAGCGAGGTGATGGCGCCGGCGAGGGCGCGGCCGCCGTCGGAGTCGTACGCGTGGCCGGTCGCCATGAGGAGGGCGCCGAGGTTGGCGTAGCCGATGCCGAGCTGGCGGAAGGCGCGGGTGTTCTCGCCGATCTTCTGGGTGGGGAAGTCGGCGAAGCAGATGGAGATGTCCATCGCGGTGATGACGAGCTCGACGACCTTGGCGAAGCGCTCGACGTCGAAGGACTGGTTGCCCTTGCCGTCGTCCTTGAGGAACTTCATCAGGTTCAGCGAGGCGAGGTTGCAGGACGTGTTGTCCAGGTGCATGTACTCGCTGCACGGGTTCGAGCCGTTGATGCGGCCGGACTCGGGGCAGGTGTGCCAGTGGTTGATCGTGTCGTCGTACTGGATGCCCGGGTCGGCGCAGGCCCACGCGGCCTCGGCCATCTTGCGGAAGAGCGCCTTGGCGTCGACCTCCTCGATGACCTCGCCGGTCATGCGGGCGCGCAGGCCGAACTTGCCGCCGGCCTCGACGGCCTTCATGAACTCGTCGTTCACACGGACGGAGTTGTTGGCGTTCTGGTACTGGACGGACGTGATGTCGTCGCCGCCCAGGTCCATGTCGAAGCCCGCGTCGCGGAGGGCGCGGATCTTCTCCTCCTCCTTGACCTTGGTCTCGATGAAGTCCTCGATGTCGGGGTGGTCGACGTCGAGGATGACCATCTTGGCGGCGCGGCGGGTGGCGCCGCCCGACTTGATCGTTCCTGCCGAGGCGTCGGCACCGCGCATGAAGGAGACCGGGCCGGAGGCGTTGCCGCCGGAGGAGAGCAGCTCCTTGGAGGAGCGGATGCGGGAGAGGTTCAGGCCGGCGCCGGAGCCGCCCTTGAAGATCATGCCCTCTTCCTTGTACCAGTCGAGGATCGACTCCATGGAGTCGTCGACGGCCAGGATGAAGCAGGCGGAGACCTGCTGGGGCTGCGGCGTGCCGACGTTGAACCACACCGGGGAGTTGAAGCTGAAGATCTGGTGCAGGAGGGCGTAGGCCAGCTCGTGCTCGAAGATCTCGGCGTCGGCGGGCGAGGCGAAGTAGCCGTAGTCCTCGCCGGCCTTCGTGTAGGTCTTCACGATCCGGTCGATCAGCTGCTTGAGACCGGTCTCGCGCTGCGGGGTGCCGACGGCCCCGCGGAAGTACTTGCTGGTGACGATGTTGACCGCGTTCACCGACCAGAAGTCGGGGAACTCGACGCCGCGCTGCTCGAAGTTGATCGAGCCGTCGCGCCAGTTGGTCATGACGACGTCACGACGCTCCCAGGTCACCTCGTCGTACGGATGCACGCCGGGGGTGGTGTGGATGCGTTCGATTCGCAGGCCCTTGCTCGCCGCCTTGGCTCCCTTGGCGCGGGAACCACGTGCCGGACCGCTCGCCGTCTCTGTCATGCCGCCTCCCATATACGGGCAAAACACCCTGGAGCGCCCGGAAAATTCCGGGGCTCCGTTTTCTGTACTGCTGTCTGTAGTGCTCTTGCCGCGAACGCCTCACGGATCGCTCGGGGCAGGTTTTGTGGGGCCGCGTGGCGGCCGGTCGCCGGACCTCCGCGGTCCGGCCCGCCGGTCTACTCGGCGGCGGTGGCGGGAACGGGGACCCCGGGGGTCGCTCCGGGCCCGCCGCCCTCAGCGGGAGGCCGCTCGCGGAGCTCCGCGATGGCGGCCTCGAAGTCTTCGAGGCTGTCGAAAGCCTTGTACACGGACGCGAAGCGCAGGTACGCGACGAGGTCGAGTTCCTGCAGCGGGCCGAGGATGGCCAGACCCACGTCGTGGGTGGTCAGCTCGGCACTCCCGGTGGCGCGCACCGCCTCCTCGACCCGCTGGCCGAGCTTGGCGAGGGCGTCCTCGGTGACGGGCCGCCCCTGGCACGCCTTGCGCACGCCGGAGATGACCTTGGTACGGCTGAAGGGTTCGGTGACCCCGGACCGCTTGACCACCATGAGCGAACACGTCTCCACGGTCGTGAAACGACGGGAGCAGTCGGGGCACTGGCGGCGGCGGCGGATCGACGTGCCGTCGTCGGTCGTACGACTGTCGACGACGCGGCTGTCGGGGTGCCTGCAGAAGGGGCAGTGCATTGGTTCCGACCCTCCCTCACGGCACGACTGAATAGCCCCGCCCGGCCGTTGAGGGCCCTGCGAAGCGACCACCAGCATAGGCGATCCGAGCTGCCCCGGCCGACCGGGGACCACTACTTGTGGGTGGCTGATGCCATACAACCACTAGATCTTGGGTTGGTCGGCATTTCGGGCACCACGCGCGTGTCGCACGTCCGGCGGGTCCGCGAGGCGTCCGCGACCGGCCACGAGGGTACGGGAAGGGCGCGGCGGCGCGGATCCCGGGGTGGCCGGTGCCAGACTGGGAGGGCACCCTCGGCGACCCGTCCGCCCGCCGGCGGTCCAGCGGGCCGGGCCCCGGTACGCCCCGGCCGGTCCGGCGGTGAACGTTACCGTAATGACCGATTTGAGAAGGAACCCGGGGTCCGCATATACACCCGCTCGCACGTACACGTAAGGCGAACTGCGAATTTTCACTCGAACGTGTGTTTGGCGCAACCTTTCGAAAGCCACTACCGTTGTGCCAGCCAGGGAGACCATTCGAGAGGGGCCGACGACGTGACCACCACCGCAGACAGTGCCACCATCACTGCCCAGGGCCGCGCCCAGGGCCGACTCGAGCCGGTGCATGCCATGAATGACGCCGCCATGAGCGGGGAGGAGCCAGGCCGGCCCGCGCGCTCGCTTCCCGGACGACCTCCAGGCATCCGGGCCGACAGCTCCGGCCTCACCGACCGCCAGCGGCGCGTCATCGAGGTCATCCGCGACTCCGTGCAGCGCCGAGGCTACCCGCCGTCGATGCGCGAGATCGGCCAGGCGGTGGGCCTCTCCAGCACCTCCTCCGTGGCACACCAGCTCATGGCCCTCGAGCGCAAGGGCTTCCTGCGCCGCGACCCGCACCGGCCCCGGGCGTACGAGGTCCGCGGCTCGGACCAGCCCAGCACCCAGCCGACCGACACCACCGGCAAGCCCGCCGCCTCCTACGTCCCCCTGGTCGGCCGGATCGCGGCAGGTGGCCCCATCCTGGCCGAGGAGTCCGTCGAGGACGTCTTCCCGCTGCCCCGGCAGCTCGTGGGCGACGGCGAGCTGTTCGTCCTGAAGGTGGTCGGCGACTCCATGATCGAGGCCGCGATCTGCGACGGCGACTGGGTCACGGTGCGCCGCCAGCCCGTCGCCGAGAACGGTGACATCGTGGCCGCCATGCTCGACGGCGAGGCCACCGTGAAGCGCTTCAAGCGCGAGGACGGCCACGTCTGGCTGCTCCCCCACAACTCGGCGTACCAGCCGATCCCCGGTGACGAGGCCACCATCCTCGGCAAGGTCGTCGCCGTGCTGCGACGGGTGTGACCCCACCTCGTCGGCCCTGAACCGGGCCCCGGGACCCACTGCGCCGGTCCCGGGGCCCTGCTTTGTGCCCGGCCCCGGACCGCCCTTCTCCCGACGCCTCCGCCTCTCTCCCCTACGCCTCCGCGGCCTTGGCCGCCGCGTCGATGGCCGCCAGCGACTTCCGCACCTGGTTGCGGTCCGTCGTGAACCAGAAGTCCGGCAGCGAGGCCTTCAGATAGCTGCCGTACCGGGCCGTCGCGAGACGCGGATCCAGCACCGCGACCACACCCCGGTCCCCCGTCGCCCGTACGAGACGGCCGGCGCCCTGCGCCATCAGCAGCGCCGCGTGGGTCGCCGCCACCGCCATGAAGCCATTGCCCCCGGCGTCCTCGACGGCCTTCTGGCGCGCGCTCATCAGCGGGTCGTCCGGGCGCGGGAACGGGATCTTGTCCATGACGACCAGCTGGCAGCTCGGCCCGGGAACGTCCACGCCCTGCCAGAGCGAGAGCGTGCCGAACAGACAGGTCTTCGGGTCGGCGGCGAAGTTCTTGATCAGCTCGCCGAGGGTGTCCTCGCCCTGGAGCAGGATCGGCAGCTCGGGAATCCTCGTGCGCAGCTCCTCGGCCGCCTGCTGGGCCGCGCGCATCGAGGAGAACAGGCCCAGCGTCCGTCCGCCGGCGGCCTGCATCAGCTCGGTCAGCTCGTCCAGCATGTCCCCGCGCTCACCGTCCCGCGCGGGCCGGTTCAGGTGCTTGGCGACGTAGAGGATGCCCTGCTTCGGATAGTCGAAGGGCGAACCGACGTCGATGCCCTTCCAGACCGGCAGGTCCTCGCCCTGCGTGCCCTCGGGGGCCAGGCCCAGCGAGGCCCCCACACCGTTGAAGTCTCCGCCGAGCTTGAGGGTGGCCGAGGTCAGCACCACCGAACGGTCCGCGAACAGCTTCTCCCGCAGCAGGCCCGAGACGCTCAGCGGCGCGACCCGCAGCGAGGCACCGAAGCGGTCGTGCCTCTCGTACCAGACGACGTCCCACTCCGAGCCCTGCGTGATCCGCTCCGCGACGCCGTGGACGGTCTCCACGGAGGCGAGTGCCTGCTTGCGGACGGCGTCCTCGTCCTGCACCGAGCGGTCGCGGGTGTTGCCGAGGGACGTGATCACCGCGCGGGAGGCGTCGCGCAGCGCCATCAGCGCGTAGCCGAGGTCCTCGGGGATCTCCTCCAGGCGGCCCGGCAGCGCCAGCTCCATCAGCTTCTCGAAGCCCTCGGCGGCGGTCTGCAGCTGGTCGGCCACCTTCTCGTCGACCAGCTTCGCCGCCCGGCGCACCGCCCGGTTCACCTGGCCCGGCGTGAGCTCGCCGGTGGCGACCCCGGTCACCCGGGAGACCAGCTCGTGGGCCTCGTCGACGATCAGCACCTCGTGCTGCGGCAGCACCGGCGCGCCCTCGATCGCGTCGATGGCGAGCAGCGCGTGGTTGGTGACGACGACCTCGGCCAGCTTGGCCCGCTCACGGGCCGCCTCGGCGAAGCACTCCGCCCCGTACGCGCACTTGCTCGCGCCCAGGCATTCGCGCGAGGAGACCGAGACCTGGGCCCAGGCCCGGTCGGACACGCCGGGCGTGAGGTCGTCGCGGTCACCGGTCTCGGTCTCGTCGGACCAGTCGCGCAGCCGCAGCAGGTCCTGGCCGAGCTTGCTGGTGGGGGCCGCCGCCTCGAAGGGGTCGAAAAGGCCCTCCTCCTCGTCCTGCGGCACGCCCTCGTGGAGACGGTGCAGACACAGATAGTTCGACCGGCCCTTGAGCATGGCGAACTCGGGGCGGCGCCGCAGCTGCGGGTGCAGCGCGTCGACCGTCCGCGGCAGGTCGCGCTCGACGAGCTGGCGCTGCAGGGCCAGCGTCGCCGTCGCGACCACCACCCGCTCGCCCTGCGCGAGGGCCGGCACGAGATAGCCGAGGGACTTACCGGTGCCGGTGCCGGCCTGGACGAGGAGGTGGGAACCGTCGTCGATGGCCTCGGCCACGGCCTCGGCCATGGTGACCTGGCCGGGGCGCTCCACACCGCCGACGGCGGTCACGGCGGCGTGGAGGAGATCGGGGAGGGATGGCTTCGTCATAGCCCTTCCACCCTACGGGGCACCACCGACAGCCTGTCCCGTCCCGGCGGTCACGCGAGCGGGTTCGGGACGGTGCCGTGGACGGCGGCGTGGGGCCGCTCGGGGCGGTCACGGTAGCCGTCGAGGTGGAGGCGGTTGCGGTTGAGACAGAGCCGCTCGATCCGCGGCACCAGGAGATCGAACAGCTCGAACCGTTCCTTCAGCTCCGGGAAGCGGGCCTGGTGGCGCAGGATCTCGGCGCGCACGAGCGTCCAGAACTCCTCCTCCGGCACGCCCAGTTGCTCCTCGCACAGCGGCGCCAGGTAGCGGAAGACGCCCACGAAAAGGCCCGAATGGATGAACTGGGTGAGGAAGTCGGGCTCCTCCGTGAGGAGCACGGCGCGGACGTCGTCCGGCATCGTGTCGTGTTCCGGAAGCGGCACGGCGCTGACGTTCACGTCGTCGACGAAGTCCTTGATCGCCAGCCGGACGGGCACGTCCTGCTCGTCGTAGACGACGATGGCGTTCTCGCCGTGCGGGGAGAAGACCGTGCCGTACTGGTAGAGGAAGTGCAGCAGCGGCGGCAGCAGGGCGGCGAAGAGGCGCTGGAGCCAGGCCCGGGGCGCGAGGCCCGAGCGGTCGACGAGCTCGGCGACGAAGGCCCGGCCCTCGGGGTCGGTGTGCAGCAGCGAGGCGAGGGTGCGGGCGCGCTCGCCCGGCGGCAGCCGCAGCGGTTCGCGCCAGATCGCGCCGAGGAGTTCCTTGTACTGGTACGGCACCTCCGGCAGCCGGTCGTAGAGCGGGTGCTCCACGGTGACGGAGGCGACCTCGCCGAGCAGGATCACGCCGCATTCCTGGCGCAGGAAGGGGTCGGCGTCGCGCAGGCCGTGGACCCAGGCGGTGACGGCGGGGGCGGCGAGGGTCCGCTCGGTGGGCAGACCGCGCCAGACGAGGGTGTTCAGGACGGAGAGCGGCAGCTTGACGGTGTGCCGGTCGGGCCGGGTGGTGTTGAGGAAGGTACGGACGGACTGCTGCGGCAGCCGGAGGTCGCCGTCGGCGGGCAGCGGGACCACGGCCCCGGAGGCGATCGCCGGGGCGAAGAGCGGGAGCAGGACCTCGTCCCACTGCCAGGGGTGTACGGGCAGCAGGAGGTAGCCGTCCGGGTCGAGGCCGCGGGCGCGCAGCGCGGTGCGGAAGCCCTCGCGGACCTCGGGGTCGAGCTCCCGGTCGTAGAGCAGGTCGGGGGTGTCGAGGCCGGGGACTCCGCGGTAGGCGGCCATGCGGCTGCTGACGGCGATCCACGGCAGCCGGGCGGGGCGGCGGGCCTCGGGGGCCCAGCGGGCCGCGTCGGGGGCGGAGAAACCGATCCGGCCCTTGTTGACGACGATCCAGGGGTGGCCGGTCTGGTGGCCTTCGAGCTCCGCGTAGCCGAGGTCGGCGAGCTGGGCGGCGGGCAGGGCGGTGTGGTCGAGCCGGGCGTCGGCGGCGAGCGTGGTGGTGAGCTCGCGGACGAGGTGGCCGAGGGTCGCGCCGTCGAGACGGAGGAGCCGGCGGCCGCGGACGAGGAAGTCGAGGGGGTCGGTCGCGGGTGCGCCGTCGAGGGTGAGGGAGCCGGGATCGACCCGCCAGCCGCCGTAGGCGCCGCGCCGGGCGGTGAAGGCGAGGGTGGCTCCGTCGTCGAGGGTGAGGGTGTGGCGGCCGGGGCCGTCGGCCGGCCGCGGTTCGACGATCTCCTCGTACGCGAACTCGGCGACGGCCTTGGCGAGGAGGCGGGCGCCGGCCCTGGTCCAGGCCTCCGGATTGAGCTCCGGAGGGCTGTGCAGGGCCGGCGGGACGGGCGGCGCGGACGGTGCGGGTCGTGCGGAGTCGTGGGGTGCAGGGGACGTCGACACGAGGACTCCTCGGAGTGGGAACCGCTGTGGGTCGAGCGGTGTATGTAAGTCAGAGGGGTGTTCAGAGGACGTGACGCAGGGCCCGGTCGCGGACCATGAGCGCGGCTCGTTTGTCGGGGAGGTCGACTTCCGCGGAGAGGCGGAAGCCGGCGCCGAGGAAGGCTGCTACGGAGGGGGTGTTGCGCAGGTCGGGTTCGGCGAGGACGCGGGTGCAGCGGGGCCGGTGGTCGAGGACGAGGTCGGCGGCGGCCCGGATCAGGGCGGTGCCGACGCCGCGGCCGCGGTCGGCGACGCCGCCGATGAGGAGGTGGATGCCGGTGTCGTGAGGGCGCGCGGGGTAGTGACGGGCGAGCGGGTCGAGATCGGCGCGGTAGATCTCGAAGTAGCTCATGGGCGTGGAGTCGAGCACGCCGAGGCAGGGCACGCTGCGGCCGTCGCCGTCGAGTTGGGCGCGGAGGTGCTCGGCGGTGACGCTCTCGGGGCCCTGGAGCTCCCAGAAGGCCGCCACGGCGGGGTCGTTCATCCAGCGCGTCAGCAGCGGCAGGTCGCGGTCGAGCCGGACCGGGACGAGACGGAAGCGGCCGACCGGGGTGACGGCCGGCTGCCAGCCGGCCAGGTCGTCGAGGAGGTCGCCCTCGGCGCTCTGGCTCTGTTCGTCCGCGGAGAGCAGAGCGACGAGTTCCCCGGGCAGGTGCAGGTCGAGGGTGTCGTCGGGGCTCCGGTCGGCGCCGGGCGGGGTCGTGCTGCCGGGGCGCGCTTCGGTGGGAGGCACGGGGCGCTCTCCTCTCGGCGGTCGGTGGTCGGTGGTCGGACGGGACGGGGTCGGCCGGGGTGGTTCCCGGCGGTGGATCAGGATCGGAGGGGGTTGATGACGGTGACGTAGACGGACTGGGTGTCGACGGGGCCGACGAGCTCGTCGAGGCCGTGCAGCCGGGTGAGGAGGTTGGCCTTGCAGCGCAGGGTCGCGGCTTCCAGGAGCCGGTGCGGCAGCGGGGAGCCGAGGCCGGTCGCGCCGGTGAGGAAGCGGCGCAGGGCGGCGAGCAGGACGCGCTCGTCGGCGAGGTGCTGGGAGCCGAAGGCTCCGATGAGGCCGAGGACGTTGTTGATGCCGAGGTAGTAGGCGAAGCGCTCGTCGGTGACCTGGTCGGAGACGAAGGTGTCGCTGGCGCGGCCGATTCCGGGGAGGCGGCTCTCCAGCTCGTCGCGGCGGGACTCGCGGAAGTAGTAGCCCTGGTTGTCGCGGTAGCGGCCGCCGACGGGCCAGCCCTCGGCGTCGAGCAGGACCAGGGTGTTCTGCTGGTGGGCCTCCAGGGCGACGCCGGCGTGGCCGTCGAGCCACAGCACCGGGCGGACCACGAGGTCGAGGTAGCGCAGGAACCACTCGGTGGCGACGGCGGTGGTGGGGCGGCCGGTGCGGGCGGCGAGACGGAGGACGAGTTCGGCCAGGCGCGAGCGCATCCGGGCGGAGCCGGGCCAGGGGCGCGGGGCGGTGAGCGCGGCCAGGCAGACGGCGTCGTCCCCGGCGGTGAAGGGGTTGTGCCGGATCATGACGTCGAGTCCGGGGACGGGCAGGCCGTCGGGGGTGTCGACGGCGAGCCAGGCCGGGTCGCGGACGATGTCGAAGCTCGGGTGGGCGGCCTGCCACTGGTCGACGAGGCCGGTGCGCAGCAGGCGGTGCACCTCGACGCCGCGGTGGAGTTCCTTGCGCAGGTTCTCGCGGCGGGAGTTGGTGATCCGGACGCCGAGGGAGAGCTTGAGCATGGCGCGGGCGCCGGGACGGTGCACGGTGCGGACGGAGGAGGTGGGGTGCCAGCGGCTGCCGTGGGGGCCGAGGTCGTGGAGGAGTCCGGCGTCGAGGAGGGCGGCGACGGCGGGGCGGTGCCGGAGTTCGCGGGCCTGCCAGGGGTGGAGCGGCAGGGCGGCGGTGCCGGCGGGGAGTTCGAGGCCGTCGGCGAGGCCGGCGGTGAGCTGGGCGGCGGCGACCGGGCGGCCCTGTTCGGTCCAGGCGGAGTCGGTGGCGAGGACGGTGTGGTCGACGGCCATCCAGTGGAGAGGGAAGGAGCCGTGCAGTTCGGGCGAGTAGAGCCGGGCCTCGGCCTCGGAGAGTCCTTCGCGGCTCTTGGGCGTGGGGTGGAGCGGATGGCCGAGGAGCAGGGACTGCTCGGCGGTGAGGAAGAGGTCGGCCTCGGGGGCGGGCCGTGGGTCGCGGCGGCGCTCGGCGATGAAGTCGGCGGTGCGGCGGGCCGAGTCGGCGACCCGGCCGACGAGTTCGGTGGCCTCGGAGCGGCCGGTCTCGCGGCTGAGCAGGGCGGCAAGGGTGACGGCGTCGACGGCCGGGGCGGTGGCGGGGAGGCCTTCGAGGGCGGGGGCTCCGAAGCGGTGCCAGCCGGTGGGCGACCAGTGGCGGACGGGGACGAGGAGGGCGGTGCCGCTGGCGTCGAGCGGGATGCGCAGGGTCGTGGCAGTGCCCGGCGCGGCCGGCTCGGGTGCGGGGAGGTTCTTCTCCCGTACCCAGCAGCGCAGCAGGTTCTCGACGGCGGCGCTGTCGGCGGCCCGCGCGGGGTCGGGGTCGTCCAGCGGGTCGGGGCCGGGCGCGGCGGCGGGGCCGGGCGCGGTGGGGCCGGGCGCGGCGGCGGGGCTAGGCGCCGCGGGACCGGGCGCGGCGACCGGCTGCGGGCCGGCGGAGGGTGCGGCGTGGGCTGAGGCCTGGGCTGAGACCTGGGCTGAGGCCTGGGGCTGGGCGTGGGGGCCGGCGTGGGGGCCGGGGTACTGGCGGGGCACGGTGGGTTCGGCGGTCGACGGGCCGTCGGCCGTGGCGGCGGCGGTCGGAGGGCCGTCGACGGCGGCGAGGACGGTGGCCGTGGCGGCGGCGGTTCCGGTCGTCTCGGCGGAGGCGGGGGTGGGGTTCACGGAGGCTTCCTTGGGAGGGGGGAAGGGGCCGGGCGGGGTCGGTCCGGGTTCAGCGGGACGGCCCGGACGGGCGGGTCCGGTGGGCCCGTTCGGCCGCGGCCAGGGCGTCGGCGAAGCGGTCGAGGACGGCGGCCGCCTGCTCGTCGGTGAGGGTGAGCGGGGGAAGCAGCCGGACGACGGCGTTGTGCCGGCCGCCCAGCTCGACGATGAGGCCGCGGTCCAGGCACTGGCGCTGGACCTCGCCCGCGAGCTCGGGGTCGGGCGGCGGGGCGAGGTCGCCGGGGCCGGTGCTCCCGGCTTCCGGGTCGACGAGTTCGACGCCGAGCATCAGTCCGCGGCCGCGGACGTCGCCGATGCAGGGGTGCGTGGCGGCGAGGCCCTGGAGCTGTCCGAGCATGCGGGCGCCGAGGGTGCCGGCGCGTTCGGCCAGCCCGTTCTCCCGTACGTACGCGAGGGTGGCGGCGCCCGCTGCCATGGCGAGCTGGTTGCCGCGGAAGGTTCCGGCGTGGGCGCCGGGTTCCCAGGCGTCGAGCTCGGAGCGGTAGACGACGACGGCGAGCGGGAGAGAGCCCCCGATGGCCTTGGACAGCACCATCACGTCGGGGACGATCCCGCTGTGGTCGACCGCCCAGAAGGCGCCGGTGCGGCCGACGCCGGTCTGGATCTCGTCGGCGATCAGCGGGATGGAGCGGGCCTCGGTGAGTTCCCGCATGCGGCGCAGCCAGCTGTCCGGGGCGGGGATGACACCGCCCTCGCCCTGGACGGGTTCGAGGATCATGCCGGCGGGTGCGGGGACGCCGCTCTTGGGGTCGTCGAGCACGGTCTCGGTCCAGCGGGCGGCCAGTTCGGCGCCGCGCTCCCCGCCGACGCCGAAGGGGCAGCGGTAGTTCCGCGGGTAGGGCAGCCGGGCGACGCGGACGTCGTCGGCGCCGCCGGAGACGTCGAGGGCGCCGGTGGTCATGCCGTGGTAGGCGCCGCTGAAGGCGAGGACGCCGCGCCGGCCGGTGGCGGTGCGGACGAGTTTGAGGGCGGCCTCGACGGCGTCGGTGCCGGCGGGTCCGCAGAACTGGATGCGGGCGTCGGCGGCGAGCTTCGCGGGCAGGGTGGCGAACAGCTCGGTGACGAAGGCGTCCTTGACGGGGGTGGCGAGGTCCAGGACGTGCAGCGGGGCGCCCGAGTCGAGGACCTTGCGGACGGCTTCCAGGACGACCGGGTGGTTGTGCCCGAGCGCGAGGGTGCCCGCGCCGGAGAGGCAGTCGAGGTAACGGCGGCCGTCGGCGCCCTCGATGGTGAGGCCCCTGGCCCGCACGGGGACGATCGGCAGCGAGCGCGCGTAGGTGCGCGCGGCGGATTCGCGCTGCGCCTGGCGGCGCAGGATGCCCTCGTGGGCACCTCCCTCTCCGGTCGCGCGGGCGTCCTCACGGACCCGTGCGCCCGGTGGTACGGCCGGAGCTGGTTCGGTCACGGCCACGGCTCGTCGTCCTCCCGCTGTAACGGTTGCGTTGCACATCGGTACGTTGCAGGGCCGCCCGGAGGGGCGTCCTGAAAGCTGCCGCTGCGTCCCCCGTACGTACCAACGACGGGGCCTGCCGGGGATCACGGGCGGGAGCCAAGTTCCTTGGCGTGTCCCGGATCACGGCACGGCAACGGCTGGTCGGGGGCCGGAACCGCGGACCTGCGTCGTACCGTCCCCTCCGGCACCGGCATAGTGGGGGCTTCATGTGACGTGGGTGTCCACGTCACTGCTGTTCACTGATGCACAAGTTGACGTAGTCCCAGGGGGATCACGAGATGCGATCGATTCGTCCGCTGCTGGCCGCAGCGTCCGCCGTCGCGGCGCTGACGCTGACGGCGACTGCCTGCGGTCCGACCGAGGACAACGCGGGGGGTGACAAGCCCAGCGCCGCGACGCCGTCGACCGGCGACAAGATCACGATTCCGGACGACCTGAAGGACCGTCTGAAGGAGCACGGGATCGACGTCGACAAGTGGCGGAACGGCGAGTGGAAGAACTGGGACCGGGACAAGTGGCTGCGTGAGGCGAAGGACTTCGTCAACCCGATCATCGAGGACCTCTGGGACCCGGACCGGATGCGGGACGCCGAGCGTCCCGACAAGCCGGTCGAGGAGGAGGACATCTCCGGTGACAAGGGCGTGACCGACCCGACGCCGGCCGCGGTGGCCGCGAAGGCCGTGCAGCCGCCGTACCACTCGACCTCGCCGGCGTCCGGCAAGGTCTTCTTCGACGGTCCCGAGGGCTCGATGGTCTGCTCGGCGACGGTCGTGCAGGACCCCGCGCACCCGGGCAAGTCCAACATGGTCTGGACGGCCGGGCACTGCGTCCACGCGGGCAAGAAGGGCGGCTGGTACCGCAACATCGCCTTCGTGCCGTCCTACAACGACAAGGGCCGGCCGACCGCCGCTCTGGAGAACGCGACCCGCGAGGAGATCGCTCCGTACGGCGTGTGGTGGAGCGACTGGGCGCAGACCTCGCAGCAGTGGATCGACCAGGGCGGTCAGACGGGCGGCAAGGGTGCCCCGTACGACTTCGCGGTGCTGCACGTGACGCCGGAGAAGGGCTCCACCGGCAAGTCGCTGGAGGAGACGGTCGGTTCGGCGCTCCCGGTCGAGTTCAACGCCCCGGCGGTGCCGAAGATCGCGAGCATGACGGCGACCGGTTACCCGGCGGGCAAGCCGTTCGACGGCCAGAAGATGTTCCAGTGCACGGACAAGCCGGGCCGTCTCTCGGTGAAGGCCGAGCAGCCGACGATGTACCGGATCGGCTGCACCATGACCGGCGGTTCGTCGGGCGGCGGCTGGGTGGCCACCGGCCAGGACGGCAAGCCGGCGCTGGTGTCCAACACCTCGATCGGCCCGGTGACGGCGGGCTGGCTGGCCGGTCCCCGGCTCGGCGCCGAGGCGAAGTCCCTCTACGAGGGCGTGAGCAAGAAGTACGCGAACCAGTAGTTCGCGAACCAGAAGCAGGCGAATCGACAGTTCGCTTCGGCGGTTCGGGCGGGACCCGTGCGGTCCCGCCCGAACGGGCCGTGCATACTGTGCACTTGCAAGTGACGCGTCCATGGCAAGGCCATCGGTGGCGGCCATCGCCGGCCGTCCGTCCGGAGGACGTGCGAACACCCCAGGGGGACACCACTTCATGCGTTCCATACGACTCCTGCCCGCCGTGTCCGGCGTGGCGGCGGCGCTCGCTCTCGCGCTGACCGCGACCGCCTGCGGCCCCACGGAGGACCAGTCGGCGGACAAGCCCGCCGGCACCACCGCCAGCGCCACCGCGAGCCCCGCCGACGGCGGCTCCGGCACCGACGTCTCCGACCTGTCGAAGGGCTTCGCCGACAAGCTGAAGAAGCACGGCGTCGACGTCGACAAGTGGAAGAACGGCGAGTGGAAGAACTGGGACCAGGCGACCTGGCTCCGTGAGGCCGAGGACTTCGTCAACCCGGTGATCGACGGTCTCTGGGACACCGAGCGGATGCAGTCCGCGAAGAGCCCCGACCAGACCATCGCGACGCAGGCGACCAGCGGGGGCAGCGACCCCACGCCGCGGCCGGTGACCGCGCAGCGCGAGAAGACCCCGTACCACCGCAACGCGGCTCCGGTCGGCAAGATCTTCTTCGACGCGCCCGAGGGCCACATGGCCTGCTCCGGCACGATCGTGAAGGACCCGCGTCACCCCGGGAAGTCCAACCTGGTGTGGACCGCAGGGCACTGCGTGCACGCGGGCAAGCGCGGCGGCTGGTACCGCAACATCATGTTCGCGCCCGCCTTCAACGACAAGGGCAAGACGCCCGGTGCCCTGCGCAACGCGCAGCCGCACGAGGTCTACCCCTACGGCCAGTACTGGGCCGACTGGGCCGTGACCTCCGGCGAGTGGATCCAGGGCGGCGGCACCAACCAGGCCTGGCCGTACGACTACGCCGTGCTGCACGTCCAGCCGCAGAAGGGCCGCAAGTCCCTGGAGGAGACGGTGGGCGTGGCCCTGCCGGTCGACTTCTCCGCCCCGCAGCCGGCGCAGGCCGGCACGGTCGGCGCCTGGGGCTACCCGGGAGCCGCGCCGTACAACGGCGTGATCATGCACAAGTGCCTGGACCGCGCGACCCGGCTCAGCACCGCCCCGGCGACTCCGGTCATGTACCGGATCGGCTGCACGATGACCGCCGGTTCGTCGGGCGGCGGCTGGTTCCGCGTGCTGCCGAACGGCAAGACGGCGCTGGTGTCGAACACCTCGATCGGCCCGGCCGGCAGCAACGGCTGGCTGGCCGGACCGCAGCTGGGCAGGGGCGCGAAGGCGGCCCACGAGATGATCAGCAAGAAGTTCGCCTGACCTGGGCGTAGAAACGACGAAGGCGCCGGCCGTCCCCCCCACCGGAGGCGACCGGCGGCCTCATTCCCAGGATTCGCCCCACAAGTCGTCACCCGCAAGACGCCCCCCGAAGGAGGTCGCCCCGGGACGTCGCCTTAAAGACATCGCCTGGGGACGTCGCCTTGAAGACATCGCCCCGGGACGGCGCCTCGAAGACGACGCCCTGAGGACGTCGGCCGTCGCGTCAGTGCGCGGCCGGAACGTACGGCGCGAGGAGCGCCGCCAGTTCCTCGTGCACCCGCGCCTTGAGCAGAGTGCCCTCCGGGGTGTGCTCCTCGGAGATCACCTCGCCCTCGGCGTGCACCCGCGAGACGAGCCCGCCGTGCGTGTACGGCACGAGGACCTCGAGCTCGACACTCGGCCGCGGCAGCTCGGTGTCGATCAGACCGAGCAGCTCCTCGATGCCCGCGCCCGATCGGGCGGAGACGGCGATGGAGCGCTTCTCGATCCGCAGCAGCCGCTGGAGCACCAGCGGGTCCGCCGCGTCTGCCTTGTTGATCACGACGATCTCCGGCACGTCGACCGCACCGACCTCGCGAATCACCTCGCGCACGGCCGCCAGCTGCTCCTCCGGAGCCGGGTGCGAGCCGTCGACCACGTGCAGGATGAGATCGGAGTCGCCGACCTCCTCCATCGTGGAGCGGAACGCCTCGACCAGGTGGTGGGGCAGGTGCCGGACGAATCCGACGGTGTCCGCCAGGGTGTAGACCCGGCCGGTGGGCGTCTCGGCCCGCCGCACGGTCGGGTCGAGGGTGGCGAACAGCGCGTTCTCCACCAGCACGCCCGCGCCGGTGAGGCGGTTGAGCAGGGACGACTTGCCGGCGTTGGTGTATCCGGCGATGGCGACCGACGGCACCTTGTTGCGGCGCCGCTCCTGCCGCTTGATGTCGCGGCCGGTCTTCATCTCGGCGATCTCCCGGCGCATCTTCGCCATCTTCTCGCGAATGCGACGCCGGTCGGTCTCGATCTTGGTCTCACCGGGACCACGGGTGGCCATGCCGCCACCGCCGCCGCCACCCATCTGACGGGACAGCGACTGACCCCAGCCGCGCAGGCGCGGCAGCATGTACTGCATCTGCGCCAGGGCGACCTGCGCCTTGCCCTCTCGGGACTTGGCGTGCTGGGCGAAGATGTCGAGGATGAGGGCGGTCCGGTCGACCACCTTCACCTTGACGACGTCCTCGAGGGCGATCAGCTGGCCGGGGCTGAGCTCACCGTCGCAGACGACGGTGTCGGCGCCGGTCTCCAGGACGATGTCCCGCAGCTCCTGCGCCTTGCCCGAGCCGATGAAGGTCGCCGGGTCCGGCTTGTCGCGACGCTGGATCACGCCGTCGAGCACGAGGGCACCCGCCGTCTCGGCGAGGGCCGCGAGCTCCGCGAGGGAGTTCTCCGCGTCCTGCACCGTCCCCGAAGTCCAGACACCGACCAGCACGACGCGCTCCAGGCGCAGCTGGCGGTACTCGACCTCGGTGACGTCCTCGAGCTCGGTGGAGAGACCGGCGACACGGCGCAGGGCCGCGCGCTCGGAGCGGTCGAACTGGTCGCCGTCCCGCTCTCCGTCGATCTCGTGGCTCCAGGCGACGTCCTCTTCCATCAGGGCATCGGCCCGAAGGCTCTCGGTGCGGCTGGTCTCCGCGAAGCTCTGCTTGTCCTGGGAAGGGGATGAAGAGGAGGTCATTTGATCCTTACGTCGAAGAGAAATCCGTTACGGCAATCACAACGCGTGACACCCGGGAAGAATTCCCGCCGCCCGGCCGCGCCGCCGACCTGAAGATGGTGACACGGCCCGGCCGGGCCCGTCATCCCGGTTTCCCGGCCTTCGGCGCCCGGCTGCGCCAGTCCGGGTGCCCGGGCATGGGCGGGGTCTTCGGCCCGTACAGCCAGTCGGCGAAGAAACGGGTGAGATCGCGCCCGGACACCTCGGCCGCCAGGGCCGTGAAGTCGTCGGTCGTGGCGGTGCCGTCCTGGTGCTCGGCGACCCAGCGGCGCTCCAGCCGGTCGAAGGCCTCGGTGCCGATCTCGTGGCGCAGCGCGTAGAGCGCCAGGGCGCTGCCGTCGTAGACGACGGGCCGGAAGAGGCTGATCTTCTCACCGGGCTTCGGCGGCTTCGGGGCGGCCGGCGGGCCGCCGTCACTGCGCCACTGGTCGGAGGCGGCGTACGCGGCCTTCATGCGGCGCTCCAGGGTGGGCCCGCCGTGCTCCTCCGCGTACGTCGCCTCGTACCAGGTGGCATGTCCCTCGTTGAGCCACAGGTCGGACCAGGTGCGCGGCGAGACGCTGTCGCCGAACCACTGGTGGGCGAGCTCGTGGACCATGATCGAGTCGACGTACCACGCGGGGTAGCCCGGCTCGGTGAACAGGCCGCGCTCGAAGAGGGAGAGGGTCTGGGTCTCCAGCTCGAAGCCGGTGTCGGCGTCGGCGATCAGGACGCCGTAGTTCTCGAAGGGGTACGGGCCGACCCGGCTCTCCATCCACTCCAGGTGGCCGGGCGTGCGCCGCAGCCAGGGTTCGAGCAGCTCCCGGTCGGCGGTGCGGACCACGTCGCGCACGGGCAGGCCGTGCGGGCCCTCGCGGTGGACGACGGTCGACTCGCCGATGGAGACCTGGGCCAGCTCGGTGGCCATGGGGTGGGCCGTGCGGTAGGTCCAGGTGGTAGTGCCGTCCTCGCGGCGCTGCCGGCTCTCGGAGAGGCCGTTGGCGACGGCGGTGAAGCGGTCGGGCGCGGTGATCCGGAAGGTGAAGAACGCCTTGTCGGAGGGGTGGTCGTTGGAGGGGAAGACCCGGTGGGCGGCGTCGGCCTGGTTGGCCATGGCGAGGCCGTCGCCGGTGCGGACCCAGCCGCCGGAGCCGGCGAGGCCCGTCGGGTCGCTGGTGTGGGTGACGGCGATCTCGACGGTCTCGCCGCGGTCGACCGGCTCGGCCGGGGTGATCACCAGGTCCTCGCCGCTGCTCGCCCACTCGGCCGGTTCGCCCTCGACGGTGACGGCGGAGACGGTGCCGTGGGTGAAGTCGAGGTTGATCCGCGGCAGGTCGTCGGCGGCGAGGGCCTGGATCCGGGTGACGCCGGCGAGCGGTTCGGTGTTGCGGCCCGTGTAGGTGAGGCCGATGTCGTACGTCAGGACGTCGTAGCCGGGATTGCCCAGGTGGGGGAAGAGCGGGTCGCCGATGCCGAGCGGGGCGGGACCGGGCAGGGCGGCGGCGACGAGTCCGGCGGAGAGGGCCACGAGGACGGCGGAACGCAGGGCACGCGCGCGTGGAGACGGTTCACGGGTCGCCCGGGAGGCCCGGGAGAGTTCAGTGGCGTTGTCGGCCGAGGGCTCGGTGGCGTTGTCGGCCGAGGCCTCGGTGGCGTTGTCGGCTGCGGGTTCGGTGGCTCTGTCGGCGGGGGGCTCGGTGGCGTTGTCGGCTGCGGGTTCGGTGGCTCTGTCGGCGGGGGGCTCGGTGGCAGGTCGGGAGGCGCGGGAGCGGAGCGGCATGGGCTACCGCTACCAGGGCCCGGGCCGCTCCCCCGGGCGGCGCGCGCGCCCGCCACTCGAAGGGGTCAGGCCGGGGCCGGTGCCGGGCCCGCGCGGGGCCCAGGATCGGGGCCTGGCGGCTGCTCCGGTCGCCGGCGACGGCCGGTCAGAGCCCGGGCGACGCGGGGTGGCGGGCGCGGCTCACGTCGTACACCCCGGGCACGTCCCGCATGGCCCTCATCAGGGCGGGCAGCCCGGCGGCGTCCGGCAGTTGGAGGGTGTACGTGTGGCGGACCCGCTGCTCGCTCGGAGGCTCGACGGTGGCCGAGACGACGGCGGCCCCCTCACCGGCGATGGCCTCGGTGAGGTCGGCGAGCAGCCTCGGCCGGCCGAAGGACTCGGCGACGAGGGTGACCCGGCATTCGGCCGTGTCGCCCCAGTGGACGGTGACCGGGACCCGGCCGTGTCTCCTCATGGTGTCGGCGGAGGCGCAGCCCGTGCGGTGGACGGTGACGGAGCCGCCGCGTACGACGAAGCCGGTGATCTCGTCGGGCGGTACGGGCGTGCAACAGCCCGCCGGGCGGACGGTCGGAGGTGTGGCGCCCGCCGCCGCGTCGGGGAGCTCGGCGCGCAGCCGGGTGCCGGAGCGCCGGTCGGCGGTGACGCTCGCGGGCGGGCGGGGGGCCGCGGCGGGGACCTTGGCGGCCTCGGGATGCGCCTGGAGCCAGCCGGTGATGGCGATCCGCGCGGCGGGCGTACGGGCGTGGTCGAGCCACTGCGGCGAGGGCCCGGAGGCGGCGTCCTGGGCGAGCAGCAGCTGCACGGTGTCACCGTCGTGGAGGACGGTGCTCAGCGGCGCGAGCCGGCCGTTGACGCGGGCGCCGAGACAGCCGTGGGCGGCCTCGCCGTGCTCGGCGTAGGCGGCGTCGACGCAGGTGGCACCGGCGGGCAGGCTGATCATGCCGGGGACGCCGCCGTCGGCGCGGTAGACGGTGATCTCGCGGTCCTGGGCGAGGTCGGCGCGCAGCGAGGTCCAGAAGGTGTCGGGGTCGGGAGTGGACTCCTGCCAGTCGAGGAGCCGGGACAGCCAGCCGGGGCGGGTGGGGTCGACGCGCTCGCCGTCCTCGGCGCCGTCGGGGCCGTCGGGGCTCGCCGCGTACGGGTTGCCGAGGGCGACGACGCCGGCCTCCGCGACCTTGTGCATCCGGTGGGTGCGGATGAGGACTTCGGCGACGGCGCCGTCGGGGGCGGCGACGGCGGTGTGCAGCGACTGGTAGAGGTTGAACTTGGGGGCGGCGATGAAGTCCTTGAACTCGGACATCACCGGCGTGAAGCAGGTGTGCAGTTCGCCGAGGACGGCGTAGCAGTCGGCGTCCTCGCCGACCAGGACGAGGAGCCGCCCGAAGTCGCTGCCGCGCAGTTCGCCCCGCTTGAGGCGGACGCGGTGCACGGAGACGAAGTGCCGGGGCCGGACGAGGACTTCGGCTCCGATGTCCGCCTCGCGCAGGACGGCGGACACCTGCTCGGCGATGGCGCCGAGGGCGTCGCCCGCGCCGGTGTTGCCCGCGATGAGGGCGCGGGTGGCCTCGTACTCCTCGGGATGGAGGATCGCGAAGACCAGGTCCTCCAGCTCGGTCTTGAGCGCCTGGACGCCGAGGCGCTCGGCGAGCGGGATGAGGACGTCGCGGGTGACCTTGGCGATGCGGGCCTGTTTCTCGGGGCGCATCACGCCGAGGGTCCGCATGTTGTGCAGCCGGTCGGCGAGTTTGATCGACATGACCCGGACGTCGTTGCCGGTGGCGACGAGCATCTTGCGGAAGGTCTCGGGCTCGGCGGCGGCGCCGTAGTCGACCTTCTCCAGCTTGGTGACGCCGTCGACGAGGTACGCGACCTCGTCGCCGAACTCGCGGCGCACCTGGTCGAGCGTCACGTCGGTGTCCTCGACGGTGTCGTGGAGCAGGGCGGCGGTCAACGTGGTGGTCTCGGCGCCGAGTTCGGCGAGGATCAGGGTGACGGCGAGCGGGTGGGTGATGTACGGCTCGCCGCTCTTGCGGAACTGTCCGCGGTGGGAGGACTCGGCGAGCACGTACGCGCGGCGCAGCACGGCCAGGTCGGCGTCGGGGTGGTGGGCGCGGTGGGCCTCGGCGACGTGTCCGATGGCATCGGGCAGCCGGTGGCGGGCGGCGGGCCCGGCGGTCGCGCCGAGCAGGGCGGCCCGCCCGAGCCTGCGCAGATCGATCCTGGGACGGCCGCGTCTGCGGCCGGGAGCGTCCGGGCCGGCGGCCTCGGCGTCGCTCACGGGGTTGGTGGCCTCTGCGCTCATGGGCAACCTCCGGCGGCGTCGACCGGCGGTGGGCCGGGCAGGCGTGCCCGGTGGGCCGGTGCTTGATGCTACCGACCCCACCACGTGGCGCAGTCCCGCTCTCGCCGAGCGTGAACGGGATCACCCATTCGAGGGACGAATCAGTCGTTGACGGTTTCGATTCTGTGACGTCCGAGGCACGCGACGCGCGGCGGGCGGGGGGAGTGCGGGGGGCGTGCGTAAGACGACAGGCTCCGGACGGCAGGCGTCGGGGGACGCGTCAGGCGTCGAGCCAGGACGGCTCGACGGTGCCCTCGGCGACGATCACCGCGGGGCCGGTCATCTCGATCTCGCCGTCGGGGTGCTCGGTGATCACGAGGGTCCCGCCGAGGACGTCGACGGTGTACGTCACGGGCGTGCCGGACGCGGCCGGGTCGGCGCCGTCACGGCGGGCGGTGGCGACGGCGACGGCGCACGCGCCGGTGCCGCAGGAGCGGGTCTCGGCGGCGCCGCGCTCGTGGACCCGCATGGCCACGTGGCGCGGACCGCGGTCGACCACGAACTCGATGTTGACGCCGTCGGGGTAGACGGCGGCCGGCTCGTACGGCGGCTCGTCGTTGAGGCTGCCCGCGTGGTCGAGGGACTCGACGAAGGCGACCGCGTGCGGATTGCCCATGTTGACGTTGCGGGCGGGCCAGCTGCGGCCGTCGACGGTCACCGTGACGCCGGCCTCGGGGAGCACGGCCTTGCCCATGCGGACGGTGACGGAGCCGTCCTTGTCGAGGTGGACGCGCTTGATCCCGCCGCGGGTGGCGACGGCGACCTCGCCGGCGGTGATGTGCCCGGCGTGCTGGAGGTAGCGCGCGAAGACCCGGACGCCGTTGCCGCACATCTCTGCGATGGAGCCGTCCGCGTTGCGGTAGTCCATGAACCACTCGGCCTCGTCGGCCAGGTGCTTCGCCTCGGGGTGGGCGGCGCTGCGCACGACGTGCAGCACGCCGTCGCCGCCGATGCCCGCCCGCCGGTCGCAGAGCCGTGCGACGACGGCCGGAGGAAGGTCGACGGCGTTCTCCGGGTCCGGGAGGATCACGAAGTCGTTCTCGGTGCCGTGTCCCTTGAGGAAGACGAGGGGCGAGGTCATCTGCGCGTTGCTCACGCGATCAACTGTACGGGGCGGGCCCGACAAGGGGCGCCGCAGTCCAGGGAGCGGTACGGGCGGGCCGCCCGTACGGGGCGGGGCCTGCTGGCCGGGGCGCGGCCTGCCGCCGACTACGCGGGCCGGCGGCCGGCGCGCCTGCGGCCGGGTTGCGCGGACCAGGCCGGTGCGGCCCTGCGGCGGGGTGGGGGCATACGGCTGACGCGGGGCCGGATGCCGGTTACGCGGCGTGCAGCCAGGTCAGTGGGGCTGGGGCGGATGCGGCCCACGGCCCGCTCTGCGGGGCCTCGGCGGATGGGGGCCCACGGCCCGGTCTGAGGCCCTGTGGCGGGTCGGGGTACGCGGCCGGGTGCGGGCCGGCGAACCGGCGCGCGACGGGCGGCCGGGGTATGCGCGTGGGAACCGGTACGCGGCCGGCGGCCAGAGCACCTGCGGGGCAGGACAGCCCGCGCAGAAGGCAGAAGAATGTGCAAGCTCTGTCATCGCCCGCTGGCCCTTAATCGGGTTGTGCCAGCACTTCGTCCCAGACGTCGCCCCCGTCTGCCCAGGTCCACAGCCACTGGCGCAGCGATGGCGCCGCATACCGCAGGCCGTGATGAGGATCCTGGCCCCAGTCCGGTTCCCAGCCATCGGCATCCCAGAGCAGTACCGGGTGATCAACCGCTATCAGGGAGACGTACCACTCCATCGTGCAGCCGCCGCCCGTCAAGAAGAACCAGGACGCCGGCGCCCCCCACCCCGCCCGCTGGGCGTGGATGGTCGTCGCGCAATGCCAGTCCGGCAGATGCCAATGCGGAACGCGGCGCGGCGTCAGCGACGCAAGGCCGCCTTCCGGCCCGAACCCGCCGTCGCCGACCTCTGTGTAGATACGGCGGAGCAACCCAGGCAAGGGATACCCGAGGCTGTGCTCAGCAAGGTCCACTTCTGTCTTCGTAAGGGGCGGGAACGGCTGATCTGGGACACACCCACGAGAGGCGGGCACGCTCTCGGAGCCCCACGCGAGTGCGTGCAGCCTCTCCAGAAGCGCGTCGTCATCCGCAGCAGTGCGGTGCGCAGCATCGGTCACGAGCCGGGACTGTAGTACGCGCCACTCCTTCGTCAGCCCGCCAGGCCAGGTGAGATGCCCGTCAGCACGTCCCGGGCAACCAACGAAGGTCGGGCCAGCCTGTATTTCGGAGCGTCTCCCGCCACACAGCCCTCAGGCAACGGCATTGGGGTCTGCGCGCGGCCACCGCGGCCTGCGGGCCACGTCTGCGGCCTCCGGGGCCGGCGCGGGGCCCGCAGTCGCTCTGTGGCCCCCGGGGTCCGTGCAGGCCCCACGGCCCGGTGCGTGGCCGCGGTAGATGCCGGGCCCGGGCACGTGGAGGCCTGCGCCCCGGGTCAGTGAGGGACTCGGGGCCTGGAGGCCCCGTGGCCAGGGTCTACGACCCGGGTCAGGGCGGGGTCTACGGCGCTCGGTGAACGACCCCGGGCCCAGGGCGGGGCGCTGGGTGTCGGTCGCCCCGGCGGGCCTCAGCGGAGGCGGGCGACGCGCCAGACCGCCAGGGCCACCAGGACGGCGCTGAAGGTCACGTACAGCGCGAGGGCGCGCCAGTTCGGGCGTTCGCCGGAGCCGCGTACCGGCAGGCCCGGCCAGGTGTAGCCGACCCGGCGCGCGGCCATCATGCCCCAGCCGGCCGCGCAGCAGCTGATCAGCAGGCCCAGCATGGCGACGACGGCGCCGCCGTCGCCCGAGCCGAAGGCGAGCGGGAAGGCGAACATCAGGGAGCCGACGGCGGCGAGCGCGACGATCGGGGCGAGCTGCCAGATCCTCAGGCGGCGCTGCGGGCGCAGTTCCACCTCGACTTCCGCCGCATCCACCTCGACGGCGCTGCCCTCGGCCTCGTCCGGGCCGTCCGGCGTCAGTCCGGGCGCCTCACCGGGGACTTCACCCCGGACGGCGGCCTGCTGCTCGGTGTCGCGAGGGCCGGCCTCCATCGCCACGCGCCCTCCCAACTCGGACTCCACTTGGTCGATCGATGCTCGATGATGGCACGCCGCACACCCCCGGAATGACGGGCATGACGTCCCGATGCCATCACGTGATCAGGCTGTAACCGCTCGTTCGACCAACGCCAGCGCCCGCCCCGGGAGTTCCCCGCGGTCCTCGGCGGCGCCGCTGAGCCAGTGCACCCGGGGATCACGCCGGAACCAGGAGTCCTGGCGGCGCGCGAAGCGCTTGGTGGCGCGGATCGTCTCGGCGCGGGCCTCTTCCTCGGTGCACTCCCCCGCGAGCGCCGCGAGCACCTGCTGGTAGCCGAGCGCGCGGGCGGCCGTGCGCCCCTCGCGCAGCCCGCGCGCCTCCAGGGCGCGGACCTCGTCGACGAGACCGGCCTCCCACATGCGGTCCACACGGGTGGCGATGCGCTCGTCGAGCTCGGGACGGGCGACGTCGACGCCGATCTGCACGGTGTCGTAGACGGAGTCGTGGCCCGGGAGGTTGGCCGTGAACGGCTTGCCGGTGATCTCGATGACCTCCAGGGCGCGGACGATGCGCCGGCCGTTGCTGGGCAGGATCGCCCGCGCTGCCTCCGGGTCGGCGGCGGCGAGCCGGGTGTGCAGCACGCCGGAGCCGCGCTCCTCCAGCTCGCCCTCCAGGCGGGCCCGGATCTCGGGGTCGGTGCCGGGGAACTCCATGACGTCCAGGGCACCCCGTACGTACAGCCCGGAGCCGCCGACCAGGATCGGGGTGCGGCCCTCGGCGAGGAGCCGGTCGATCTCGGCGCGGGCGAGGCGCTGGTACTCGGCGACGCTCGCGGCCTCGGTCACGTCCCAGATGTCGAGGAGGTGGTGCGGTACGCCGCCGCGCTCCTCCATCGTCAGTTTGGCGGTGCCGATGTCCATCCCTCGGTAGAGCTGCATCGAATCGGCGTTGACGACCTCGCCGCCGAGCTGCTGGGCGAGGAACACGCCCAGATCGGACTTTCCGGCCGCTGTGGGACCGACGACGGCGATGACCCGCGAGGCGGGAGCTGCACTTCTCACCGCCCCAGTCTCGCAAACCTCCCGCCGCGTCCCCGAATGAGCTACGTGACGGCTCTCATCCGGCTTCGTTGCCTGTTGCGGAATGAGGACCCTGAGTACGCTAGGGAGCAGATATGGGCGTTTTCGCACTGTTTCGCCGTAAGAGTAAGGAAGAGGTCGAAGAGGTCTCCGAGGCGACGACCGTGGCGGAGGACGCGACGGAGGACGTGACGGACGGCGTGACGGAGAAGCCTGCCGGCTCAGGGACGCCGGAGGTGTCCGAGGCCGCCGAGAAGGCCGCGGAGGCCGCGCACGCGGCGTCGACGGATGCGACTGCCGCGGACTCCGCCGACCCTTCCCGGTCCGTCGGGTCCGCCGAGTCCGTCGAGTCCGTCGAGATCCCGAAGCAGCAGTCCGCCGAGGAGGCAGCGGACAACGAAGCCGGCGAGGGCGCCCGCAAGTAGGCCCTAAGAAGGCACGAGGAACGCGGAGGGACGGTGACCCCATGGGTCTCCTGGATTCACTGAAGGCCAAGCTCGCCCCGGCCAGGGACAAGGTCTCCCACCTCGCCCAGGAGCACGGGGGGAAGGTCGAACACGGCCTGGAGAAGGCCGCCAGGAAGGTCGACGAGAAGACCAAGGGCAAGTACAGCGACAAGATCGAGTCCGGCACCGGGAAGGCGAAGCACGCCATCGACCGCCTCGCCCACAAGGACGAGGGCCCGGCCGGCCCCACCGGCCCCGCCGGTCCGCCCCCGCCGCCGGCCGCCTGACCCGGGACACCCTCCTCAACGCAACGGCGGAGGGGGAGGGGGGGGTTGGCTCCCGG
>NZ_JBHXFE010000038.1:0-21013 GCF_042722475.1 Streptomyces sp. NPDC127092
CTTCGAGGCGGAGGCGGCCCACCCGGCGGCCGGCGCCACGCTCACGGAACGCCCGCCGGCGCCCACCGCGCCCGGCTGGTCCGGGCCCGACATGGGCGCGCCCGCGACGTTCGTGCTGCTGCGGCACGGGGAGACGGCGCTGACGCCCGAGAAGCGCTTCTCCGGCAGCGGCGGCACCGACCCCGAGCTGTCCCCGGCCGGCCTCCGGCAGGCCGAGGCCGTGGCGGCGGCGCTCGCCGCGCGCGGCACGATCCAGGAGATCGTCAGCTCGCCGCTCACCCGCTGCCGCCAGACCGCCCAGGCCGTCGCCGACCGCCTCGGCCTGGACGTGCGGATCGAGCACGGCCTGCGCGAGACCGACTTCGGCGCCTGGGAGGGCCTGACCTTCGCGGAGGTCCGCGAGCGGTACAAGGACGACCTGGACGCCTGGCTCGCCTCCCCGAAGGCCGCCCCGACCGGCGGCGGCGAGAGCTTCGCGACGGTCTCCCGCCGCGTGGCCGCGACCCGCGACCGCCTGACCGCCGCCCACGCGGGCCGCACGGTCCTCCTCGTCACCCACGTCACCCCGATCAAGACCCTCGTCCGGCTGGCCCTCGGCGCCCCTCCGGAGTCCCTCTTCCGCATGGAACTCTCGGCGGCCTCGATCTCGGCGATCGCCTACTACGCGGACGGCAACGCCTCGGTACGGCTCCTGAACGACACCTCGCACCTGCGGTAGACGGGCGGACCGGCCGGAGTCACGCGACCCGGCCCCGCCCGGCGAGACGGCGAAAACGGCTGGACCCGCGCCCCGGCCCCGTACCACCATCCCCCGCATGGGCTGGCACTTCACCGAGGATCCCGAGGTCTTCCGGCGCGCCGCGCACGCGTGGCTGAGCGCCGAGCCGGCGCGGAACACCACGCTGCTCGGCATGCTCGACGCCGACGGGCTGCGCGGCTGGTGGGACGGCCCGGGCGGCGGCGGCTTCCTGTCGACGCCGGCCGGGGTGCTGCTGCTCGGGACGATGCCGGACGCCGCCGCCCGTGCGCTGGGCGCCGCCGCGCTGCCGTACGAGGGCGAAGTGACCGCCGTACGGGGCGAGTCCGGCACCGTCGAGGCGTACACGGAGGCCACCGGCCGGCCGTGGCGGACCACCCGCCGGCTGCGGCTGTTCCGGCTCGCCGAGCTGACGCCGCCGCAGCCCGCACCGCCGGGCGCGCCACGGGTGGCCGGGCCGGCTGACGTGCCGCTCGCGGCCACGTGGATGCGGGAGTTCGCCCGGGACGTCGGCGAGGACGCCGACGCCGACTACACCGCGAACGTCGAGACGCGCGTGGCGGAGGGCCGGCTCCACCTCTGGGAGACGGACGGCGAGAGCGTCGCGATGGCGAGCGTCTCCCGGCCCGTCGCGGGCCAGGCCCGCGTCTCGCCCGTCTACACGCCGCCCGCCCACCGCGCCCGGGGCTACGGCGGCGCCGTGACGGTCGCGGCGACCCGCGCCGCCCGCTCGGCGGGTGCCGACCAGGTCCTCCTCTTCACGGACGCGGCCAACCCGACGAGCAACGCGCTCTACCAGCGCCTCGGTTACCGCCCGATCGGCGACCACTCCGCCGTGGAACGGGAGTTCGGCTAGCAGCCGTCCGGCGGATCGGGCGCGGACGGGTCCAGGGAGCCGCGTGGGCGGGCGAGCGGCGGGGAGTTGCCGCGGCCGACGAGCGGCTAGGAGCTGCCGCGGCGGGTGAGCGGTCAGGAGCGGGCGTGGCAGGCGAGCGGCCAGGAGCCGCCGCGGCGGGGGAGCGACTAGGAGCTGCCCCGCCGGACAAGCGCCGCCGCCTCGCCGGCCAGTGCCGCCGCCTCGCGGGCCAGCGCCGCGACCCGCGGCCAGTCGCGCGTCGCGAGCGCGTCCGCCGGGAGCATCCAGGAGCCCCCGACGCAGGCGACGTTCGGCAGAGCCAGGTAGGACGGCGCGGAGGCGGGCGAGATGCCGCCGGTGGGGCAGAAGCGCGCCTGGGGGAGCGGGCCGGAGAGCGACGTGAGGTAGGGGACGCCGCCCGCCGCCTCCGCCGGGAAGAACTTCATGTCCGTCACCCCGCGTTCGAGGAGCGCCACGACCTCCGAGGCCGTCGCCACCCCCGGCAGGAACGGCACGCCCGAGTCGCGCATCGCGTCCAGCAGGGAGTCCGTGCAGCCGGGGCTGACGAGGAACCGGGCGCCGGCGCCCACCGCGTCCGCGACGCCCGCCGCCGACAGCACCGTGCCCGCCCCGACGACCGCCTCGGGGACGCCGTCCGCGACGGCCCGGATCGCGTCGAGCGCGGCCGGCGTGCGCAGGGTCACCTCCATCGCGGGCAGGCCGCCGGCCACGAGGGCGCGGGCCAGCGGCACGGCGTCGGCGGCGTCCTCGATCACGACGACGGGAACGACGGGGGCGGCGGAGGCGAGGTCGAGCACGCTCGTCATGCGCTCCATCCTGCCGAGGGCAAGCGGACCACGCAACGAGCGTTGCACATGCTGCAATGCCCTTCCCTTAGGGGTGGGCGCCCCTAGTGGATTTCGTCGACCAGCACGTCGAGCGCGCCGGCCTTGCCGCCGTCCTCCACCACGTAGCCCAGGTCGCGCAACGCCTCCACCAGGTCCGCCACGCCCGCCGGCTCCGCACCCGCCTCCAGCAGGCTGCGCACGATGCGCCCCTTCGTCGCCTTGTTGAAGTGGCTGACCACCTTCCGCGTCGGCGCGTGCAGCACCCGCACCGTCGCCGTCCGGGCCGCCAGCTCGCCCTTCGGCTTCCACGCCGCCGCGTAGGCCGCCGAGCGCAGGTCGAGGACCAGGCCGTCGCCCGCGGCCTCCGGCATGACCGAGGCCATCGCCCCGCGCCAGTGCGCGCCGAGCGCGCCGAGACCCGGCAGCTTCACCCCCATCGAGCAGCGGTACGACGGGATGCGGTCGGTCACCCGCACCGCGCCCCACAGGCCCGAGAACACCAGCAGCGAGCCCGCGGCCCGCTTCCTCGCCGCCGCGTCGAGCGTGGCGAGACCGAGGGCGTCGTACAGCACACCGGTGTAGATCTCCCCGGCCGGCCGTGCCCCGGCCGTCCGGAGCCCGGCGTTCTTGGCGACCTCGCCGCGCAGCCCCTCGCTGAGCCCCAGCACCTCGCGGGCCTTCTCCTCGTCGCCGGCGCACAGCTCGACCAGCTCGTCGAGCACGGCGGCCCGCGCCTCCGCGAGCCCCTGCAGCGACAGTTCTTCCGCCTTGAGCGGCGCCCCGCGCCCCGAAGAGGCCTTTCCTTCGGAGGGCGGCAACAGGACGAGCACGGCGGTTCTCCTTCGTACGTACGGGGGTGGGGGTGCGGCCCCAGTGCCCCAGCGTACGAGGTGAGCATCCCGGGCCCGACCCGCCGCCGGCGCCGACGGACGTGGGCTGGGCGCACGGGCCGGTATGCCGCCGCCGGCGGCGGACGGACGCGGGCAGGGCGTACGGGCCGGTGCGGGGCCGGGCCCGGCACCAGGCCCCGCACGACGTGCCCCGCCTCGCACGTCAGGCGTGCCCCGCCCCGCTCGCCAGGCGCGCCCCCGCCCCTCACGCCAGGCGCGCCCCCCGCCCCGCACGACGTGCCGTGCCCCGGCCCCCGCCATACGCTCGGTGCATGCCCCGTCGCCACATCCACGTGACCGGCGCAGCCGAGGCTCCGCTGCGGGCCGCGCTGCGCGCGCTTCGGACGGAGCTGGGGACTCCCGGCGCGTTCCCGGCCGACGTCCTCGCCGAGGCGGAGGCCGCGGCCAAGGCGCCCCGGCTGCCCGGGCGCGACGCGACGGACCTCCCCTTCTTCACGATCGACCCGCCCGCCTCCACCGACCTCGACCAGGCCATGCACCTCGCCCGCCGGGCCGGCGGCGGCTACCGCGTGCACTACGCCATCGCCGACGTCGCCGCCTTCGTCACTCCCGGCGGCGCGATCGACGCCGAGGCGCACCGCCGCGTCCTCACCCTTTACTTCCCCGACGGCAAGGTCCCCCTCCACCCCGCCGTCCTCTCCGAGGGCGCCGCCAGCCTCCTGCCCGGCGAACCCCGCCCCGCCGTGCTCTGGCGCATCGACCTCGACGCCGACGGCCGGCGCGTCGCCACCGACGTCCGCCGCGCCCTCGTCCGCAGCCGCGCCAAGCTCGACTACGAGGGCGTGCAGCGCGAGATCGACGCCGGCACCGCCGAGGAACCGCTCGCGCTGCTCCGCGAGATCGGCACCCTCCGCGAGAGGCTGGAGAGCGAGCGCGGCGGGATCTCCCTCAACGTCCCCGAGCAGGAGATCGTCGAGCACGACCACACCTACACGCTCGCCTACCGGGCCCCGCTCCCCGCCGACGGCTGGAACGCCCAGATCTCCCTCCTCACCGGCACGGCCGCCGCCGACCTCATGACCGCCGCCGGCACCGGAATCCTGCGCACCCTGCCCACCGCGCCCGACGGCGCCGTGGCCCGGCTGCGCCGCTCCGCGCAGGCGCTCGGCGTCGACTGGCCGCACCACGTCTCGTACGCGGACGTCGTCCGTTCCCTCGACCCCGCCGACCCGCGGCACGCCGCCTTCCTCCAGGAGTGCACGACCCTGCTGCGGGGCGCGGGCTACACCGTCTTCACCGACGGCGAGGTGCCGACGCCCGCCGTGCACGCGGCCGTCGCCGACGAGTACACCCACTGCACGGCGCCGCTGCGGCGGCTGGTCGACCGCTACGCCGGCGAGCTGTGCGTGGCGGCGGTGGCGGGGGAGGAACCACCGGAGTGGGTGAGGGCCGCGCTGCCCACGCTGCCCGACGAGATGGCGTCGGGCGCGCGCCGCGCCAACGCCGTCGAGCGCGAGAGCGTCGACATCGTGGAGGCGGCGCTGCTCAGCGGCCGGATCGGAGAGCTCTTCGACGCGTACGTGATCGACGTGAAGGAGAACGAACCGGCGGTCGGCACGGTCCACCTGGAGCAGCCCGCCGTCGTCGCCCGCGTCGAGGGCGGGGGCGGGGCCGCGCTGCCGCTGGGGGAGTGGCTGCGGGTCAGGCTGACGCAGGCGGATCCGGGACGGGCGAAGGTCCGGTTCGCCCCGGCGTGAGGGAGCCCTCGGGCCGGCCGCGGAGGGCGTCGTGGGGCGCGTCGTGGCACGCTCGCGCGTCCCGAAGGGCGCGGTGGAGGGCGCGGTGCAGGGCGCGGGCGTCGTCCGCGTGGAGACGGACGACCCGTACCGGACGGGGCGCGCCGAGCAGCCGGGGCGCGTGCACGGCCTCGCTGAGCTCCAGGGTGAGGGACGTCTGCGAGCCGACGGCGAGGTCGAGTTCGCCGTCCTTCTTCTCGTGCGAGAACAGCGACTCCTGCCGCACGGCGGCGATCCGCTCCAGCGGGATCGTCACGTCCACGTGCGCCGCCTGCCGTACGCGCAGGGCGTCGCCGGTCAGCAGGTGCGGCCGGGTCGCGGAGGCGGCGTGCAGACCGAGGACGAAGAGCACGGTGTACACGTCGAGGACCAGGACGACGGCGTGGACCACCGGCCATGCGGCGAGGAGGTACGACATGCCGACGGTCTCCACGACGCAGACGAAGGCGAAGCCGTACATCAGGGCCGCCTGGTCCCGTGCGTGCGGGAACGCGGTCGCACCCGGCCCGCCCAGGTCCGGCCGCCGGACCGTCCACCGGCCGAGGCTCGCCATCAGCCGCAGCTCGTGCCTCACGAGCCGCAGCGCGGGCTCCGGCACCAGCGCGTGCAGGGCCTCGCGGGCGGTGAGCCCGCGCCGCCGCAGCCGGAGGAACGCGAGACCGTGCGCGAGGAACAGCAGGGTCACGGCGACCTCGGAGACGAGGAGGACGACCGGGGGTATCCGCACGCCGGCGACGAGACAGACGACGAGGACGAACTCGGCGGGCAGCAGGGCGTACGTGAGGAAGGCCGTCGCGCGCCTCATCGCGCACGCTCCGCCACGAGCCGCAGGGCGAGGCGTACGGCGGCGGCCTGCGCGGGGGCGAGGTCGCCGAAGAACAGGTCGGCGAGCCCGCCCTCCGGCACCTCGACGCCCGCCTCGTCGGGCAGGGCGGCGGCCAGTGCCGTGGCGGCCTCGGTGACCAGCGGGTCGTCGGGCGCGGCGTCGGCGAGGGCGTCGAGCCGGGCGTAGATCGCGGGGGCGTGGCCGGCGGCGCCGCGCATGAGCTCCATCAGCCGGGCCCGCTCCTCCTCCGGGACGACGGTGTCGAGCAGGGTGAGGATCTCGCGGTCCTTGGCCGCCATGGGCGAGCCGGCCGGAATGCCGGGCGCGGCGGGCCCGCCGAGGTCGGCGAGGAGCGCGGCCAGCTCCGGCGACACCGGCCCCTCGGCGGCGAGCCGCCCCTCCCGGGCCTGCGCGAGCAGCCCGGCGAGCCGCGCCCGCCGCTCCCGGATCACCCGCTCCTGCCGCTCCAGGTCCGCGTCCAGCTCCTCCAGCACGTCCACGAGCTCCCGCCCCTCGTCGTCCGCGATCACGTCCCCGACCTCGTCGAGCCCGAGCCCCAGCTCGGCCAGCCGCCGGATCCGCGCGAGCAGCACGGCGTCCCGGATCCCGTACTCCCGGTACCCGTTGGCCCGCCGCGCGGGCTCGGGCAAGAGCCCCATCCGGTGGTAGTGCCGCACGGCCCGCGGGGTGATCCCGACGAGCGCGGCGATCTCGCCGATACGCATGACCCCAGTAGAAACCTTGACGCTGCGACAAGGTCAAGGCGGATCCGTGGCCCGCGGCGGATCATGTGCCACGATCGAGGGAACGACGACCGCTCCAGGGACGGCGGGTGCCTCGATGTCCGACGATCACGACATGACTGCCGTGCCGCACGCACCACTCACGCAGGAGGACGTCCTGCTGGAGGGCTTCCTGGCGCTGGACACGCCGGAGGGCTTCCGGGCGGAGCTGATCGAAGGGGAGATCGTCGTGACGCCGCCGCCGGACGGGGACCACGAGCACTACATCAGCCGGATCGTCCGTCAGGTGATCCGGAAATCCATGACCGACATGGACTTCTCGGGCAACAAGGGTCTGACGTTGAAGGCGGCCCCCGGGGCGCCGAGGGACCACGTCGTCCCGGACGCGACGTTCGCGGCGGAGCGGCTCTCCTTGTTCCGCGGCGCCGAATCCTGGATGCCCTGCGACGGCGTCGCCATGGTCCTGGAAGTCACCTCCACCCGTCCGGGCAAGGACCGCGACGTCAAGCGCCGCTGCTACGCCCGCGGCGCCATCCCGCTCTACCTGCTGGTCGACCGCGACGACTCCACCGTGACGCTCTTCACCGAGCCGGAGAACGGCGACTACCGCGAGCAGCACCGGGTGCCCTTCGGCAAGCCCCTCGGCCTGCCCGCCCCCTTCGGCTTCGACCTGGAGACGTCCGACTTCCTCTGACCCGGCCCGCCCGGAACGCCAGGTAGCATGGTCGGCACGGCAGACGAGCCGGGCGGGCGGCCGCGTGGGGGTCTTCGGATCCTCCCGAGGAACGTCCGGGCTCCACAGGGCAAGGTGGTGGCTAACGGCCACCCGGGGTGACCCGCGGGACAGTGCCACAGAAAACAGACCGCCGGGGACCTCGGTCCTCGGTAAGGGTGAAACGGTGGTGTAAGAGACCACCAGCGCCTGAGGTGACTCAGGCGGCTAGGTAAACCCCACCCGGAGCAAGGTCAAAAGGGGACACCTCGGTGTCCCTGCGCGGACGATCGAGGGCTGCCCGCCCGAGTCCGCGGGTAGACCGCACGAGGCCGGCGGCAACGCCGGTCCTAGATGGATGGCCGTCACCCCGACGACCGCGAGGTCCCGGGGCACAGAACCCGGCGTACAGCCCGACTCGTCTGCCCCTTCCTTTCCGGCCCACCCGGGCCGCCCGGGACCCTCAGCCCCCGTCCTCCAGCGAGCGTGCCGCCACCCGGTCCACGTGTCGCGCGAAGACCTCCGCCGCGTCCGGGGTCAGGGTGCGCAGGGCGACCATCGCCGTGATGACGACGTCGCAGAGCTCGGCCTCGACGTCCTGCCAGGTGTGGCTCGTGCCCTTGCGGGGGTTCTGGCCGGTCGCGCCGATCACCGCCTGGGCCGCTTCGCCGACCTCCTCCGAGAGTTTGAGGACGCGGAGCAGGATCTCCTCGGAGCGGGGCAGCTTCTGGTGGGCCGTCAGCCAGGCGTGGAGGCGGGCGATGGTGGGCCAGGGGTCCTGGGCGGCGGCGTCCGCGGCGTCGGCGGTGCCGGCGTCGGCGGCGGCGGTGCCGGTGCCGGTGGCCGTGGTCCTCGTGCTGGTGTCCGTCATGGAGGAAGCCTGCCAGTTCCTCGGCCCGGCGGCCGGGGCTCGGCGCTCGCCCAGGTGGCCGACGCCCGGCGTCGGCGCCCGGCCCGGTTCCTGGGCAGGGGAACGCCCGCGGTGTACCGGTAGGGCATGACCATTCCCGTGGACCGGCTCAGCGACCCCGTCGTGCGGGCCTTCGTGACCGCCCTCAACGACAACGACCGGGACGCCCTCTTCGGGCTCCTGACCTCCGACGCCTCCATGACCGACGACGGATCCGAGCGGAACCTCCAGGAGTGGACCGAGCGGGAGGTCTTCTCCTCCAACGGCCGCATGGAGGTGGAGGACGAGACCGACGGCGGGCGCACCCTCGTCGCCACCTACACCAACGACACCTGGGGCTCCATGCGCACCACCTGGCGCTTCACCGTGAGCGGTGACAGGATCTCGCGGTTCGAGACCGGGCAGGCCCCCGCCGACTGACGCCGCCGCGCCGCACCCCTGGGCGGGGCGCCTGCCTCAGCCCCGCCCCCGGCCCCGGTCCCTCCAGGGCCCCGCCCTCAGCCCCGTCCGATGTACGGCATCGTCGTCGCCATCACCGTCGCGAACTGCACGTTCGCCTCCAGCGGCAGGGCCGCCATGTGCACCACCGTCGCCGCCACGTCCGCCGCGTCCATCACCGGCTCCACCGCCAGCTGACCGTTGGCCTGGAGGATGCCGGTCTGCATCCGCGCCGTCATCTCCGTCGCCGCGTTGCCGATGTCGATCTGACCGCACGCGATCCGGTACGGACGGCCGTCGAGCGACAGGGACTTCGTCAGGCCCGTCATCGCGTGCTTCGTCGCCGTGTACGCGATCGAGTGCGGGCGCGGCACGTGCGCCGAGATCGAGCCGTTGTTGATGATCCGGCCGCCCTGCGGTGACTGCTCCTTCATCGCGCGGAACGCCGCCTGCGCGCACAGGAACGCGCCCGTCAGGTTGACGTCCACCACCGACCGCCAGGTCTCCGGGTCCAGCTCCTCCACCGGCACCCCGCCGCCCGCGAACGTGCCCGCGTTGTTGAAGAGCAGGTCCACCCGGCCCCATCGGGCCCGTACCGTCTCGAAGAGGGACGCCACCTGCTCCGCCGACGTCACGTCCGTCGGCACGCACAGGGCACGCTCGGCCGGCATGGCCGCGGCCGTCTCCTCCAGCGCTTCCGCCCGGCGGCCCGCGAGCGCCACCGACCAGCCCGCCGCCGCGAGGGCCCGCGCCACGCTCCGGCCGATGCCCGAACCCGCTCCCGTCACCACTGCGATGCTCATGGGCGCGCAGCGTACGGCAGACACGGGCGCCACGAACTCATCCGTCCGACACGTGGATGTTCTGTACCCGACAACGTGAAGTCGTCCCGCCCCCCTGCAATCGGAAGCACAACATCCGTCAGGGGAGGGGACCATGACCGCCGCACCCGCCTATGCCGACGAACTGCGATCCGCGGCCCGCCACTTCGGGCGCCGCCGCTTCCTCACCACCACCGGGACCGCCGCCGCACTCGCCTTCGCCGTCGGCCTCCCGGCCGCCGGCACGGCCGCCGCGGCCGAGCTCGACGCCCGCCGGATCACCGCCGACCCCTTCACCCTCGGCGTGGCGTCGGGCGACCCGCTGCCCGGCTCCGTCCTGCTGTGGACCCGGCTCGCCCCCCGCCCGTACGAGACCGGCGGCGGCCTGCCCACCGGCACCCGCGTCGACGTCGCCTGGGAGCTCGCCAAGGACGAGCGCTTCACCCGCGGCCTCCGGCGCGGCACCGCCACCGCCCACCCCGAGTTCAACCACACCGTGCACGTCGAGGTCGAGCACCTCGCCCCGGGCACCGACTACTTCTACCGCTTCCGCGCCGGCTCCTGGACCAGCCCCGTCGGCCGCACCCGCACCGCCCCCGCGCCCGCCGCCCGCAACACCTCCGTGAAGCTCGCCGCGGTGTCCTGCCAGGCGTACCCGGACGGCTACTTCACCGCCCACCGGCACCTCGCCCAGGAGGACCTCGACGTCGTCTTCCACCTCGGCGACTACATCTACGAGTACCCGGTGCCGTCGACCGCCGCCGACCGCGCCTACAAGGCCGGCACCCTCCCCGACGTCTTCAACCACGAGACGGTCACCCTCGACGACTACCGGCTGCGCTACGCCCTCTACAAGTCCGACCCCGACCTGATGGCCGTCCACGCCGCCCACCCCTTCGTCGTCACCTGGGACGACCACGAGGCCGAGGACAACTACGCCGCCGGCATCCCGCAGAACGACCAGTCGCCGGAGGAGTTCCTGATCCGCCGCGCCGCCGCCTACCGCGCCTACTGGGAGAACCAGCCGCTGCGCCGGCCCCAGCGCCCGCAGGGTCCGGACATGAAGCTGTACCGGCGGCTGACGTTCGGGCGGCTCGCCCAGTTCGACATCCTCGACACCCGCCAGTACCGCTCCGACCAGGTCTACGGCGACGGCTGGCAGCTCCCCGGCCCGCTGATCGACGACCCCTCGCGCACCCTCACCGGCGCCACCCAGGAACGCTGGCTCGTCGACGGCTGGCGCGCCTCGCGCACCCGGTGGAACGTCCTCCCGCAGCAGGTCATGTTCTCCGAGCGGCGCAACCTGGCGACCGCCGCGTACAAGCTGTCCATGGACGCGTGGGACGGTTACCGGGCCTCGCGGCGGAGAGTCCTCGACGGCGCCGCCGCGGCCGGCGTCGAGAACCTGCTGGTCCTCACCGGTGACGTCCACGTCGCCTTCGCCATGGACATCAAGGACGACTTCGGCGACCCGTCCTCCCGCACCGTCGGCACCGAGATCGTCACGACGTCCATATCCAGCGGCCGCAACGGCGCCGACCGCCCCGCCAACCACGCCACCCTGATGCAGGCCAACCCGCACATGCGGTTCTACAACGGGCGCCGGGGCTACGCGAAGGTCACGCTCGGCCTCGACAGCGCCCGCGTCGACTTCCGTACGGTGTCCGCCGTCACCACTCCCGGCGCACCCGTCACGACCGCCGCGTCCTTCGTCACGGAGGCCGGCAACCCGGGACTGACCCCGGCCTGACACGCGTAACCTTGCGGAGGGATCCAACGAAACGGAGCAGTCGATGCCGGAGAGCGGCCGGGCCACCGCCAAGGACAGCAGCAGTCACATACCGACCACGGCGGCGGCCACACCGGCTCCACCGGCCACATCAGTCACACCCGCCCCGTCGACCGCCGCCGCCCGGCGGGCCGGGCTCCTCGTCACCCTCGTCCTCGGCGGGCTCACCGCGCTCCCCCCGCTCTCCATGGACATGTACCTGCCGGCCCTGCCGGAGGTCACGGAGTCGCTGCGCGCACCCGCCGCCACCGTCCAGCTCACCCTGACCGCGTGCCTCGCCGGCATGGCGCTCGGCCAGCTCGTCGTCGGCCCCATGAGCGACAAGTGGGGCCGGCGGCGGCCGCTGCTCGTCGGCATGATCGTGTACGTCCTCGCCACCGCCGTCTGCGCCTTCGCCCCGTCCGCCGGGCTGCTCATCGGCTTCCGGCTGGCCCAGGGCCTCGCGGGCGCGGCCGGCATCGTGATCGCCCGGGCCGTCGTCCGCGACCTGTACGACGGCGTCGACATGGCCCGGTTCTTCTCGACCCTGATGCTCATCTCCGGCGTCGCGCCGATCGTCGCGCCGCTCATCGGCGGCCAGATCCTGCGGATCACCGACTGGCGCGGCGTCTTCCACGTCCTCACCGCCGTCGGCGTCGTCCTCACCCTGGTCGTCTGGCGCTTCCTCCACGAGACCCTGCCGCCGGAGCGGCGGCACGCGGGCGGCGTCGGCGAGGCGCTGCGCACCATGCGCGGACTGCTCGCCGACCGGGTCTTCACCGGCTACATGCTGGCCGGCGGCCTCGCCTTCGCCGTGCTCTTCGCCTACATCTCCGCCTCGCCGTTCGTGGTCCAGGAGATCTACGGCGCCTCCCCGCAGACCTTCAGCCTGCTCTTCGGGCTCAACTCGATCGGTCTCGTGGCCGTCGGCCAGATCAACGGCAAGCTGCTCGTCGGCCGGGTCAGCCTCGACAAGGCGCTCGGCTGGGGCTTCGGCACCATCCTCCTCGCCGCGATCGCGCTGCTCGTCATGACCAGCGGCGTCCTCGGCGACCCCGGGCTGCCCGCCGTGGCCGCCGGGCTCTTCGTCCTGATGTCGGCGATGGGCCTCGCGATGCCCAACACCAACGCCCAGGCCCTGATGCGCACCCCGCACGCGGCGGGATCCGCCTCCGCCCTGCTCGGCACCTCCTCCTTCCTCATCGGCGCCGTCGCCTCCCCGCTCGTCGGCATCGCCGGCGAGACGACGGCCGTCCCGATGGCCGTCGTCCAGGTGAGCTGCGCGGTCGCCGCCCTCGGCTGCTTCCTGCTGATGTGCCGCCCCTGGCGCACCGGGACGTCCGGAGGGCCCGCCGGCGCCGAACACTAGAATGTCGAGGTGAACGCCTCCCTCCCCTCCGCCGTCACCCTGCGCAGCGCGCTCGGCGCGGTCCTCGACGGGCTGCCGCCGCGGCAGGCCGCGCAGGCCGTCGAGCGGCTGATCGCGAACTACCGGGGGGCCACCCCGACCGACGCGCCCGTGCTGCGCGACCGGTCCGACGTCGCCGCCTACGCCGCGTACCGGATGCCGGCCACCTTCGAGGCGGTACGGTCCGCGGTGTACGCCCTCGCGGACGCCGCGCCCGACTGGACGCCCGCCACGCACACCGACGTCGGCGGCGGCACCGGGGCGGCGAGCTGGGCGGTCGCGGAGGCCTGGGAGGGCGCCGCCCGCACCACCGTCCTGGACTGGGCCGAGCCGGCCCTGGCGATCGGTGCCGAGCTCGCCCGCGGCGTCTTCGAGGCCGAGTGGCGCCGGGAGCGGATCGGCGGGGCGCTGAAGCTCGCCGACACCGACCTGGTGACCGTCTCCTACGTCCTCAACGAGCTCACCGAGGCCGACCGCACGGCCCTCGTCACCGAGGCCGCGCGCGCGGCACGGGCCGTCGTGATCGTCGAGCCGGGCACGCCCGACGGCTACGAACGGATCATCGCCGCCCGCACCCTCCTCGTCGAGGCGGGCTTCACCGTCGCCGCGCCCTGCCCGCACAGCGGCGCCTGCCCGATCGTGCCGGGCACCGACTGGTGCCACTTCGCGGCCCGGGTCAGCCGCTCCTCGCTGCACCGGCAGGTGAAGGGCGGCTCGCTGCCGTACGAGGACGAGAAGTACGCGTACGTGGCCGCCGCCCGCTTCCCCGTGACCCCCGCCGCGGCCCGGATCACCCGCAGGCCGCAGATCCGCAAGGGCCAGGTGCTGCTCGACCTGTGCGGGCCGGACGGCCTGGCCCGTGAGACGGTCACCAAGCGGCACGGCGCGCTCTACAAGGAGGCCAGGGACGCCGAGTGGGGCGCCCCCTGGCCCCCTGCCGAAGAGGAGAACTAGGGGGTTCCCCGCCTCCTAGGCCCGCAGCTCCTGGGTGCAGCACTTCACGCTGCCGCCGCCCTTGAGCAGCTCGCCCAGGTCCATGCCGATCGGCTCGAAGCCGCGCGCCCGCAGCGGCTCGAAGAGGTCCACGGCCGCCTGCGGCAGCAGCACGTGCCGGCCGTCGCTCACCGCGTTCAGACCGAGAACGGCGGCATCCCCGGCCGAGACGAGCAGGGCGTCGGGGAACAGCCGCTTCAGGACGGCGCGGCTGCCCGGCGAGAAGGCGTCCGGGAAGTACATGATCTCGTCGCGGACGTCGTCCAGGACGCACAGCGCGGTGTCCAGGTGGTAGTAGCGCGGGTCCACCAGCTCCAGGCCGATCACCGGCCGGCCGAAGAACTCCTGGGCCTCGTGGTGCGACAGCGGGCTGGAGCGGAAGCCCTGGCCGGCCAGGATCCAGGAGGCGGTCACGGCGAAGTCGCCCTCGCCCTCGTTGACGTGCTCGGGAACCCGTACGTCCGCGTCCGCGTAACCGTTCCTGCGGAACCAGTCCAGGTGCGCCGCGGCCTCGGCGGACCGCTCCGGGTAGGCGAACCTCGCGCCGAACACCCGGCCGCCGACCACCGTCGCGCCGTTCGCGGCGTACACCATGTCGGGCAGCCCGGGAAGGGCGTCGAGCAGCTCGACGGTGTGGCCGAGCGCGCGGTAGCGGTCGCGCAGGTCCTCCCACTGCGCGAGCGCGAGCGGCAGGTCGACCGGTTTCGTGGGGTCCATCCAGGGGTTGATGGAGTACGTCACCTCGAAGTGCGTGGGTGGGCACATGAGATAACGGCGGGGCGAGGGCTCACGCGGAGTGGTGCGCAAAGAGGGCTCCTCTACGGTCTGTGGACTCGAGCTCGTCGGCGGACCGGTCGTCGACGCCGATCGTGAGCCCATGGTCCGCTTTCCGGGGTCGGTGCGCAGTGGACCGTTCGGGTGGTTCGGATGAAGAGCGGGCGACCGTACGGGTGGCGAGACGGGGCGTCTCGCTGACTGGTAGCGTGGACGCATGTCCGACACCAAGGCGCCCGACCCCTCGCGGCGCAGCGAGCGTTCCCGCCGCGCCATCTACGCCGCCGCCCTCGGCCTCGTCTCCGAGCAGGGCTACGCGAAGACCACCGTCGAGGGCATCGCCGCCCGCGCCGGCGTCGGCAAGCAGACCATCTACCGCTGGTGGCCCGCCAACTCCAAGGCCACCGTCCTCATGGAGGCCTTCCTCGACCTCGCCGACCAGGCGGGCGAGGCACTGGGAGACGACGCCGGGAGTGAGATCCCCGACACCGGCGACCTCGCCGCCGACCTCAGGCTGGTGCTCCGCGCCACCGTCGACGAGCTCAACAACCCGCTCTTCGACCGGCCCGCCCGCGCGCTCGCCGCCGAGGGCGTCGTCGACCCGGCGCTCGGCGCCGAGTTCACCGCCAAGCTGCTCGAACCCCAGCTCCAGGCCTACGTGCGGCGCATCGAGGCCGCCCAGGCCGCCGGACAGGCCGACCCCGACGCCGACCCGCGGATCGCCCTGGAACTCCTCGTCGGCCCCCTCCACCACCGCTGGCTCCACCGCACCCTGCCGCTCACCCACGCCTACGCCGACGCCCTCGTCGATCTCGCCCTGCGCGGCCTGTCCGCGAAGAAGTGAGACCCCCGGTTCCCGACTCCGGTCACCCGGGGCGCAGGATGGTGGGACCATGGAGAGCCCGTAGGACCGAACGGGCGAGCATGAGGTGAGGGGATAGATGGGCGACGGCATCGGCCGCTACCGCGGCACGGAGAGCAGACTCGCGCAGTGGCTGCGCAGGCGCCCCAGGCGGAGCGCGGCCGACATCGAGAACGACCGCGAGAAGTCCCTCCTGGCCGTCGCCGCCGCGGGGATGCCCATCGCCCCCGCCGCGTACCCCGTCGGCTACCGCTGTTCCTGCGAGCGGATCGGCTGTCCCACGCCGGCCCGCCACCCGGTCTCCTTCGCCTGGCAGACCCAGTCGACCACCGACCGCGCCCAGATCGAGCGCTGGGCCCGCAACCAGCCCGAGGCGAACTTCATCACCGCCACCGGCATGGTCCACGACGTGCTCGACGTGCCCCTTCCCGCCGGCCGCGCCGCCCTGGAGCGGCTGCTCGCCGAGGGCGTCGAGGTCGGGCCCGTCGCCGTCTCCGGCGCCGCGGAGGACCGGCCCGACGAGGGCCGCATGCTCTTCTTCACCGCCACCCGCGGCACGCCCGAGGACGAGGACGAGTGGTGGCCGTGCGAGCTGGACTGCCATCCGGAGACCATGGACGAGCATCCCGGCCTGCGCTGGCACTGCCGTGGCTCGTACGTCCTCGTGCCGCCGTCCCGGCTCCCCGGCGACGAGGGCAGCCAGCCCGGGCTGTCCTGGCTCCGCGGCCCCGAGCACGCCCTGCCCGAGCCGCTGAACCTCCTGGAAGCCCTCACCGACGCCTGCGCCCGGCACGCGGCCGCCCAGGCCGAGCAGGGCGCCCACGGCGTGCACGAGCCCGCCTGGCCCCTGAGCCGCTGAAGCCGAGCCGTCGGGCCCGGGCCTGAGCCCGGGCGAGCCGTCGGGTCTGAGCCCGGGCCTGCGCCCGGGCCGGGGCGAGCCGCGGACCCGCTCGCCCGGTTACGAGCCCTCCGCCGCCGTCACTCCCTGGAGGCGGGCCAGGACCTCGACGGCGGCGGCCGTCGTGCCCGTCGGCCTCACCAGGGCGGACTGGCTGGAGACCCAGCGCTTGGTGACCGTGTTCTTGATCTCGCCGGTCATCAGCGCCCGCACCTCCGGGCCGACCTTCGGGCGGTAGCCGGGCGCGGCGGTCTGGCGTTCGAAGTAGCGGGTGGCGAAGAAGACCAGGGCGCCGCCGTCCTCCGTCGCCAGGGCGAGCGGGGCGAAGTCACCGCGGTTCTCGGCCTGGTCGACGTACTGGGTGGCGAGGCCCGGCCGGGTGCCCGCCTTCTTGCGGTCGTCGCGCCAGCCGGTGGTGTGCGGGCCGGGCGCGAACGGCCCCTCCTGCCCGTCCTTCAGGAAGGACACGTAGCGCTCGCCCAGCTGCCCCGGCGGGACCGCCACGGCGGCGCTGTCGGCGGCGACCGGGACCGCGTACCCGGCCTCCTTCTTGAACGCGGGGATCTCGTCCGGCGTCAGGATCGACAGATAGGCCACCTCCCACGACTGGGAGGCGCTGCCGCGCACGAAGACGAGCAGCCAGCGGGTGTCGCCGGCGGCCTTGTCGGTGTCGCGGTTGGAGTCGGTGTCGGCGACGAACCAGCGCGGCCAGCCCGCCTTGCGCGGTATGACGAACCTCGCGTCGGTGAGCTCCAGCGGCGAGTGGTCCTTGTTGCCCTGCGGGCTGAGCTTCTGACGCGACCGCAGACCCGCCTGGTTGATCTCCCCGAGCGGACCGGTGACCCGGCCCGCGTCCAGGGCCGGGTCGTAGGCCTTGTCGGCCTTGTTGTAGGCGTCCGTGAAGTCCCTGACGGCCTGGGCGGCCTCGGCCTCGCTCGCCGCAGGGATCAGCTCCCGCTCGCCGTGCACGGTCACGCACCCGCTCGCGCCCAGCGCGAGGACGGACGCCGTGACCGCCGCGAGGAGCGTGTCAGCCTGCCGCCTCGGCCCGGTTCGCCTCAGCCTTCTCATCGGTCTCGGTCGCCTTCTGCTTCTCCACCCGCCTGGACGGACCCGACCCTACCGGGGCCAGGAAGAGGGCGAGCGTGGGGATCAGATAGAGCGCCCACACCGTGACCTGAACGACCGTCGGATCGGGCTGGAAGTTGAACACGCCCTTGAGCAGCGTGCCGTACCAGCTGTCCGGCGGGATCGTCGCGGAGACGTCGAAGGCCTTGTTCCCCAGACCGCCCAGGAAGCGCGCCTCCTGGAGGTCGTGCACGCCGTACGCGAGGACGCCGGCGGCCACCACGACCAGCATGCCGCCGGTCCAGGTGAAGAACCTCGCCAGGTTGATCCTCAGCGCGCCCCGGTAGAACAGCCAGCCCAGGAACACCGCCGTGAGCAGCCCGAGCACCACGCCGGCCAGCGGCGCGTACGTGCCGTCGGCGCCGCTCGACGAAGCCGCCCGCACCGACGCCCACACGAACAGCGCCGTCTCCAGGCCCTCGCGGCCCACCGCCAGGAACGCGGTCGCGACCAGCGCACCCGTGCCCATCCGCAGCGCGGCGTCCAGCCTGCCGTGCAGTTCGGCCCTCAGGTGCCGCGCGGTGCGCCGCATCCAGAAGACCATCCAGGTCACGAGCACCACGGCGAGGATCGACAGCGAGCCGCCGAGCAGCTCCTGCGCCTCGAAGGTCAGCTCCTGCGAGCCGAACTCCAGGCCGGCGCCGAAGGCCAGCGCGAGCCCGACGGCGACGCCGATGCCGATCCAGATCGGCTTCAGGGCGTCGCGGCGCTCCGTCTTCACCAGGTAGGCGATGAGGATGCAGACGACGAGGCTGGCCTCGAGGCCCTCACGCAGGCCGATCAGATAGTTCCCGAACACGTCGGACTCCTTCTTGGATCACGCGAACAGCGCCCGGCCCCACCAGTCGTCCTTGTCGCGGACGCCCGGCGGGATCGCGAACATCGCCGAACCCACGTGCTGGATGTACTCGTTGAGGACGTCGGCCCGCGCCAGGGAGGTCTGCACCGGGATGAAGCCGGTGCGGACGTCCTTCTGGTACGCGAGGAAGAACAGGCCCGTCTCCAGGCGGCCGAGACCGTCGGTGCCGTCCGTGAAGGAGTAGCCGCGGCGCAGGATCGTCGCGCCGTTGTTGGAGTCCGGGTGCGCGAGCCGTACGTGCGCCTCCGGCTTCATCGCCTTCAGGAACGGCTCGTCGTGCTCCCTGGCCTTGCCGACGGGCGCGCCTTCCTTCTTGTCGCGGCCGAAGATGTCCTCCTGCTCCTGGAGCGGAGTGCGGTCCCAGATCTCGACGTTCATCCGGATCCGGCGCGCCACCAGGTACGAGCCGCCGTCCATCCAGGCCGCCGGGCCCTGGGCGGCCTTCCCGGACACCCAGACGTGCTTGTCCAGGCGCGCGGTGTCGGTGCCCGCGATGTTGCGGGTGCCGTCCTTGAAGCCGAACAGGTTGCGCGGGGTCTGCGCTTCCGGGGTGGTCGAGGAGGTCTTGCCGAAGCCGAGCTGCGACCAGCGCACCGCGACCTTGCCGAAGCCGATCCGGGCCAGGTTGCGGATGGCGTGCACGGCGACCTGCGGGTCGTCCGCGCAGGCCTGGATGCAGATGTCGCCGTTGCTGCGGGCCTTGTCGAGGTTGTCGCCGGGGAACTTCGGCAGGTCGACCAGCGCCTCGGGCCGCCGGTCCCGCAGGCCGAAGCGGTCGTCGAAGAGCGAGGGGCCGAAGCCGATGGTGAGGGTCAGCCGGGAGGGCTTGAGACCGAGCGCCTCGCCGGTGTCGTCCGGCGGAGCCTCCGGCAGACCGCCGTAGGCGCCCTCGCCGACCTCGTGACCCGCCGTCATGCGCTCGGCGGCCCGGGTCCAGTCCTTCAGGAGCTGGATCAGCTCGTCGCGGTCCTTCGTCTTCACGTCGAAGGCCGCGAAGTGCAGCCGGTCCTGGACCGGGGTGGCGATGCCGGCCTGGTGCACGCCGTGGAAGGGGACGGCGCCGCCGAAGTCGGCGACCGGGGCGGTGTCGTCCGTACGGCCCTGGGCCAGGACCACGGCGCCGCCCGCCGCGGCGGCGCCGAGCGCGAGGCCGGCCCCGCCCCAGCCGATGACGCTGCGGCGGGAGGGCGCGCCGGCGCCCTGCTGCCCGGAGGCGCCGGGGCTCCCGGCGCCTTCCGCGTTCTCGGCGCCCGCGGCGCCCTCGGTGTGCTCGGTCATCGCTGTGTCCCCCTTACTTCACGACCGCGGCGGCGAGCTTGGAGAGCGGCTCGCCCAGCGCGTTCACGCCGTCCGAGAGCTCCTTGCGCTGCTCCTTGGAGACCTTGTCGTACGAGGTGAAGACGTAGCTCGCCTTGTCCGTGCGGTACTTGTCGAGCAGCGTGTTCAGGGCGGCGAACTGCTTGTCGAGCTCGGCGACCAGCTTCGGGTCGTTCTTCTGGGCGACCGGCTTCAGCAGCTCGAAGGCCTTCTGGGCGCCCTCGACGTTGGCCTTGAAGTCGACCAGGTCGGTGTGGGAGTAACGCTCCTCCTCGCCGGTGACCTTGCCGGAGGCGACCTCGTCCAGGAGCTCCTTGGCGCCGTTGGCCATCGAGGTCGGGGTGATGTCGGCCTTGCCGACCCGCTTCACCCAGTCCGCGAGGTCCTTGTCGAGGAGGTCGGCGAGCTGCTTCTCGCGGTCGCCGATCTTCTTGTCCTGCCACAGCGCCTTCTCCAGGCGGTGCCAGCCGGTCCAGTCCTTCGCCGGGTCCTGGCCGGCCTCCAGGCCGTCCTCGCGGACGTCGACCTTCGGGTCGATGTCGCCGAAGGACTCGGCGACCGGCTCGGTGCGCTCCCAGCCGATGCGGGAGTCGGCGTAGGCCGCCTTGGCGGCCTCGACGTCGCCGGCGCGGACGGCGTCGGTGAACTTCTTCACCTTGGGCAGCGTCTCGTCGGCCTGCGCCTGCACGTACTGGCGGTAGGCGGCGACCGCGGCGTCCATCTCGGGGGAGCGCTTGGCGGTGCCGGCGCCGGCGCCGGTGGCCTTGACCTGCTGGCGGATGCCGTCGCCCTTCATGCCGGGCTTGCAGGCGATCTCGTAGTCGCCGGCCTTGATCTCGGCGGTGATGGTGGCCTTGGTGCCGGGGCCGATGTTCTCGCGCTCGGTGACGATGCGGTCGTCCGGGTAGAGGACGTAGACCTCGGTGACCTTGCTGCCGCGGTTCTCCACGTTCAGCTTGAGGTGACCGGCCGGGAAGTCCTTCTTGGAGACCTCGCAGGAGTCGTCCTTGGCGACCACGGTGATCGCACCGTCGTCGCCCTTGGCGTCGTCGCTTTTCTGCGCGCAGCCCGTGACGGCGGCCAGGGTCGCCGCGGTCGCGGCGGCGGTGACGACGGAGAGACGGACGGCTCGCATGGGGGCTCCACTCGGGGACGGAAGGACGGGGGACGGTGGTGAGGCGGACCTAACTTAACCGAGGCTTACCTCAGCCATACCCGCCCGTCCAGTGATTCAGCTCTCAGGTCCGGCGGACCGGACACGGCGCGGTCACAGCGGACTCATGGGGGTTTCATGGCTCGGTCAAGGCTTCGTCAAGCGGGGGGAATTGTCCCGATTTTGGTTACGTACGGGTAGGTGTCGGGGGGGACGCACCCCCAAAACAAGAGGGCGGCACCCCCCCCCCCCCCACTCAAGCTCGGGAGCTGGGCCCCTACAGACTCTCCCCTCC
>NZ_JBHXFE010000038.1:21023-68129 GCF_042722475.1 Streptomyces sp. NPDC127092
AGGGGGGACTCGGGGGGGTTGCGGGGTTGGGTAAGGGCTTTGCCAAGTGGGGGGAGTTGTCCAGGTTTTGTTGGTGTAGGGGTGGGTTGGGGTGGGACCGCCCCCGGGAACGGGTGTTGTGCCCCCGCCGTCCACCGCGCTAGCGTGCGGGCCGTGCGCCGCGAGAACCTTCCCCTGGCCCTCGTCCTGACCGGTCACCCGGACCGGGTCCCGGCCCTCCGCCTGGAGACGGCCGCGGACCGTCGGACACTGCTCCGCCAGAACGGCCGTCCCGTCCTCCTCGCCCGCCTCGACGCGGACCGCCACGGCGTCACCGTCCACCGCCGCCACGGCTACCGCTCGCCGGTGTCGCCCCTGCGCGCCGACGAGGCCCGGCACCGTTCCGACTGGCTGCACCGCATCGCGGGGGAACTGTCGGCCTCCGACCGCGGCCCCCTCCACGCCGGCCGCCTGCTCCTCACCCGGCGGTCCGGTTTCCCGCCGTACGTCTGGCACACCGACCTCGTCCGTGCCTGGCCGACCGTCCACCTCGACTGGGACCGTGACGGCTGGAACGGCGTCCTGCCGCTGCGCCCGCTCTCCGCTCCCGACAGCCCGCGCGTCAAGGCGTACCGCCGCCAGGCCCGCGAGGGCGTCCTGCCGCCCGTACTGCTGTGGTGGCTCCCCGAGTTCGACGGCTGGCTGATCCTGGACGGACACGACCGCGCGGTGGCGGCCCTCGCGGAGGGCCGGGACCCCGAGGCGGTGGTGCTGGCCCATGGCGCGGACGAGGAGACCAACGCCCTCGCCCGAGCCGGCGCCATCGAGGCCTACGAGCGGTGGCTGGCGCAACTGGGGCCCGGACAGGGCCCGGCGCGGCGGGCGGTGAGCCGGTCGTACGCCGAGGCGCTCGCCTCCGTCCCGTACGACGAGGACAGCACGCCCACCTGGCCGATTCCGGGTGGAGCCGCCGAATGGGACGCCTGGATGCTTCAATTCCGCCATGAACACGACCGCGACGAGCCACTCCGCCGCCACTGACATCGACGTCCTGCGGGTCTTCTGCGCGGGCGACGGCCGGTACGGCAACGCCCTCGGCGTCGTGCGCGACGGGCGCGCCTTCCCCGACGAGGCGGCCCGGCAGGCGCTCGCGAAGGAGCTCGGCTTCAGCGAGACCGTGTTCGTCGACGACCCCGAGCGCGGGACCGTCGACATCTACACGCCCGGAGTGCGCCTGCCCTTCGCCGGGCATCCGCTCGTCGGCGCGGCCTGGCTGCTCGACGTGGAGGTGGTCTGTCCGCCGGCCGGGGAGGTGTGGGTGCGCGGGGACGGGGAGTTCACCTGGATCGAGGCCCGCGCCGAGTGGGCGCCGCCGCGCACGCTGCGCCAGTACGGCTCCGCCGCCGAGGTCGACGCCCTCGACGTGCCGGAGCCCGGGGAGTGGATCTACGCCTGGGCCTGGGAGGAGGAGGCCGCCGGCCGGATCAGGGCGCGTGCCTTCCCCGGGCGCGGCGACGGCATCGACGAGGACGAGGCGACGGGCGCGGCGGCGCTGCTGCTCACCGCCGAACTGGGCCGCGCCCTCAACATCACCCAGGGCCTGGGCTCGCAGATGCTCACCGCGCCCGGCCCCGACGGCATCATCGAACTCGGCGGCCGGGTCCGCCTTGAGCGGACCCTGACCGTCTGAGTGTGCGTGAGTGCGTGAGCGTCAGGCGGCGCTGAGCGGGAACTCGTCCGACAGCTGACGGAACACCGCGCCGTTGAAGTCGAACGCGCGCTTGCACTCGTCGACGATCCGCTGCTTCTCCAGGTCGTCGGCGTTCACCGCGTCGAGCAGCTCCCGGTACGCCCGCTTGAAGGCGGCCGGGTTGGCGATGTCCTCGAAGACGTAGAACCGCACGCCGTCGCCCTTGCGCGTGAAGCCCCACGTGCGCTCGGCCTTGTCGCGGATGATCTGGCCGCCCGAGAGGTCGCCGAGGTAGCGGGTGTAGTGGTGCGCCACGTAGCCGGCCGGCCAGTCGCGGGCGCACTCGGCGATCCGCGCCGCATACGCCTCGGTGGCGGGCAGCGCGGTCGCGCCGGCGCGCCAGCCGGGCCCGCGCAGGTGGGCGAGGTCCTGCTCCAGGGCCTCCATGCGGAACAGCTCCGGCTGTATGAAGGGCCCGGCGACCGGGTCGGTCCGCAGGGTCTCCGCGCCGTCCTCGAGCGCCCGGTACACGAACCACAGCTGCTCCGTGTAGCGGGCGTAGGCGTCGACGGCCAGCCGTCCGCCGAGGAGGTCGCTCATGAACGACGACGACTCCGCTTCCGTGTGCTGTGCGTGCGAGGCGGTGCGGATGAGCGTCGAGAAGGGCGTGTCCAAGGCGTGCCTCCGGGACCGTCGGGACCGTAGGGGTCGGGAACCACTGCCGATCGTGCCGACTTAGGTATACCTAAGTCAATGGTTCCCGACGTCCTGTCGGTAAAAACGTACCCCTCGGAGGCGTCAGGGCAACGTGAGGATCTCGGCCCCGTTCTCCGTCACCACGAGCGTGTGCTCGAACTGCGCGGTCCGCTTCCGGTCCTTCGTCACCACGGTCCAGCCGTCGTCCCACATGTCGTACTCGTGCGTCCCGAGCGTCAGCATCGGCTCGATCGTGAACGTCATGCCCGGCTGCATCACCGTCGTGTGGTGCGGAGAGTCGTAGTGCGGAATGATCAGTCCGGAATGGAACGACGAGTTGATGCCGTGCCCGGTGAAGTCCCGCACCACGCCGTAGCCGAAGCGCTTGGCGTACGACTCGATGACCCGGCCGATCACGTTGACCTGGCGGCCCGGCCTGACCGCCTTGATGGCCCGGTTCAGCGACTCCCGGGTCCGCTCGACGAGCAGCCGGGACTCCTCGTCCACGTCGCCGCACAGGTACGTGGCGTTGTTGTCGCCGTGGACACCGCCGATGAACGCGGTCACGTCCAGGTTCACGATGTCGCCGTCCTTCAGGACGGTCGAGTCGGGGATGCCGTGGCAGATCACCTCGTTGACGGACGAGCACAGCGACTTCGGGAAGCCGCGGTAGCCGAGCGTGGAGGGGTAGGCGCCGTGGTCGCACAGGAACTCGTGGGCGACCCGGTCCAGCTCGTCCGTGGTGACGCCCGGCGCGATGTGCTTGGCGGCCTCCTCCATCGCCTGCGCGGCGAGGCGGCCGGCGACGCGCATCCGCTCGATCGTCTCGGCGTCCTGCACCTCAGGACCGGTGTACGGGGTGGGAGCGGGCTTTCCGACGTACTCGGGGCGGCGGATGGACCCGGGAACGGAACGGTGGGGGGACAGCTCCCCCGGAACGAGAAGCGACTGGCCAGACATGTCAGCGAGTCTAACGACCGCGTCTGGGGCAGCATGGTGACGGAGGAAGGAGCCGACATGGCCCTGTTCAAGAAGCGCACGTCGGGCAAGCCGGGCGAGTGGTACTACTGCCTGGAGCACAAGAAGGTCGAGGAGGGCCCCGAGTGCCCGGCCAAGAACCGCTTCGGCCCCTACACCAGCCGTGAGGAGGCCGCCCACGCCATGGAGACCGCCCGGGAGCGGAACCTGGAGTGGGACACCGACCCGCGCTGGCACGACAGGGCGGGCGGGGGACCGGTCGGCGACGAGGACCCGGGCGACCGGGACGGCTTCGGCCGCTAGGACTTGTCCGGGGGATCAGGGCCGCACAGGCCCTAGGCCGTTTCTGTGAAGCGGGCCTCGGCGAGGACGGTGCCGTCCGGGCCCAGCAGGCGGGCGCCGGTCACCGATCCGGGATCCACTCCGGAGACCGGCGCACCCCAGTAGCCGTAACCGCCCTTCAGCGGGAACGAGCCCACGGGCGTCGTCGACCCGTCGGCCGCCACGAGGACGCACCGCACCGGGCCGCCGGCGGCCCGTTCCAGGTCGACCGACATGTACACCCAGCCGCCGCCGGCCCCCGCGTGGGCGTAGAACCGGCCCACCTCACGGCCCTCGGCGAGCAGCGCGGCGTCCCGCAGCAGGGTTCCGTCCGTCCGCTCGGCCACCGCCGGCGCGCCCTGGACCGCCGTTCCGACCGCCCAGCCGCCGAAGCCGAAGGCCAGCGCGCCGGCGACGGCCGCCGCCGCGAGCCGCAGCCGCCGCCCACGGACGCGCCCCGCCCGCCGCGGCACCGGGGGCTCCGGCGCCACGGCCCGCACCACCCGGGTCTCGAAGCCGACCGGCGGCTCGGCCTCCGGCAGCAGCCCGAGCAGCCCGTCGCCGACCGCCGTCAGCTCCCGGACCCGCTTCCGGCAGTCCGGGCAGCCGTCCAGATGGGCCACCGCCTCGGCCCGCTCCCGGGCCGGCAGGACCCCGAGCGCCAGCTCCGCGACCCGCTCCCGCAGCCGCTCGCACTCCGCGCCGCTCACCGTCTCCCCTCCTCCCCGTCGTCCGGCTCCCTCTCCTCGCGCTCCCCTCGGCCGCCCCTTCCCGCTTCGCGCACTCCCTCTCCGGGCTCCCCTTCCTCCAGCAGCGCCCGCACCCTGAGCATCCCCGTCCTGATCCGCGTCTTGGCCGTGCCCAGCGGAATGCCCTCGACGGCGGCCACCTCCCGCGCCGTCATCCCGTAGATCCCCGCCATCACCAGCGCCCGGGCCTGACCCCGCGGCAGCGCCGCCACCGCCCGCCGCACCCGCCGCGCGCTCTCGTCGGCGAGCGCCCACCGCTCCGGCGTCTCGGTCACCAGGCCGAGGAGCGCGTCCAGGTCCTCCGGCGGGACCGGGCTGGCCCGTCGCGCCCGTGCCGCGTCGACCGCCAGGTTGTGGGCGACGGCCGTCAGCCACGTCCGTACCGAACCGCGCCGCGGGTCGTACACCGGGGCGTGCCGCCACGCCCGCTCGAAGGTCTGCTGGGCGATGTCCTCGGCGAGCTGGGGATCACGGACGACGGCGACGGCCACACCGAAGACGGTGCGCTGGAAACGGCGCACGAACGCGACCGCGATCTCCGGATCGCCCGTCGTCAGCCCGGAGAGCAGTGCCTCGTCGGACACCCGCCCGAGGGGCAGGCCTCCGAGGGGAAGGGCCATGCGCCGCATACCCGTGGATACGTTCCGTCGCCCCGAGGGGATTGCCTACGGCCATTGTCCGCCGCGTGTGCGCGGCAATCCGTTCCCGCGGCCGCGCCGTATCTCTTGTGGAGGACCGAACCATGACGTACTCACGCACCCCGCCCAGCCCCAGCCCCCGTACCCCACCCGGCCCGCAGGCTCCCCACACCCCGCGCAGCCCCGGCGCTCGACGCCGCCGCCGCGACCGCGTGGCGCTCGGCATGTCGGCCGCCGCCCTCACCGCCCTGCTGGCCGCCGCATGCGGCGGCGACGGAGACGGTGACGGCGGCGCCACCACCCCTCCGCCTCCGGCCGACACCACGGCCTCGACCCAGGTCGACGCCACGCTCTCCGACTTCCGCATCGCCTTCTCCCAGCAGACCTTCGAGCCCGGCGACTACACCTTCACCGCGAAGAACACCGGACAGCACGACCACGCCCTGGAGTTCGAGGGGCCCGGCGGCGAGAACCGCAGCGCGACCATCAGCCCCGGTGAGTCCACGACCCTGAAGGTGACCCTGGAGTCCGGCACCTACGAGGTCTACTGCCCCGTCGACGGCCACAAGGACGCGGGGATGAAGACCGAGATCACCGTGGGCGGCGGCACGAACGGCACGCCGGACCGGAGTCCCGGCACCGACAGTCCCGGCACCGGCTACTAGAGACGGCCGCGAGAACCGGCCACGGGGAGCTCGACATGGCTACGAGAAGGGCGGTGGCGACGGTGCTCCTGCGGGTGACGGCCGCGGGCCTGACCGCCGCGATGGCCGCGATCCACCTGCATCTGTGGGACTCCGGCTACCGGGACCTCGCCACCATCGGCGCGCTGTTCCTCTTCAACGGCGTCCTCGGCTGCGTCCTCGCCGTGGCGCTGCTCGTCACGCCCACGCGCTGGCTCGGACCGGTGGCCGCCGTGACGGCGCTGTTCACGGCGGGGACCCTGGGCGCGCTGTTCCTCAGCCTCACCACGGGCCTGTTCGGCTTCGAGGAGTCGCCGGACGCGGAGCTGGTGCGGCCCACGCTCGGCGTGGAGACGGCGGGAGTGGTCGTCCTGACCACGCTGGCGGTGGCCACGCTCAGCCACCACCACTTCCAGCACCTCCCGCACCCTCCGCACCTCCCGCACCTCCCGCACGAGCCGCACCGCGCTCACCCCCGCCGGCCTTCCGGACGGGAGGACGGCTCGTAAGGCGTGAGCGTCAGGCCGTCGCCGTCCGCGTCGCCGATTCCGGTGCCGTCGCCTGCTGCTGGGCCTTTCGGGCCAGCGCGTCCTCGTCCGTCTCGGCGTCGTACGCGAGGAGCTTCGGCAGGGCGAGGCAGAGCAGCCCGACCGACGCCACGCACGCGACGCCGCCCGACCAGATCGCCGGCCGGGTGCCGGTCCAGCCGGCCATCGTGCCCGCGCGGACCTGGCCGAGCTGCGGGCCGACGCTGTACGACAGGACCTCGATGCCCGCCAGGCGGCCCCGCAGCTCCTCCGGGATCGTCTGGTTCCAGATGGTCGAGCGCCCGAGCCCGCTCAGCATGTCGCCGGCGCCCGCGAACGCCAGGCACAGCAGCACCGCCCACACGTTCCCGAACCAGCCCGCCGCCGCGATCGCGAGCCCCCAGCCGGCCGCCCCCGCCGCCACCAGGACGCCGTGCCGCCGCACCTTCGAGGTCCAGCCGCTGGTGAGCCCGAGGAGCAGCGAGCCCACCGACCCGGCCGCGTACATCAGACCCAGCGACCATTCCGCGTCGAGGTCGTCCGCGAGGAACGGGAAGACCGTGTTGGGGAAGGCGAAGAACATCGCCGCCAGGTCGACGGCGTACGTCCCCAGCAGCACCGGCCGCGACCACGCGTACCGCGCGCCCTCCACGATCCCGCGGAGCGAGGGCTTGTCGGCGTCGTGCGCCGGCGGCGCGGGCGACAGCCGCCGGCACAGCAGCACCGACACCAGATAGCCCGCGACGGTCACGGCGTACGCGGCGGAGTGTCCCGCGTACGCCACGACCAGGCCCGCGAGCGAGGGCCCGGCGATGGAGCCGATCTGCCAGCGCAGCGAGTTGAGCGCGGCGGCGGCCGTCTGCTGCCCGTGCGGGACGATGCGGGAGAGGAGGGAGTCGAGCGCGGGCCGCTGGAGGCCGGAGAGCGCGGAGACACCGGCCGCGACGACGTACAGCGGCCACAGCACGGGCTCCGGCAGCAGCGCGTTCACGAACAGGATCAGGGCGAGCACGCCGAGGCCCGCCTCCGTCGCCAGGATCACCTTCCGCCGGTCGACGGCGTCCGCGAGCGCCCCGCCGTACAGCCCGAACACGACCAGCGGGACCAGCTCCACGACGCCCATGGCACCGACCGCGAACGGCGAGCCGGTCAGCTCCTTGATCTGCAGCGGCAGCGCCACCAGCGCCATGAACGAGGCGAAGACCGTGACGGCGCCCTGCACCCAGAGCAGCCGGAAGTCGGCCGAGGAGCGCCAGGGCGCGAGATCGGGGAGGAGGCGGGCGAGGCGTTTCACGACGTGCCATGCTCGGCACGGTCCGCGCCCCCGGCAACCGATTTACGCGGGGCGGCGAGGGCCGCACCCGTCACCAGCGCGCCGGCGGCGGGGCCGTCAGCTGGTCGGCGAGGCGCGAGAGGCGGTCGCGGAAGCGGAGGCGGCCGCGCGGGGCGGGCGGCAGGCAGTTCTCGCCGGTCGCCGCGCTCACCAGGTGCTGCACCGTGTCCAGGTCGACCTCGGCGTCCGGCGCCACCGTCAGCGCCTCGTGCGCCAGACCGAGCAGCTCGGCGTCGCCACCGTCCAGCGACAGGACCGTCGCGCCCGCCCGGCGGGCGTCGTGGACCCGTTCGAGCAGCCCTTCGTCCGGCCGGGACGGCGCCACCATGAGCAGCGTCGCCCCGCGCCCCGCCGACTCGATCCGCCCGAGCCCGACGGCCAGGTGCGCCGGGTCACCGGCCCGCACCCGGTGCCGCACCAGGGTCGGGGCCAGCTCGGGGCGGCCCGACCAGGCGGACTCGTCGACCAGGTGCGCGGCCAGGTGCCACGGCTCGTACTCCGCCGTGCCGACGAGCAGCAGCCCGCCGCCGTGGGAGACGACGGAGGACCGGAGCGAGCCCGCGAAGCGCCGGGCGGCGGCCGGCCACTCGGTCCCGGCGAGCACTTCACGCAGCAGCGCGACACGTACGGCGTCCATGGCCCCGCATGCTGCCCGCCCGGCCCGCCGCGCGCAGCCCCTTCGCGGCGGACTCACCCGGACGGGGACCACCGGGCCGACCGGCCAGTAATGTCGAGGCCATGACTTCCTCCACGACTGCACCGCAGGCCCCGAAGGACCCCTGGGACCTGCCCGACGTCTCCGGACTCGTCGTCGGCGTCCTCGGCGGCACCGGCGACCAGGGCCGGGGGCTCGCCTACCGGCTCGCCAAGGCCGGCCAGAAGGTGATCATCGGCTCGCGCGCCGCCGACCGCGCCCGGGCCGCGGCCGACGAGCTGGGCCTCGGCGTCGAGGGCGCCGACAACGCCGAGTGCGCGCGGCGCAGCGACATCGTGATCGTCGCCGTGCCGTGGGACGGCCACGCCAAGACGCTGGAGGCGCTGCGCGAGGAGCTCGCGGGCAAGCTCGTCGTGGACTGCGTCAACCCGCTCGGCTTCGACAAGAAGGGCGCCTACGCGCTCAAGCCGGAGGAGGGCTCGGCCGCCGAGCAGGCCGCCGCGCTGCTCCCGGACTCGCGGGTCACGGCCGCCTTCCACCACCTGTCGGCGGTCCTCCTCCAGGACGCCTCGATCGACGAGATCGACACCGACGTGATGGTCCTCGGCGAGGTCCGCGCCGACGTGGAGCTCGTCCAGGCCCTGGCCGGCCGCATCCCGGGCATGCGCGGCGTCTTCGCGGGCCGGCTGCGCAACGCCCACCAGGTCGAGTCGCTGGTCGCCAACCTGATCTCGGTGAACCGCCGCTACAGGGCCCACGCGGGCCTGCGCGTCACGGACGTCTGAGCCGTACGCCCCGGCCGGCCCCGGCGCGGGGCGGGGCATGGGGGACACTGGACGGGCACCATCAGCCGTACCCGGACAGGAGCCGACCCCCATGCCCCGTCTCGCCCTCTACGCCCTCGCCGTCTGCGTCCTCGCGGTCGTGGCCGCCGTCGTCTCCTTCGCCCAGGGCAGCTGGCTGGGAGTGGTGTGGGTCCTGTTCGCCGGCCTGTCCTCGAACATGGCGTGGTTCTACGTCAAGCGCGCCCGCATGACCCAGGACTAGGCGTGCTCTTCCGGATCAGGGCCTAGGGGGTGTCTCGCCGATCATGCCGGGCTCGCGACGCCTGGCACCGCGCCTCGCCGCGTTGCCGAAGCGCCCCGATAGCTCCGCTATCGAGCCACTCCGGCGCCTTGCGATGCGTCCCCTCGGCCCTGGCGGGCCTGGGGAGACCCCATGCACCAGACGCCGCTCCCTGATCCGGCCTGATCGGCGAGACACCCCCTAGCCGACCCCGCAGACGTCCGGCGCCCCGCCCTGCCAGAAGCGGTACATCTCGGAGCCGCAGGCGCGGGACAGCTCCGGCACGTCCAGGGCCCGCATCAGCGCGTCGACGCCGTCGAAGAAGGCGCCGTTGACCGCCGGGACGAAGAGCAGCGCGATGACGACGAAGAAGCCGTACGGCGCGTAGGGCTCGATCTGCCGCTTGACGTTGTACGAGAGCCAGGGCTCGATCACGCCGTAGCCGTCCAGGCCCGGCACCGGCAGCAGGTTCAGGATCGCCGCCGTGACCTGGAGGAACGCCAGGAAGGCGAGCGCGTACTGGAAGGCGGTCGGCACGCCGTCGAGCGCGCCGAGCCAGAACGGCGCCGTGCAGACCACGGCGAACAGGACGTTCGCGAGCGGCCCGGCCACCGAGATCAGGCTGTGCTTCCAGCGGCCGTGCACCCGGCCGCGGTCGACGAAGACGGCGCCGCCGGGAAGACCGATGCCGCCCAGGATCACGAAGAGCACCGGCAGGATGACGCTCAGGACCGCGTGGGTGTACGCGAGCGGGTTGAGCGTCAGATAGCCCCGGGCGCCGATCGTGATGTCCCCGCTGTGCAGGGCGGTGCGGGCGTGGGCGTACTCGTGGAGGCAGAGCGACACGATCCACGCCGCGGTCACGAAGAGGAACACCGCGAGCCCGGGCAGCGCGGCGAAGTCCGTCCACACGGCCCAGCCGGTGACGGCCATCACCGCGAGGATCGCCAGGAAGACGGGGCTGATCCGCCGCTCGTCGTGGCGATGGGTGGTCGTGGACATGGAGCTTCTCCCCGGGGCTGCGGTCCGCCGGCCGGTCGGCCGCGTGTGCGGGAAACGTACCGGCCCGGCTCCGGGGTTCCGGCCCCGGCCCCCCGCACGGGCGGCCAGGGGCCGCGCCACTCGCACCGGCGGTCCGGCTCTCGCCCCAGCCGCGCCGGCGGTCCGCGCGGAGCCCCGTGCGCCCGGACGGGCGGCCCGTGCGCCGGGCGCGGGCGGGCTCGCGGAGAATGGGGGCGTGCGCTATTCCGTCCTCGGGGCCGCTGGGGCTCACACGTCAGAAGGCACCGTCACCGTCGGCGGGCCGCGGGTGCGTGCGCTGCTCACCGTCCTCGCGCTGCGGGCCGGCCGGGCGGTGCCCGTGGGCGTGCTCGTGGACGAGGTGTGGGGCGGCGAGCCGCCCGCCGACGCGGTGGCCGCGCTGCAGGCACTCGTCGGACGACTGCGCAGGGCCCTCGGGCACGAGCGGGTGCTGTCCACCGAGGGCGGTTACCGGCTCGCGGCCGCGCCCGACGACGTCGACGCGCACCGCTTCGCACGGCTCGCGGCCGAGGGCGTACGGGAACTGGACGCGGGGCGGCCGAAGCGGGCGGCCGAGCTGCTGGACGAGGCGCTGGCCCTGTGGAAGGGGCCGGCGCTCGCGGATCTGCCCGACGGCGCGGCCGAGGCCGCCCGTTGGGAGGCGCGCCGGCTCGACGCCCGCCGGGCCAGGCTGGCCGCCGCGCTCGCGCTCGGCGAGGCGGCCGCCGTGCTGCCCGAGCTCGACGCCCTGTGTGCCGGGCATCCGCTCGACGAGCCCCTTCAGGCCCTGCGGATCCGCGCCCTGCGGGACACGGGCCGTCCGTCGGAGGCGCTCGCCGCCTACGAAGCGGTGCGGCGCGAGCTGGCCGAGCGGCTCGGCGCGGACCCGTCTCCGGAACTGCGGGCCCTGCACGCCGAGTTGCTGGCGGGCGCAGCGCCGGCCGTTCGTCCTCACGCCGCCCCTCCGGGCTCCGTGACCGGCTCCGCGACCGGCCCGGCGACGGGCTCCGCTCCCCTCGTGGGGAACCTGCGTGCCCGGCTCACCAGCTTCGTCGGTCGCGAGGACGACATCTCCGCCCTCCAGGACGCCCTGCGGTCCGGCCGGCTCGTCACGCTCCTCGGGCCCGGCGGCGCCGGCAAGACCCGGCTCTCGCAGGAGGCCGCCGAGCGGGCCGGCGCCGGCGGGGGATGGCCCGACGGCGTGTGGCTCGTCGAACTCGCCCCCGTCACCGACCCGGAGGCCGTCACCGAGGCCGTCCTCGGCGCGCTCGGCGCCCGCGAGACCGTGCTGCGCGGCGCGGGCGCCGAGGAACTGCGCATCGGCGAGGAGCCCACGGGCCGGCTCGTCGAACACTGCGCCGGCCGCCGGATGCTGCTCCTGCTCGACAACTGCGAGCACGTGATCGGCGCGGCCGCCGGGCTGGCGGAGACGCTGCTCGCCCGCTGCCCCGGCGTGACCGTGCTCGCGACGAGCCGGGAGCCGCTGGGCGTGCCGGGCGAGGTGCTGCGCCCGGTGGGACCGCTGCCGCCGGAGACCGCCCTCCGTCTCCTCGGCGAGCGCGGCGCCGCCGTGCGGCCCGGCTTCGAGGTGGAGGAGGACCCGGAGGCGGCGGCCGAGATCGTGCGCCGTCTCGACGGTCTGCCCCTGGCGATCGAACTCGCGGCGGCCCGGCTGCGGATGCTGACGGCCCGCCAGATCGCCGACCGCCTGGACGACCGGTTCCGGCTGCTCACCTCCGGCGCCCGCACCGTCCTGCCGCGCCAGCAGACCCTGCGCGCGGTCGTCGACTGGTCCTGGGACCTCCTCGACGAGCCCGAACGCGCGGTGCTGCGCCGCCTGTCGGTCTTCACGGGCGGCTGCGACCTGGAGGCCGCCGAGGCCGTCTGCGGCGAGCCCGCCCAGGGCCCCGCCGGCCCCGGCGCGGGCCCCGCCGGACCCGAGGTGCTCGACGTCCTCGGGTCCCTCGTCGACAAGTCGCTCGTCGTCGCCGCCCCCGACGGTGGTCCCGGGGGCGGCGGCATGCGCTACCGGCTCCTGGAGACCGTCGCCGAGTACGCGGGGGAGCGGCTCGACGAGGCCGGGGACCGGGCGGCCACCGAGCGCCGGCACCTCACGTACTACCGGGAGCTCGCCCGGCTCACCGACCCCGAGCTGCGGACCGGACGACAGGTCGCCGCCATGGGCCGGTTCACCGTCGAGTACGGCAACCTGCGCACGGCCCTGCGGCGGGCGGTCGCCGCACGCGACGAGCACGAGGCCCTGCTGCTCGTCCACGCGCTGCTCTGGTACTGGAACATGCGGGACCTGCGCTCCGACGCCCTGCACTGGGCCGAGGCCGTCGCCGCGCTCGGGCCCGACCCGTTCGGACCGGACGCGGGCGCGGTCGTCCCGCTGCACGAGCCGGTCACCGCCGCGCCGCCGCCGCTGGACGAGGAGCGGCTCTGGGAGGCCCGGCGCGGGGTGCGGCTGGTCGAGCTGCTCAACATGGACCACCAGACCGGCCGGTGGACCACCCCGGAGGGCGTCGCGCGGCTGCGGCGGATCACCTCCGTCTACGCCCCGGGCCTGCCGCAGACCTGCCGGCTGCCCGGCTCCTTCAGCGTCTTCGCCGTCCTGCTCATCGCCGAACCCGGCCGCATGGGCGAGGCCCTGGACGCCCATGTCGCCGCCTGCCGCCGCTACGGCTACGACTGGGAGCTCGGCAACGCCCTCCAGCTGCGCGCCAACATGCGCGCCAACCGGGCCGACCTGGCCGAGAGCGCGGCCGCCGACGCCGAGGAGAGCCTGGAGATCTTCGTACGCCTCGACGACGCCTGGGGCGCGGCCGAGGCCCTGTCCTCGCGGGCCGAGGCCCGGGAGCGGCGGCTCGAGTTCCAGGGCGCGGCGGAGGACTTCGCGGCGGCCATCGAGTACGCGCGGCGGATCGGCGCCCAGTCCCAGATGGCGCTGCTGCGCGCCCGTTACGCCGACATGCTGATCGAGACCGGCCGGAAGGACGAGGCGGAGCGCATCCTGCGCGAGGTCGTCGAGGGCGAGCACGGCCGCGGTCACGAGCCGATGCTCGCGGCCCGGATCTTCCTCGCGCTGCTGCTCGGCCGGACCGGCCGCACCGCCGAGGCGCGGGTCCATCTCCACCGGCTCCTCGACGAGTTCAGCTCGGAGACCTTCTCCCTCTTCGAGGGCTTCACGCTCGGCAGCCTGGGCTGGGTGTACAACCTCGACGAGGAGTACGGCCCGGCGTTCGAGCTGTCCCGGAGGGCGTACCGACGGTCCCTCGGCGCGCTGTCGATGATGGTGGCCCCGGCGATGCCGGCGATCCACCTCGTCAGCGCCGCGTGGGCACTGGCCGGACTCGGAGGCCCCGGGGCCCGTACGGCGGCCGTCCTGCTCGGCGCGTACGAGGCACTGCTGCCGCCCGCTCACCAGGCGCCTCCGCTCGAGCGGGAGAACGTGGCGCGGGCCACCGCGCTGACCCGGGCGGCGCTCGGCGACGACACCGTGTTCGAGGCCGCGTACGCCGAGGGCGGCGGCCTCTCCCTGGAGGAGGCCGCCGCCCTGCTCGAACGCGCCGACGCGATCTGAGGCGCGCCGAGTACCGTTCCCCCGCGTCGGCGGATCAGGTCTTCTTGCGGAACTTGGCGACCGCGAGCGGCGCGGTGACCACGGTGATGCCGACGGCCCAGGCGAGCGTCATCCACACGGAGTGGGCGACGGGGCCGCCGTTGATGAGGGCGCGGGCGGCGTCGGCGAGGTTGGACAGCGGGTTGTAGTCGGTGAAGGTCTGCAGCCAGCCGGGCATCGTCGTCGGCATCGCGAAGATCGAGGAGCCGAACTGCAGCGGCATCAGGACCAGCATCGCCATCCCCTGGACGGCCTGGGCGGTCTTCAGCGTGAGGCCGAGCAGGATGAAGATCCACATCAGGGCGGCGCCGAAGACCATGGACAGGCCGATGGCGGCGGCCAGGTCGAGCACGGAGGTGCGGATCTCCAGGCCGAGCAGGAAGCCCATGCCCAGCAGGATCGCCGTGGCGACCAGCATGCGGCCGATCTCGACGACGATCTTCGCGATGAGGACCGAGGAACGGGCGATCGGCATGGTCCGGAACCGGTCCATGACGCCCTTCTTGAAGTCGTCGTTGATGCCGGTGCCGACGGCCATCGCGATGTTCATGCCCATCATGGCCATCATGCCGGGCACCAGGTAGTTCACGTACTCCTGCTGGTTGCCCTTGCCGGCGACGGCGCCGCCGAAGACGTACACGAACAGCAGGATGAAGACGATCGGCATCAGGACGGCGTCGAACATCGACTCCGGGTCCTGCTTGATCTGGAGCGCGTTGCGCCGGACCAGCGCGCCGATGTGGCGGAGGTTGGCCCGCAGGCCGATCCGGCCGTCGGCGGCGCCGCCGACGGGCGTCCGGGCGGGCGTGGCACCGGAGGCGCCCACGGGGGACTTGGAGAGGGTGGGGGCGCTCATGCGGCGACCTCCTCGCGGATCGCGTCGGACACGTTCGTCTTCTCGCCGGTGATGGCGAGGAACACCTCGTCGAGGCTGGGCAGATGGGTGCCGATGTGGCTGATGCCGAAGCCGCGGGCGCCGAACAGGCCCACGACGGCGGTCAGCTGCTCGTCGCTGAGGATCGGCACGTACAGCAGGCCCTCGTCGGGGACGACGGACGCGCCGCCGATCCCGTCGAGGCCGGCCTCGCGGATCGCCGCCGCCATGGCGGACAGGTCGGCCGGGTCGGCGGGGCGGACCTGGAGGGTGCGGCCGCCGACGCGGGCCTTGAGCTCGTCGACACCGCCCTTGGCGATGACCCGGCCGCGGTCGATGACGGTCAGCTCGCTCGCGAGCTGCTCCGCCTCCTCCATGTACTGGGTGGTGAGGAGCACGGTCGCGCCCTCGGCGACCATCCGCTGGACCTCGTCCCAGACCTCGTTGCGGGTGCGCGGGTCGAGACCGGTGGTGGGCTCGTCCAGGTAGAGCACCGCGGGCTGCCCGACCATGGAGGCGGCCAGGTCGAGGCGGCGCCGCATGCCGCCGGAGTAGTTCATCGCCGGGCGCCTGGCGGCCTCGGTGAGGGAGAAGCGCTCCAGCATCTCGTCGGCGCGGCGGCGGGCGTCCTTGCGGGAGAGGTCGAGCAGCCGCCCGATCATGTACAGGTTCTCCCAGCCGGACAGCTTCTCGTCGACCGAGGCGTACTGGCCGGTGAGGCCGATGGTGCGGCGCAGCTGACGGGGCTGGCGCACCACGTCGTAGCCGGCGACGACGGCGGTCCCGGCGTCCGGGACGAGGAGGGTGGACAGGCAGCGGACGAGGGTGGTCTTGCCGGCGCCGTTGGGACCGAGGACGCCGAGGACGGTGCCCTCGCGGACGTCCAGGTCGATCCCGTCGACCGCCCTGGTCTCGCCGAAGTGCTTCACGAGGCCCCGGACCTCGACGGCGTTGGTGTGTGATCGCGTCATGTCCACCATGGAACAGCCCTCCACCGACAAGCCCCCGACAGGCGGCCGACAGCCCCGCCGACGCGATGTCGGCGGGGCTGTCGGTGGGCTGTCGGCGCGGGCCGGGCGTCCCCGGCCCGCGGCCGTCGGGACGGGGGACGGGTGTCCCGCGCGTCTCAGTGGAAGGTGTGCTCCTCGGCGGGGAACGCCCCGCCGGTCACGTCCTCCGCGAAGGCGCGGGCGGCGTCGCCGAGCGTCTCGCGCAGGTTGGCGTACTGCTTGGTGAAGCGCGGCACCTTGCCGCCGGTCAGACCGGCCATGTCGGTCCAGACGAGGACCTGGGCGTCCGTGTCGGGACCGGCGCCGATGCCGATGGTGGGGATGTGCAGGGAGCGGGTGACCTCGGCGGCCAGCTCGGCCGGGACGAGCTCCAGGACCACGGCGAAGGCGCCCGCGTCCTGCGCGGCCTTGGCGTCGCGCAGCAGCTTGTGGGCGGCCTCGTCGGAGCGGCCCTGCACCCGGTAGCCCATGGTGTTGACGGACTGCGGGGTCAGGCCGAGGTGGGACATGACGGGGATGCCGGCCTGGACGAGCAGCTCGGTCTGCGGCAGCGAGCGCTCGCCGCCTTCCAGCTTGACCGCGCCGACGCCCGCGTCCTTGACCAGCCGGGTGGCGTTGCGCAGGGCCTGGACGGGCCCTTCCTGGTACGAGCCGAAGGGGAGGTCGCCGACGACGAGGGCGCGCCGGGTGCCCCGTACGACGGCGGCGGAGAGCAGCGTCATCTCGTCCATCGTGACGGGCACGGTGGTGTCGTAGCCGAGGTGACAGTTGCCCATGGAGTCGCCGACGAGGATCACCGGGATCCCGGCCTCGTCGAAGACGGAGGCGGTCATGGCGTCGTAGGCGGTGAGCATGGGCCACTTCTCGCCGCGGGTCTTGGCGGCGGCGATGTCGTGGACGGTGATGCGGCGGGTGCCCTTCCCTCCGTACAGCGCCTTGCTGCTGTCGGCGGGCGGTTTCTGGGCAGCCTGAAGCGTCATGGTGAACGGCTCCTTTTGTCATCTCGAGGCGCCCTGTGGCGTCCCCGGACCACATCCATGGTGGCACCTCGCGGGGCGGGCGGGGAAGCGGGGCGGGGCAGCGGAGCGGCGTGGCGCTGTTCACACCGCGGAAACACCGGGCGAGGGGGCCTCCGGGCGCCGGCGGGAGGCCGGCCGGAACGTAAAGAGTCCGTCAGCTTTTTCGATACGAGACGGTCTCGTATCGAAATTGACCTAGGGTGGGAGCATGTCAACGTCACACAGCCGTCGCTGGGCGATCCTCGGCGTGCTCATGCTGAGCCTCTTGATCGTCGTCCTCGACAACTCGATCCTCAACGTCGCGGTCAAGACGATCGCCAGTCCCGCCCCCGTCGGCATCGGCGCCACCCAGAGCGAGCTGGAGTGGGCCATCAACTCGTACACGCTCGTCTTCGCCGGCCTGCTCTTCACCTCGGGCCTGCTCGGCGACCGCCTCGGCCGCAAGAAGGTCCTGCTCTTCGGCATCGCCGTCTTCGGCATCGGCTCCGCGCTCGCCGCGTTCTCCACCGGCCCCGGCGAGCTCGTCGCCTACCGGGCCGTGATGGGCCTCGGCGCCGCCTTCGTCATGCCCGCCACCCTCGCCGTCCTGATGAACGTCTTCGAGCGCGACGAGCAGCCCAAGGCCATCGGCATCTGGGCCGGCGGCGTCGGTCTCGCCATCGCCATCGGGCCGATCACCGGCGGCGTGCTCCTGGAGCACTTCTGGTGGGGCTCGGTCTTCCTGGTCAACGTCCCCGTCGTGCTCCTGGCACTCGCGCTCATGGTCTGGCTGGTCCCCGAGTCCAGGGACCCCAGGCCCGGCCGCGTCGACGTGCCCGGCGTGCTGCTCTCCGTCCTCGGCCTGGTCCTGCTCGTGTACGGCATCATCCGCGGCGGCGAGCTCGCCAGCTTCACCGACGTCACCGTGCTCCTGCCGTCCCTCGCGGGCCTCGCGGTCCTGGTCGCCTTCGTGCTGTACGAGAAGCGCAGCGACCACCCGGCGCTCGACATCTCGTACTTCCGCAAGCCCGCCTTCTCCGCCGCCGTCGCCGCCATCGCGCTGGTCTTCTTCGCCCTCATGGGCGTGACCTTCTTCTCCGCCTTCTACCTGCAGAGCGTCCGCGGCTACAGCGCGCTGGAGTCCGGTCTGCTCATCCTGCCGCTCGCCGTCGCCCAGATGGTGTTCGCGCCGCGGGCCAGGCTGGTCGTCGAGCGCTTCGGTGCGAAGGCCGTCTGCACCGTCGGCATGCTCGCCGTCGCCGTGGGCCTGGCCGCCTTCGCCTTCTTCGACGCCGGCACGCCCGTATGGGTCCTCGAAGCCGTCTTCTTCCTCCAGGGCGCGGGCATGGCGCACATCATGCCGCCCGTCACCGTCGCCGTGATGCAGTCGCTGCCCCGCGAGAAGGCCGGCTCCGGCTCCGCCGTCAACAACACCTTCCGGCAGGTCGGCGGCGCGCTCGGCGTGGCCGTCCTCGGCTCCGTGCTCTCCAGCACCTACCGCGGCGAGATCGAGGGCCACCTCGGCGCCGTCCCGGCGGGCCTGCGCGAGACGGCGGGCGAGTCGATCGAGGCGACCCTGGCCGTCGCCGACAAGCTGGGCCCGGCCGGCCGCGGCCTGGTCGCCCCCGCGTACGACGCCTTCCTCGACGCGATGCACGTCACCGCCGTCGGCTCGGCCGCCGTCGCCGTCCTCGGCGCGGTCGTCGTCGCACTGTTCCTGCCCGGCCGCACCCCGGAAGGCCGGCCTCCCGCGGCGGCGGTCCCGGGCAGCCGCGCGAACACGGGAGAATCGGTTCCCAGGTAGCCCAGAAGGAGAGGCGGAAGACGTGTCGCAGGAGAACGGCCGGGCGGTCACCACCGGCCCCGGCCCCGACCCCGCGCGCGCGGCCGCGCCCGCTCCCGCCCGCCCCGGCTCCGGCCCCGAGGCCGGACCGGGCGCGGGCGCGGGGGACACGCGACGCGGGGGGGCCCGCAGGGAGGCGGCGGACCAGGCGATCTTCGACGCGGTGGTCGGACTCCTGGAGGGCGGCGTGCCGCTCACCGAGCTGTCCATCGAGAAGATCGCCCGCACCGCCGGCGTCGGCAAGGCCACGATCTACCGCCGCTGGGCCGGCAAGGAGGAGCTCCTGATCGAGCTCCTGCGCTCGGTCGAGCCCCCGGACCCGGTGCTGCCCGGCACCTCGGTCCGTGACGACCTCGTCAGGCTCCTCGAGTCGCTGCGGCAGCGCGGCCTCGTCAAGCGGACCTCCGCGCTGCTGCACAACGTCTTCTCGCAGATGCAGTCGTATCCCAAGCTGTGGGACGCCTACCACCACACCGTCATCGAGCCCCGCCGCCGCATGGGCCTGGCCGCCATCCGGCGCGGGATGGAGCGCGGCGAGCTCCGGGCCGACCTGGACGTCGAACTCGTCAACGACCTCTTCGTCGGCCCCCTGTTGCTGCGCACCGTCATCCGCCCAGGCGCCCCTCTGTCGCCCGGCCTGCCCGAGGAGATCGTGGACGCCGTCCTGGAGGGGCTGCGCCCCCGCGCCTGAACCGCCGCGACCGCCGGAGCGGGCGATCCGTACGAATGTGCGCGTTCTGTCACAGCCGTACGCCCCGCGCCACCTGCAGGAACCCGCCACGCGCGGTCGTCGTCCCTCGAAGAGTACGACCGGCCCGGGATCGCCCAGGGCCTGTCGTCACTTTCCCGTCGTCCGTCCGGAGGGCGGCAGGCGGGAAGGTGACGACAGGGCCTAGGGTCGACACCGGGTCGCACAGCAAGGCAGCAAGGCAGTGAGGACGACGGCGATGACGCGGGTGGACATGACGGGGACCGAGCACGGCGGAGCGGGAACCGAGCGCTCCGGCTCACGGTTCCGGACCGCCCTGGAGCGCCTGCGCGGCGACCGCGGCATCTGGCGCCGGGGCATCGTCCTCGCGCTGTGCGCCGTGCTGCTCGCCCTGGTGATGGGCCTTCACTCCGACATCCCCAACCGGATCGGCAACCTCGGCAGCCTGTCCGAGACCTTCCTGCCCTGGTTCGGCCTGTTCGTGCCGGTGCTGCTCGTCCTCGCCGTGCTGCGGCGCTCGGCGACCGCCCTGATCGCCCTCGTCCTGCCGGCCGTGGTCTGGCTCAACCTCTTCGGCGGGCTGGTCGTCGACAAGTCGCAGACCGGCGGCGACCTCACCGTGGTCACCCACAACGTGAACGCCGACAACCCCGACCCCGAGGGCACGGCCCGTCAGATCGCCGCCTCCGGCGCCGACGTGGTGGCCCTGGAGGAGCTCAAGGGCGACATGGTGCCGGTCTACGAGCAGGGCCTGGCCGAGACCTACCGCTACCACTCGGTGCAGGGCACGGTCGGCCTGTGGAGCAAGTACCCGCTGCGGGACGCCGGGCCGGTCGACATCCGGATGGGCTGGACCCGTGCCATGCGCGCCACGGTCGCCGCCCCCGCCGGAGAGGTGGCGGTCTACGTCGCCCACCTCCCCTCCGTACGGGTCAGGCTGAACGCCGGCTTCACCGCCAATCAGCGCGACAACAGCGCCAACGCCCTCGGCGAGGCCATCTCCCACGACCCGCACCGGCGGATCGTGCTGCTCGGCGACCTCAACGGCACCATGAACGACCGCTCGCTCAACGCGGTCACCTCGCAGCTGCGTTCCACCCAGGGCGCGGCGGGCGACGGCTTCGGCTTCAGCTGGCCGGCGTCCTTCCCGATGGCCCGCATCGACCAGATCCTGGTCCGCGGCGTGGAGCCGCTGTCCTCCTGGACGCTGCCGGAGACGAAGAGCGACCACCTTCCGGTGGCCGCCCGCGTCAGGCTCTGACCTCCCTCACCGGCCGTCTACAGGGGCGTCTCCCGCCACCGGTTGGTGATCGGCAGCCGGCGGTCCTTGCCGAAGCCCTTCGCGGAGATCTTCGTGCCCGGCGGGTACTGGCGGCGCTTGTACTCCGCCAGGTCGACCATGCGCAGGGTCCGGGTCACCAGTTCCTGGTCGAAGCCGGCCGCCACCAGTTCGTCCTTGCCCTGGTCACGGTCGACGTACAGTTCGAGCATCCGGTCAAGCAGCTCGTAGTCGGGCAGCGAGTCCGTGTCGACCTGGCCGGGGCGCAGTTCGGCGCTCGGCGGCTTGACGATGGAGTTCTCCGGGATCGGCGGCGTCTGGCCGCGCTCCTCGGCGGCCCGGTTGCGCCAGCGGGCGAGCCGGAACACCCAGGTCTTGTAGACGTCCTTGATCGGCCCGAAGGCGCCCACCGCGTCCCCGTACAGGGTCGAATAGCCCACCGCCAGCTCGGACTTGTTGCCCGGGGCGAGGACGAGGTGTCCCTCCTGGTTGGACAGCGCCATGAGCAGCGTGCCGCGCAGCCGCGCCTGGAGGTTCTCCTCGGCGAGCCCGGTGAGGCCCACCGCGCCCATGTAGGCGTCGAACATCGGCTCGATCGACACCGTGCGGAAGTGCAGCCCGGTGCGCCGGGCCAGCTCGGCGGCGTCGCCGCGCGAGTGCTCCGAGGAGTACCTGGACGGCATCGACACGCCGTACACGTTCGCCGCCCCGAGCGCGTCGCAGGCGATCGCGGCGACCAGGGCCGAGTCGATGCCGCCGGACAGGCCGATGAGCACCGAGCGGAAGCCGTTCTTGTTCACGTACGCGCGCAGGCCGACGACCAGGGCCGAGTAGACCTCCTCGTCGTCGTCGAGCCGCTCCGCGTAACCGCCCGTCACCTCGGGCTCGTAGGCGGGCAGCGGCTCCTCGGAGAGCACCACCCGGTCGATGCGCAGCCCGTCGTCCACGACCGTGCCGTCCGCGGGGGCCTCCGCGAGCGGGAGCGCCGCCGGCAGGTCGAGGTCGACCACCACGCAGCCCTCGGAGAACTGCGGGGCGCGGGCGATCACTTCGCCGGCCGCGTCGACGACGATCGAGTCGCCGTCGAAGACCAGGTCGTCCTGACCGCCGGTCATCGCCAGGTACGCGGTGGTGCAGCCGGCCTCCTGGGCCCGCTTGCGGACCAGTTCGAGCCGGGTGTCGTCCTTGTTCCGCTCGTACGGAGAGGCGTTGACCGACAGCAGCAGCCCGGCCCGGGCGCTGCGGGCCGCCGGCACCCGGCCGCCGTCCTGCCACAGGTCCTCGCAGATCGCGAGGGCCACGTCCACGCCGTGGACGCGCAGCACGGGCATGGTGTCGCCCTGGACGAAGTAGCGGTACTCGTCGAAGACGCCGTAGTTGGGCAGGTGGTGCTTGGCGAAGCGCAGCACCACCTCGCCCCGGTGCAGCACCGCCGCCGCGTTCTCGGGCGACCCGGCGGGCCGCCCGAGCCGCGGCTTCGCGCGGTCGGAGCGGTCGAGGTAGCCGACGACCACGGGCAGCTCGCCGAATCCCTCGTCCGCGAGCCGCCGCGCGAGCGCCCGCAGGGCGGCCCGCGAGGCCTCGACGAACGAGGGGCGCAGCGCCAGGTCCTCGACGGGATAGCCGGTCAGTGTCATCTCGGGGAACGCGACGAGGTGCGCACCCTGTCCGGCCGCGTGCCGGGTCCAGTGGACGACGGCCTCGGCGTTCCCGGCGAGATCGCCGACCGTGGAGTCGATCTGATTCAGAGCGAGGCGTAGTTGAGGCACGCCCTCAGTTTATCGTCAATTCGACGCTATGTCGTGGCGAACGGCGGAAGCTCTCGCCCGGCGCGGCCCGCCGTGGTCGATACGCCCCGGGTCGCCCGCTCCGGGGCGGATCGCCCGGCGTCACTTCGTCGGGCCGGTCCAGAACTGCGCGTCGTGCTCCAGCACGGTCGGGGACATCTCGACCTGCATCTCCCCGGCGGCGTCCGCCGGGAGCGAGAAGGTGAAGTCGGACTTGGCCTGCTTGCCCGGGAGGATCTTGCCGCTGAACGGCGCGCTCGCGAGGCTGCCGTCGAAGACCATCTCGGCCGCCGCGCCGTTGGCGTCCGTCGCCTCCGGCAGGACGACGGCGGCGTCCAGCGGCTGCTTGCCGCCGTTGACGACGGTGACCGTCACCTGGAAGGCCTTGTTGCCCTTCTTGTGGCTCACGGCGAAGCCGTCCGGCTGGTAGGCGCGCGGCTTGGAGACGGTGACCTTGATCCCGTCCTCGTACGTGAAGGTGTCGCCGAACTTCAGCGCCTTGGGCGCCTGCTCGGTCGGCTCGGCGGTGGGCTCGCCCGTCGCCTCGCCGCCCGGCGTGGCGGAGGCGGTCGTCCCGCCCTTCTGGTCGAGCTCCTTGTCGAGCTCGTCGGCGACGTCCTTCACCGCGGTCGCGACGGCGATCGTCCACGCGATCGAGGCGACGATCGAGAGGGCGCCGAGGATCAGGCCGGCGAGGGCGCTGCCCTTGTTGGTGGCCAGGCCCTTGCCGGCCCGGGCGGTGCCGATGATGCCGAATATCAGGGCCAGCAGGCCCAGGATCCCGCCGAGCCAGAAGGTGAGCGGGATGATCGCGAAGATCACGCCCAGGATGCCGAGGACCAGCGCCGTGGTGCCGAGCCCGTTGCGGGGCGGCTGCGCGGGCGCCTGCGGCACGCCGGGCATCCCGGGCGGGCCGTAGGGCTGGTCGGGGGAGTGGGTGGGCATGGTCATGCGCGGTCCTTCGTGGCAGGTGCACGGGGATGCCGGCACGAGTGCCCCACCCCCTGGAAGATCACGACCGTAAGCCAGCCGCTTGTGAAGTCACCACTTGATTTGTGAACGAGATGTGTTCGTGATCCACTTCCCGGCGGGACCCGGCGGTTTCCCCCTGTTTTCCGCCGACATGCGCACCTCGTCCGGCCCGTCGAGCATGGGCCCATGACGAGGGACGCCGGGAACCCGCGGCCTCACCCTGACGTTCGACCCACTGTGTCCAGGAATGCCGCGAGGCCGAACGCCGCGAGGCTCACCCGAGCCGCCGCCGCGCTGCTCGGCCTCGGCGCGCTCGCGTACACCGCCTGGGTCCTCGAAGTCGTCGTGCGGACCGGTCTCGACCCGGTCCGCACCTACGTCTCCGAACTCGCGGCCGCCGACCAGCCGCTCGGCGGGCTGTTCCGCGCCACGGACCTGACGGCCGGTCTCCTCGTCCTCGCCGGAGCCCTCACAGGCCTCCTGTCCCGTCCGGCGGGCCCGGGCCGGACGGACCGCCCCGCCGCCGGCTCGCGCCGGCCCTGGACGGTCGTCGGCTGGCTCGCCCTCGCCGTCTTCGGGGCCGCCACCGTCGCCGACTCGCGGCTGCCGCTCAGCTGCACGCCCACCGCCGATCCGGAGTGCGCCGCCCGGGAGACGGCCGGGCTCGTGCCCGCCACCCACACCGCGCACGCCGTCAGCTCCACGCTCGCCATGCTCGGCGCGCTGACCGCGATGGTCGCGCTGACGGCGGCCGCGCGGCGGTACGGCATCTGGGCGCCGCTCGCCCGTACCGGACCCGCCCTCGTCGTCCTGGAGTTCGCCGCCACCGCCTGGACGCTGGCCGCCGTCGCCGCCTTCGAGGCCGGCCGCGGCACCTGGTCGCTCGGCGCCGGACAGCGCCTCCAGGTGCTGCTCGTGGCGGTGTGGCTCGCGGTCCTCGCGGTCTCGGTGGCGAGGGAGGCGGCCGCCGGGGCAGGAGCTGGAGCCGGGGCTGGGGCCGGGGCCGAGGCCGGGGCCGGGCGGGCCGCCGGCAGGAGGACCAGGGACGAGGAGCCACGGTGACCACCACGTTCGTACGGATCGGAGGCGTCGCCCACCACGTCGTCGTCGACGGCGCGGGACCGGTGTGCGTGCTCGCCGCCGGGCTGGGCATGAGCTGGTTCGACTGGGACCCGGTGGTCCCCCTGCTCGCCCCCCACCGCACCGTCGTCCGCTTCGACCGCCCCGGCCACGGCCTGTCACAGCCCTCCGCCGCGCCGAGCACCGCCGCCGCGGAGGCCGACCGGATCGCCGCCGTCCTGGACGCCGTCCTCGACGTCCCGGCGGCCCGGATCGGCCGCGGCGGCCCGCACCACGCACCCGTCACGGTCGTCGGACACTCGATCGCCGGCTTCCACGCCGAGGCCTTCGCCCGGCTCCACCCCGCCCGCACCGCGGCGCTCGTGCTCGTCGACTCCTCGGTGGAGGAGCGGCCCCGCGCCTCCCGCACCGCGCCGGCGCTCGCCCGGGCGCTCGGCGCCGCCCTCTGCGCCGCCGGAGTCCCGGCCGCGCTGGGGCCCGCCGGCCGCGCCCTGACCGTACGCCTCTCGTCCCACCGCCGGCCCGACCCGTCCCCGCCCGCCGAGGTCCGCCGGGTCTACCGCACCTCACGCGTGCTGCGCGGCACCCTCGACGAGAACGCCCGCTACGGTGCCGTCGCCGCCGAGCTGCTCGCCCTGCGTGAACGGGCCCCGCTGCCGCCGGGACTGCCGGTCACCGTGCTCGCCGCACCCGACGGCTCGGCCCGCTGGGAGCGGCGCCAGCGCGCGCTGGCCCGGCGGCTCGGCGCCCGCTACGAGGCGGCCGGACCGTCGGGCCATCTGGTCATGCTGGACCGCCCGGACGCGATCGCCCGGGCGGTCCTCGACGCGGGCCGCTGAGCGCGGGAGCCGGGCGAGGGGGTCGAGGGCGGGAGTTGAGGGGCGGGGAGCCGGCGGCTGGAGCCGAGGGCGGGAGCCGGGGCCGAGGGGCGGGGAAGCCGAGGAACCGTCAGGAGGCGTACACGCTCTCGCAGAAGGCCTTCAGCTGGTCGTCCGTCAGGTGCTGGGCCAGGTCGGCCTCGCTGATCATGCCCACCAGCTGCTTGTTCTCGATGACCGGGAGCCGCCGGATCTGGTGGCTCTGCATCTCCTCCAGGACCGCGCCCACGTCCGCGCCCGCCTCGATCCAGCGCGGGGTGCCCTTGGCCATGTCACCGCACGTCACCCTGGCGGGGTCGTGGCCCATGGCCACGCAGCCGACGACGATGTCGCGGTCCGTGAGGATGCCGCAGAGCCGTTCGTTCTCGTCGGCGATGGGCAGCGCGCCCACGTCGAGGTCGCGCATCATCTGCGCGGCGCGGTCGAGCGTCTCGTGTGCCGGGACCCACTGGGCCCCCCGGTGCATGATGTCCCTAGCCGTGGTCATGGGGTGCGTACCTTTCGTAGAACGTCGTCGTACTGCGGTCGTACGTCCGTGTCCCCGAGCGCTCCCATTCTCCGGTGACGACGCGGCCCCCGCGACCGCAGAGGTCACGGGGGCCGTCGTACCGGCTGCCGTCGCGGCGGCTACGCGCCGCGCGCCTTCAGCATGTCCGCCATCAGCTTGATCTCGGACTCCTGGGCGTCCACCATGCCCTGCGCGAGATCCCGCTCGACACCCGGCACACAGCGCTCCACACAGCCCTGGGCCATGTGGATGCCGCCCTTGTGGTGCTCGGTCATCAGCTTCAGGTACAGCACCTCGGCCTCGCGGCCCGAGGCCTTGCCCAGCTGCTCGATCTCGGCGCGGGTCGCCATGCCCGGCATCAGCTCGCCGTCCTCGCCGGTGTCGACGCCCATGCCCATCCAGGTCATCGGCGGCACGCCGGACTGCACCTTCGGCAGGCCCCACATGTCGAGCCAGCCCAGCATCATGCCGCGCTGGTTGGCCTGGGTGTTCGCGATGTCGTAGGCGAGGCGGCGGACCTCCTCGTCCTTCGTCCGGTCACGGACGATGAACGACATCTCCACGGCCTGCTGGTGGTGGACGGCCATGTCACGGGCGAAGCCCGCGTCGGCCGACTCCGCCGTGGGCGTCCGCGGGGCCTCGTCGCGGTCCGCGGAGGCGACGGTGACCGCGCCGCCGGCGAACAGCACCGCCAGGGCCACCGCGGTGACGGACGCCCACTGCGTCCGGTTCAGCCTCACTGGCCCATCCCGGCGCCGCCCTGGCCGTCGGCGCCCACGCCGCCGGTGCAGGCGGCGCCCGGCTCCGGCGTCTGCGGGCCGTTGACGTACTTGGTGAAGAAGGCGTCCACGCGCGGGTCGTCCGCGCCGTCCACGGTCACCTGCTTGCCCCAGGCGCTCAGCATGATCGCGCCGGACTGGTTGTCGACCGGGCTCATCAGCGAGTACGGGGTCTTCTTGACCTTGGCCCGGAGCTTGTCGAGGTCGCCGGCCGCGGCCTTCTTGTTGTACGTCACCCACACCGCGCCGTGCTCCAGGGAGTGCACGGCGTTGGTGTCGTTGACCGGCTTGTCGTAGACGTCGCCGTTGCAGTTCTGCCAGACCGGGTTGTGGTCGCCGCCGACCGGCGGGTTCATCTCGTACTTGACCGGGGTCTGGACGTGGTTGCGGGTCAGCTTCTTGGCGTCCCAGGACTTCTCGTCCTTGATGGGGGCCTTGGCGGCGGCCTCCTGCTGCTCCTGCTTGGTGTTCTCCTTGTTGATCACCCAGCCGCCGAAGCCGACGAGGCCGAGCACGACGACGGCGCTGATGCCGATGGTCAGGACGCGGTTGCGGCGCTCGCGGGCCAGCTCGGCGCGGCGCATCTCCTCTATCCGGGCGCGGCGGTCGGCGGTGGTGGAACGGTTCGCCATGGTGATGTCGTCCTTCTGAAGTGAGAAAAGGCGGGGGGTCGCGGAACGGAACGAACGTGACGGAAAGCCCGGCCGCTCACGTCCGCAGGACTTGAAGGACGTGGAGGTCCGGCGCACGGGGCCGTGCGCCGGCGAGGAGCACCCGGCCGTCGTCGGCCGAGGCCGCGGGACGCGGGAGCCGGCCCTCCGCGTGCAGCGGCGGGTCGAGCGGCGGCGCGCTGAGCACGGCGGGGGAGAGCGCGGGGAAGAGGGAGCAGTCGCCCCGGTCGTACGGGCAGGCGTACTGGACGTACCGGTCGCCCTGGGTCACGTGCGCGGCCGCCCGCTCGTGCTCGGCCCGCTCGGCCGGGTCGCCGGCGCCCAGACAGAGGAAGAGCGCGCCGAGGAGCGTCGCCACGGCACTCGCCAGTGCCATGGGACGCGGGTTCCGGGACGGGCGTGTGCGCCGTGGGCCCCCCATGGGCGCAGATCGTAGTGCCAGAAGGGGGGCCGTGGGCCGAACGGGGTACCCGTCGGTACCGGTCCTGGCCGAGCGGGTGCCGGGAGGCCGCCGCACAACCGCCGCTTTTCGGCCGTTCCCCCGTTACCTGTGTCACAGCGGAGCAGGCAGTATGGGTGTGCAACGTGCACGAAACCATGTGGTGGGATGCTCAGGCGCCCCCCGAAGTGCTCGAGGCGGTGGGAGCAGGCGGCCTGACCAGCGAGGATGGGTGTGGAAATGGACAAGCAGCAGGAATTTGTGCTCCGTACGCTCGAGGAGCGCGACATCCGCTTCGTGCGTCTGTGGTTCACCGACGTGCTCGGCTTCCTGAAGTCGGTCGCGGTGGCGCCCGCCGAGCTGGAGCAGGCCTTCGACGAGGGCATCGGCTTCGACGGCTCGGCGATCGAGGGCTTCGCCCGCGTCTACGAGTCCGACATGATCGCCAAGCCCGACCCCGGCACCTTCCAGATCCTGCCCTGGCGCGCCGAGGCCCCCGGCACGGCCCGGATGTTCTGCGACATCCTGATGCCGGACGGCTCGCCGTCCTTCGCCGACCCGCGCTACGTCCTGAAGCGCGCCCTTGCCAAGACCTCGGACCTGGGCTTCACCTTCTACACCCACCCCGAGATCGAGTTCTTCCTCCTGAAGGACAAGCCGCTGGACGGCACGCGCCCGACCCCGGCCGACAACTCGGGCTACTTCGACCACACCCCGCAGAACGTGGGCATGGACTTCCGCCGCCAGGCCATCACCATGCTGGAGTCGATGGGCATCTCGGTGGAGTTCTCCCACCACGAGGGCGCGCCGGGCCAGCAGGAGATCGACCTCCGCTACGCGGACGCGCTGTCGACGGCCGACAACATCATGACCTTCCGCCTGGTCATGAAGCAGGTCGCGCTCGAACAGGGCGTCCAGGCCACCTTCATGCCGAAGCCGTTCTCCGAGTACCCCGGCTCGGGCATGCACACCCACCTCTCGCTCTTCGAGGGCGACCGCAACGCCTTCTACGAGAGCGGCGCCGAGTACCAGCTGTCGAAGGTCGGCCGCTCCTTCATCGCGGGCCTCCTCCGGCACGCCGCCGAGACCGCCGCGGTCACCAACCAGTGGGTCAACTCGTACAAGCGCATCTGGGGCGGCTCGGGCCGCACCGCCGGCTCGGGCGGCGAGGCCCCCGCGTACATCTGCTGGGGCCACAACAACCGCTCCGCGCTGATCCGCGTCCCCATGTACAAGCCGGGCAAGATGGGCTCCTCCCGCGTCGAGGTCCGCTCCATCGACTCGGGCGCCAACCCCTACCTCACCTACGCCGTCCTCCTCGCGGCCGGCCTCAAGGGCATCGAGGAGGGCTACGAACTCCCGGCCGGCGCCGACGACGACGTCTGGGCCCTCAGCGACGCCGAGCGCCGCGCGATGGGCATCGAGCCCCTCCCGCAGAACCTCGGCGAGGCCATCACCCTGATGGAACGCAGCGAACTGGTCGCGGAGACCCTGGGCGAGCACGTCTTCGACTTCTTCCTGCGCAACAAGAAGCAGGAGTGGGAGGAGTACCGCTCGGAGGTCACGGCCTTCGAACTCCGCAAGAACCTGCCGGTGCTGTAGCGGCGGCGTGCGGGGCATGGACCTCCGGCCCGCCACTGCGAACCGGATCGCGAACGCCTCCCTGGGCGGCGGGACGGCCCTTGCTCTCGTCCTCGCGTACTACGAGGCGGGTGGCGGCGTGGCACGGACCGCCGCCGCGGCCGGTGCCCTGGCCGGCGTAGGGCTCGCGGTGCGGGGCTGGCGGGTGGGCGTACGGTGCGAGGGCGACCGGCTCGTCGTGCGGGGCTTCGTGTGGAGCCGTACGGTCGAGCGGTCCCGGATCACCGCCGTGACGGACTTCCCCGCCGTACGCTGGACCGCCCCGGGCGGCGGCCGCCGGTGGACGCCGCTGACCGGCTTCGTCGTGACCGCCGAGGAGACGGCCTGGACGTCCGGCCGCAAACGGGAGAACCTGGCACGCCTGCGCCGGTGGGCGGCGGGACGCCGCCGCTGACGGTTTTCCGACCGCTGCGACGACGAGGGCTTCCCAGACGAGGTCGAAGACGCCGCCGAGATACGCGGCGATCGCCGGGTGCTCGATCAGCAGGGCGTGATCGGGGCGCGAGTAGCGGTGATCGGGGATCAGGGCCACGGACCGGTCGTAGAGGATCACCCGGTCGACGAGCAGGTCCGCGGTCCGGAACTCCCCGCCCGCCTTCTGGATGGCGGTCATGAACTCGATCATCGGGCGGTGTGCGCGGACCGTGTGCTGGTAGAGCGTGCGGTGTCGCACCCCGCGGGCGATCACGCCCGGCAACTGCCCAAGCGCCTCGGCGAGCGCGGGCGCGGACCGGGGCCCGCCCGGCTGGACGGCCTGCAGCTCGTGGCGGCACGCGGCGTTGAGCTGGCGCAGCTTCTTGTGGATGACGTCATTGCCGCGCAGCAGCTGTACCGGCGCGGGAGTCTTCTGCGTCTCCTCCCGGTACACGGACTCCACCTGGGCCAGGGCCTCGCGGATGGAGCGCAGCGTGCTCCGCCCCGCGTGCATGGCCTGCTCCAGTGGCTGGACGAGGTGGTGCTCGGCCACGTCGGGCGGTACGGGCACGAGCCGCCCGGTGTCCTCCGGGTGCGGACGGAGCAGTTCGAGACCGTTCAGACAGGGCGGAGGGGCCTCCTCCAGCCCGTTGTTCGCGACGGCGGTCCGGTAGACCTCCAGTGCCTCGGGACACAGAGCGGGACTCTCCGTCGGGCAGTGGTCCTTGCACAGGCGCATCAGGCCCCCCATGGCGCGTGAACTCGGCGAGCCGAGTCTCGTGCCGCGTGATCACCCTTTCCATGGTGGGAAAGCGCAGGTAATGGGGCCCTGGCCGGGCAAAATCGGTTGCGCGGCCCACCTTCCGGGCCAACACTGCCGCCGTGACAGACGTGAAGATCATCGAGACGGACCGGCTGCTGCTGCACCCGCTCTCCGTCGACGACGCCCGGCGGATCGTCGAGGGCGTGCCCGGGGCCGGGGACCGCTGGGCCGAGGGGTATCCCGGGGACGGGGACGCCCGTAGCGCGCGGGGCTTTCTGAACGGGGTCGCCGAGCGCGGCGACCCCGGGGCGTACCGGCCGTACCGGATACAGCTCCTGGCGGACGGCACCACCGTCGGCGGGATCGGGTTCCACGGACCGCCGGACGAGGACGGGGTCGTCACGGTCGGGTACGGGCTCGTGCCCGGCGCGCGCGGACGGGGCTACGCCTCCGAGGCGCTGCGCGCGCTGATCGGCCGCGCCCGCGAGTCCGGCGCCACGGCGGTGCGCGGTGACGCCGACCTCGACAACGTCGCCTCGCACCGGGTGATGGAGGCGGCGGGCATGGCGTACGAGGGCGAGGACGAGAACGTGCGCCACTACCGTCTGGTGTTCGCCGCGTAACGCCGGTCCTCAGCGCTCCGACAGCTCCGAGGGCGCCTCCTGGACCCACCACCCGTTGCCGTCCGGGTCCCGGAAGGTCAGGAACGAGTTCCAGGTGCCGCCCTTGCCGGCCTCCCAGCCCGACGCGCCCACGTGCATGACCGGCGTCGCGTGCACCCCCGCCGCGAGCAGCCGCTCCCGCGCCGCCTCGATGTCGGTGACGCACAGCTGCAGGCCGTGCAGGGTGCCGGGGGCCATGACCTCGGTGCCCGGGAACGGCGGCATGCCCTGGACGAGGGAGATCGAGCAGCGCGAGCCGGGCGGGGTGATCTGGATGACGCGCGTGCCCGGTGCCACCTCCTGGTCCAGGTCGACCGTGAAGCCGAGCCTCTCGCCGTAGAACTCCTTCGCCCGGTCCAGGTCGGCGACGGGAACGGCCACCACTTCGAGGGTCCAGTTCATGCCGCCGATTCTGCCGCCAGGGACCCGTCCCGCGCTCCCCGGCACGCCCGGGAGCCGGTTCGCCGGATAGGCTCGGGCCGGGGCTCGATCGACCGGTGGAGGAGCGGCGGGATGACGGTGCCGGGACGCAGGAGCAGCACGTTCACCCGGCTGCTGCGGCACGGATTCACCGATCCGTCCGCCGCCGAGCGGCTGCTCGACCTGGACGAGCTCGCCTCGCTGCGCGGCGACTCGGTGCTCCTGGACGCCCTCGGCGCCACCGCCGACCCCGACCTCGCGCTGCGCGGCCTGGTCCGGCTCGTCGAGGCCCAGCCGGAGGCCGAGCGCCCGGCGCTCACCACCACCCTGCTCTCCGCCAAGCCGTTCCGCGACCGGCTGCTCGGCGTGCTCGGCACCTCCGAGGCGCTCGCCGACCACCTGGCCCGCCACCCGCGCGACTGGCAGGCCCTCGTCACCTACGAGGCCGCCGATCTGCACCCGGGCGTCGCCGAGTTCGAGCGCGGGCTCGCCGAGGCCACCGACCTGGTGTCGCTGCGGATCGCCTACCGCCGCTGCCTGCTGTCCATCGCCGCCCGGGACGTGTGCGGCACCACCGACGTCGCCCAGACCGCCGCCGAGCTCGCCGACCTCGCCACCGCGACCCTGCGCGCCGCGCTCCGCCTCGCCCGCGCGGCGGCGCCCGAGGACGCGGCGCAGTGCCGGCTCGCCGTGATCGCCATGGGCAAGTGCGGCGGCAACGAGCTCAACTACGTCTCCGACGTGGACGTGATCTTCGTCGGCGAGGCCGCGGACGAGGCCGCCGCCCGGGACGGCGGCGAGGCCAAGGCGCTCCAGGCCGCGACCCGGCTCGCCTCCCACCTCATGCGGATCTGCTCGGAGACCACCGTCGAGGGCAGCATCTGGCCCGTCGACGCCAACCTCCGCCCGGAGGGCCGCAACGGCCCGCTCGTGCGGACCCTCTCCTCCCACCTCGCCTACTACCAGCGGTGGGCCAAGACCTGGGAGTTCCAGGCCCTGTTGAAGGCCCGGGCGGTGGCCGGCGACGCCGAGCTCGGCGCCGCGTACATCGACGCCGTCTCCCCGCTGGTCTGGCAGGCCGCCGAGCGCGAGAACTTCGTCCCCGACGTGCAGAAGATGCGCCGCCGGGTCGTCGACAACATCCCCGCCGCGCAGATCGACCGCGAGCTGAAGCTCGGCCCCGGCGGCCTGCGCGACGTCGAGTTCGCCGTGCAGCTCCTCCAGCTGGTGCACGGCCGCAGCGACGCCTCGCTGCACAGCGGCACCACGCTCGACGCGCTCGCAGCCCTCGCCGCCGGCGGCTACGTGGGCCGCGCCGACGCCGCCCAGCTCGACGACGCCTACCGCTTCCTGCGCGCCATGGAGCACCGCATCCAGCTGTACCGGCTGCGCCGCACCCACCTCGTCCCCGAGGGCGAGGACGACCTGCGCCGCCTCGGCCGCTCCCTCGGACTGCGCACCGACCCGGTCGCCGAGCTGAACCGCGAGTGGAAGCGGCACGCGGCCGTGGTGCGCCGGCTGCACGAGAAGCTGTTCTACCGGCCGCTCCTCGACGCCGTCGCCCAGCTCGCCCCCGGCGAGACCCGGCTCAGCCCGCAGGCCGCCGGACAGCGGCTCGAAGCGCTCGGTTACGCCGATCCCGCCGCCGCCCTGCGCCACCTGGAGGCGCTGTCCTCCGGGGTCAGCCGCAAGGCCGCGATCCAGCGGACGCTGCTGCCGGTGCTGCTCGGCTGGTTCGCCGACTCGGCCGACCCGGACGCCGGGCTGCTCGGCTTCCGCAAGGTCTCCGACGCGCTCGGCAAGACGCCCTGGTACCTGCGGCTGCTCCGCGACGAGGGCGCCGCCGCCGAGAACCTGGCCCGGGTCCTCTCGGCCGGCCGGCTCGCGCCCGACCTGCTGCTCCGCGCACCCGAGGCGGTCGCCATCCTCGGCGACCCGGAGGGCCTGAAGCCGCGCGGCCGGGACCACCTGGAGCAGGAGGTGCTCGCCGCGGTCGGCCGCGCGGAGGGCGCCGAACACGCGGTGGCGGCGGCCCGCGGAGTGCGCCGCCGGGAGCTGTTCCGCACCGCCGCGGCCGACCTCATCGGCTCGTACGGCACGGAGGACAGCCCCAGGGAGCCCGATCCCGGCGCGCTGGTCGACCGGGTCGGGCAGGCCGTCACCGACCTCAACGCGGCCACCATCGCCGGCGCGCTCCGGGCCGCCGTGCGCGCCGGGTGGGGCGACGAGCTGCCGACCCGCTTCGCCGTCATCGGCATGGGCCGCTTCGGCGGACACGAACTCGGCTACGGCTCCGACGCGGACGTGCTGTTCGTGCACGAGCCACGCGAGGGCGTCGACGAGCAGGAGGCGGCGCGGGCCGCGAACCAGGTCGTCACCGAGATGCGCCGGCTCCTCCAACTGCCCACCGCCGACCCGCCGTTGCTGATCGACGCGGATCTGCGCCCGGAGGGCAGGAACGGCCCCCTCGCCCGGACGCTGAAGTCCTACGAGGCCTACTACCGCCGCTGGTCGCTCGTCTGGGAGAGCCAGGCCCTGCTGCGGGCCGAACCGATGGCCGGCGACGTCGAGCTGGGCCGGCGGTTCGTCGACCTCGTCGACCCGCTGCGCTACCCGATGGAAGGCCTCGGCGACGAGGCCGTGCGCGAGATCCGCCGGCTCAAGGCCCGCATGGAGACCGAGCGGCTGCCCCGCGGCGCCGACCCGACGCTCCACGCCAAGCTGGGCCGGGGCGGGCTGAGCGACGTCGAGTGGACCGTGCAGCTGATCCAGATGCGGCACGGCTGGGCCGAGCCGGGCCTGCGCACTCCCCGGACCCGCGAGGCCCTGGCCGCCGCCCACGCGGCGGGCCTCATCGCGACGGACGAGGCGCAGATCCTGGACGAGGCCTGGGTGCTCGCCACCCGGGTGCGCAACGCGGTGATGCTGGTCCGCGGCCGGTCCGGCGACACCTTCCCGTCCGAGCCGCGCGAACTGGCGGCCGTGGGCCGCTACATGGGCTACGGACCCGGCCACGTCGGCGAGATGGTGGACGACTACCGCCGCGTCACCCGCCGCGCGCGGGCCGTCATGGAGGAGCTGTTCTACGGGGCCTGACGCCGGCCCGGCCGGTCAGGCCGTCTTCAGATACGGCTCCAGCAGGGTGCCCCAGGCCTGGTCGATCTGCTCGAACTCGGCGGGGCAGCGCGTGGCCCGGGACTCCGGCAGGACCCCGTCCGGGTTGTCCCCGGTCGCCACGACGCCCTGGTAGGCGTTCGGATCGGAGCCATACAGCCAGCAGATGGCGTTGTAGTAGCGCTGGGCGTCCAGGGAGTGCTCGTCGGCCGGGTCCGGGGCGACGTCGCCCCGCTCGGAGGCGAGGGCCAGTGCGCCCCACGCCTCGATGGCGCTGACCGCGTACTCCTGGTGCAGCGAGTCCCCGGCGAGCATCAGCGTGGTGAGCTGGTCGGCGGCGTCCTCCTCGCGGCCGGTGATGGGCAGGTCGTAGAGGGTGATCAGGGCGTGCGCGAGCTCGTGGAAGACCACGCTGTTGGAGATGCCGATGACGTCGTCGTCGACGGCCCGGCTCCGTTCGGCCTCGCTGCCCTCGGTGTTCAGCTCCGTGAACAACGACCGGTAGGCTCCGGCGAGTTCGTAGCAGAAGGCGATGGTCTCGGTCTCGGGATCCCAGAACGCGTTCTCCTCGCCGCAGCTCAGCGCGGTGAGGGACACGTCGCGCGGCAGGCCGATCAGCGCGTTGGCGTGCGCGGCGGCGCTCTCCAGGACCTCGTTCTGCTCCAGGAACTGCTGCTCGGCCTGGTCCGCCTCCGTCTCGCCGGGCTCGTAGCTCACGACGAGAACTCCCGGTCCTGGCGCGGCCGTCGAGGCGGGAACGCCGAGGGACAGCAGGGCGAGGGCGGCCAGCAGGGCGGTCGCCCCGTGTCGAAGCAAGAGCATCCCTGCCTCCGACCGTCTCCGATCGTCCCGATCAGTTCCGAGCGGGGCCCCACAGAAAAAGCATAGGCCTCTACCGGGAGTCCAGCAGCTTCCGGCAGTGCGCCATGTATCCCGCGAGCGCCAGCTCGAAGGCCGCGTCGGCGCGGCTGCCCGCGACCGCGGCCAGGGCGTCCGCCAGGTGCGGCGTGGCGGTCTCGTCGGTCAGCTCCCACATCATCTCGGGCGCCGCCATGTCGAGGGCCGACCCGAGCACCAGGTTCTCCAGGCCGATGATCACCGGCATCACGTCCGCGAGCGGGAAGCCGGCGTCCAGGAGGCGGACAACGGCCTTCTCGTACTGCTGGAGCACCTTCGGGGCGCGCACCGGCGAGGTGGTGAGCAGCGGGATCGTGCGCGGATGGGCGGCGAAGGCGGCGCGGTACGAGCGGGCCCAGGCGGTCATGGCGGCGTCCCACGGCGCCAGCGCGAACGCGCCGTCGTCGATGGCGTCGCAGACCCGCTCCCGCAGCAGCTCCACGATGCCGTCCCGGCCGTCCACATGGTGGTACACCGAGGCCGTCTGCACGCCGAGCGCCCGGGCGATCTGCGGGACGCTGAAGTCGCCCTGGTCATCGACGAGTCGGAGCGCCGTGGTGGTGATGCGCTCCCGGTCGAGGAGGGGCGTGCGCGGCCGGCCCATGAAGGTTTTCCCCCAGTCGAGGTCTTCCCGAATCGTCGGACCCGAGGCTACATTGCGCCAACCGAAAGGCTTTAGGTTTCTGCTCCGACATCCCGGCCCCGGCACCCCGGGTCTGCAATCCGGATCCCGACATCCCGGCCCCGGCACCCCCGGGTCCTGCATCCGGTCCCGGCAACCCGGCCCCGGCATCCCGGGTCCCGGCATCCCGCTCCCGACTCCTGCTGTGTCGTCCCCGCTCCGACCTCCTGCTCCCGTCGTCCCCCGCTCCCGTCGTCCCCGTTTTCCGTCGCGGAAGGGCTTCCCCACCCATGTCCTCCAGCACCCCCGACAAGCCGCCCGGCCTCCGCACCGGCACCCTGACCACCGCGGACATCTCCTTCTTCGTCGTCTCCGCCGCCGCCCCGCTCACCGTCATGGCCGGAGTCGCCCCCATCGCCCTCGTCCTCGGCGGCATCGGCGCCCCCGCCGGCTATCTCCTCGCCGGCATCACCCTCGCGGTCTTCGCCGTCGGCTTCACCACCATGAGCCGCCACGTCCGCAGCGCCGGCGCCTTCTACGCGTACATCGCCCAGGGCCTCGGCAAGCCCCTCGGCATCGCCGCCGCGCTCGTCGCCATGGTCGGCTACAACGGCATGGAGATCGGCGTCTACGGCCTCCTCGGCTCCGCCACCGCCGACACCGCCCACTCCCTGTGGGGCGTCGACCTGCCCTGGCTGCCCATCGCGCTCGCCGGCCTGCTGCTCATCTGGTACGGCGGCTACCGCTCCATCGACTTCGGCGCCAAGGTCCTCGGCGTCCTGCTCGTCGCCGAGACCGGGATACTCGTGCTCCTCGCCGCCGGGGTCCTCCTGGAGGGCGGCGCGCACGGGCTCTCCCTCGCGTCCTTCGCCCCCGGCAACGTCCTCGTCCCCGGCACCGCCGCCGTGCTCGCCTTCGCCTTCTCGGCCTTCACCGGCTTCGAGTCGACCGTCATCTACCGCCGCGAGGCCCGCGACCCGGCCCGCACCATCCCCCGCGCCACCTACATCGCGGTCGGCTTCCTCGGTCTCTTCTACGCCTTCGTCGTCTGGACCGTCATCCAGGCCTTCGGCGACGACAAGGTCGTCGAGGCCGCCGCGGGCGACACCGGCGGGCTCTTCTTCGCCGCCATCACCACCTACGTCGGCGCCTGGGCCGCCGACCTGATGCACGTCCTCATCGTGACCAGCATCATCGCCTCGCTCCTGGCCTTCCACAACGCCATCAACCGCTACGGCCTCGCCCTCGCCGAGGAGGGCGTGCTGCCCGCCGCGCTCGGCCGGATCCACCCGCGCCACCGCTCCCCGTACGTCGCCGGACTCGTCCAGACCGCGCTCGGCGCCGTCGTCGTCCTCGGCTTCGCCGTCGCGGGCGCCGACCCGTACACCCAGCTCCTGCTCTGGGTGAACACCCCCGGGATGCTCGGGCTCATGGCGCTGATGCTGCTCGCCGCCCTCGCCGTCGTCCGCTACTTCCGGCGCGTCCCGCACCAGGAAGGCGCCCTGCGGACCCTCGTCGCCCCGGTCGCGGCCGCCGTGCTGCTGGCCGTCGCCCTGTGGCTGGTCGCCTCCAGGGTCGACCTGTTCACCGGCGCCTCCACCACCGTCAACACCGTCCTCCTCGCCGTCGTCCCCGCCGTCCTCCTCCTCGGGCTCCTCCTCGCGCACCGGCTCCGCCGCACCCGCCCCGAGGTCTACGCCCGCTTCGCCGCCGAGCCCACCGCCGAGTCCACCGAATCCGGAGATCCCGCGTGTCCGCACCCGACCTCGTCCTCGTCAACGCCCGCGTCCGAGACCCCGGGCCGACCGGGCACACCGCTGTCGCCGTCCGCGACGGACTGATCACCGCCCTCGGCGACGACACCGACGCCCGCGACTGGCGCGGCCCCGGCACCGAGCTCGTCGACCTCGCCGGAGCCACCCTCACGCCCGGACTCACCGACGCCCACAGCCACCCCGTCTGGGGCCTGGAGATGTTCACCGGCACCGACCTCTCGGACGTCACCGACCTCGACGGACTGCGGGCCGCGCTGCGGAACGCCGACCGGCGTGAGCTGGATCCTCGGCTTCGGCCTCGACCACAACGTCTTCGCCGGCCGGCGGATCCACCACGACCTGATCGAGGACGTCCTCGACGGCGCCCCCGCCTTCCTCCGGCTCTACGACGGCCACTCCGCCCTCGTGAGCGCCACCGCGCTGAAGGCCGCCGGCATCGACGGGCCGCGCTCCTTCGCCCAGCGCTCCGAGATCGTCTGCGACGCGTCCGGGCGCCCCACGGGCCATCTCAACGAGCACGCCGCCATGGACCTCATGACGCCGGTGCTCCCCGCCCAGCCGTACGCCGAGCGCCGCGACCGGCTCGTCGCCCTGCTCTCCGCCATGGCCGCCACCGGGCTCACCGGCGCCCACGTCATGGACCTCGGCGGCCACGACGTGCCCGGCCTGCTCGCCGCGATCGAGGCCGACGGCGACCTGCCCCTCCGGCTGCGCCTCGCCCCCTGGTGCATGCCCGGCGCGAGCACCGAGGAGCTGGACGAGCTGGTCCGGCTCCAGGAGCGAGCCGGCCGGCTGTGGCGGGTCGGCGGCGTCAAGTTCTTCATGGACGGCACCGTCGAGGGCGGCACCGCCTGGCTGGAGCACCCCGACTGCCACGGCCAGGGCACCGACGCCTTCTGGCCCGACCCGGCCGCGTACGCGGCCGCCGTACGGCACCTCCACGGGGCCGGCGTCGGCACCGCCACCCACGCGATCGGCGACGCGGCCGTACGGCACGTGCTGGACACCGTCGAGACCCTCGGGGAGGGCCCCCGGCACCGGATCGAGCACATCGAGACGGTCCCGGACGACCAGCTCGGCCGCTTCGCCGCGCTCGGCGTCGTCGCCTCGATGCAGCCCCCGCACACCGCCTACACGCGCGCCGACCGCACCGACGAGTGGTCCAGGCGGCTCGGCGACGAGCGGGCCGCCCGGGCCTGGCGCTGCCGTGACCTGAGGGACGCGGGCGCCGTTCTCGCCCTCGGCTCGGACTGGCCCATCGCCCACTACGACGCCCGCCAGGTCCTCGCCACCGCGCGGGCCCCGCGGGGTGCCGCCTCGGTCCGGCCGGGACTGACGGGTCTGATGGCTCTGGAGGGCATGACCACGCACGCGGCACTCGCGGCGGGGGAGGAGCGGTTCGCCGGCCGGATCGCGCCCGGCCACCGCGCGGACCTCACGGCCCTCACGCTCGACCCGGCCGAGGCAGCGCCCGACGAGACCGCCGAGGCGCCGGTCCGCCTCACCGTCGCCGGCGGGCGGATCACCTGGAGGAGCTGACCCGCTCCGCGTCGCGCTCGTCGGCTTCCCGGGTCTTCCCGGCACCGGCCTTCGCGGCCGCGGTCTCCTCGGACGCGCGGTCCGCCCCCTCCCGGGGCGGGCCGCCCGGCGTGTCACCCTGGGTGACGCCCTGCGGCGTGGACGCGGCCGGCTCCACCAGCTTCGGGAGCTTGTGGGGGCGCGAGCCGTACCAGACGTACGAGACGGCGAAGCCGAAGGCCAGGCAGATGATGCCGCCCACCGCGTCCATCCAGAAGTGGTTGGCCGTGGCCACGATGACGACCAGCGTCGCCATCGGGTAGACCAGGCCGAGGATCCGCGCCCAGGGCGCCTTGGCGAGCAGGAAGATGGTGACGCCGCACCACAGCGACCAGCCGATGTGCATCGACGGCATCGCCGCGTACTGGTTCGACATGTGCTTGAGGTTGCCCGAGGCCATCGAGCCCCAGGTGTGGTGCACCAGCACCGTGTCGACGAAGTTCTGCCCGTTCATCAGACGGGGCGGGGCCAGCGGGTACAGGTAGTAGCCGACCAGGGCCACGCCCGTGGTCGCGAACAGGACGGTGCGGAACGCCGCGTAACGGCCCGGCTGCCACCGGTACAGCCACACCAGCACACCGATGGTCACGACGAAGTGCAGCGTGGCGTAGTAGTAGTTCATCGACACGATCAGCCATGTCACCGAGTTCACGGCGTGGTTGACGGTGTGCTCGAAGGCGAGGCCGAGCGAGTGCTCCGCCTCCCAGATCCAGTCGGCGTTCCTGAGCGCCTGTGCCTTCTGCTCGGGCACCGCGTTGCGGATGAGCGAGTACAGCCAGTAGCTCACCGCGATGAGCAGGATCTCGAACCAGATCCGCGGCCGCCGCGGCGTACGGGCGCGCAGCCGCGCCCACCGTCCGTCGGCCACGATGGGTGACGACGGGGTCGTCCGGCTTTCCAAACTCTTCACGGTCGTTTCACCCATAGGAGGAGAGTCTGCCAGATCCCGTCCCCCTGACCGATCATCCTCCAGTCGGGTTCGGGGCGCACCCGGTCCATCTTCGGAGGGACCTCAGCCCTGAGGGGGCCGGGGCGGCGCGGCCGGGGCCGAGGCGGTCGAACCGCGCACCACCAGCTCCGGCATGAAGACGAACTCGCTGTGCGGGGCCGGGGTGCCCCCGACCTCCTCCAGGAGCGCGCGGACGGCCGCCTGGCCCATCGCCTGCACCGGCTGGCGGATGGTGGTGAGCGGCGGGTCGGTGAACGCTATGAGCGGGGAGTCGTCGAAGCCGACCACCGAGACGTCCTTCGGCACCTGGAGGCCCTGCTGGCGGGCGGCCCGGATCGCGCCGAGCGCCATCATGTCGCTCGCGCAGACGACCGCGGTGCAGCCCTTGGCGATGAGCGCGGAGGCGGCGGCCTGGCCGCCTTCCAGGGTGTAGAGGGAGTGCTGGACGAGCTCCTCGGTCTCCTCGGGAGCGAGGCCGAAGCGGTCCTGCATGCCCTTGCGGAAACCCTCGATCTTGCGCAGGACGGGCACGAAGCGCTTGGGACCGACGGCGAGGCCGATCCGGGTGTGGCCGAGCGCCGCCAGGTGCGTCACGGCGAGCACCATGGCGGCCCGGTCGTCGGGGGAGACGAAGGGGGCCTGGACCTTGGGGGAGAAGCCGTTGATGAGGACGTACGGGACGCCCTTGCCGCGCAGCTGGTCGTAGCGGGTGGTGTCGGCCGTGGTGTCGGCGTGCAGCCCGGACACGAAGATGATGCCGGCCACCCCCCGCTCCACCAGCATGTCGGTGAGCTCGTCCTCCGTGGACCCGCCGGGGGTCTGGGTGGCGAGCACCGGGGTGTATCCCTGCCGGGTGAGGGCCTGCCCGATGACCTGCGCGAGCGCGGGGAAGATCGGGTTGTCCAGTTCGGGGGTTATGAGTCCGACGAGGCCCGCGCTGCGCTGGCGCAGCCGTACGGGACGCTCGTAGCCGAGCACGTCGAGTGCGGCAAGAACGGATTCACGGGTGGCCGCGGCCACACCGGGCTTGCCGTTGAGCACGCGGCTGACTGTGGCTTCACTGACCCCCGCCTGGGCTGCGATGTCGGCGAGCCGCGCGGTCATGGGAGTGGACTGTACCGGTCAGGCGTCGGATTGCCCACCGAACGCGGGTTCCGGCCGCTGTCGTCCCGCTTTCGCAAGTTCTTGCAAGAGAAGAAAGGTCCCGGGAGCTGTCAAGCGGCTCGTCGGCAACCTTAGGGACACGTGGATGTAACGATCAGCGTGTCTTGCAGAAATTTCCCGCAAGCTCTTTCGGCTCGTTTTCATCCCTGTTACGTTCCTGCCAACCCGGCGCGCCGCGAGGGAGCGGTCGCATGAGGAAGGTTCCAGCCCCTCGTCCATCCGGGACCATCTGAAGGAGTTCACATGCGGCGTGGCATAGCGGCCACCGCGCTGGTCGCCGCCCTGGGCGTGACCCTGGCGGCGTGCGGCAGCGACAGCGGTTCGAACGACGGCGGCTCGAAGAGCTCCGGCGAGCTCTCGGGCACCGTGACCTGGTGGGACACCTCGACGGTCGGCTCCGAGGACAAGGTCTTCAAGAAGATCGCCGAGGACTTCACCAAGAAGCACCCCAAGGTCACCGTCAAGTACGTCAACGTGCCGTTCGGCGACGCCCAGAACAAGTTCAAGAACGCGGCCCAGTCCGGCTCCGGCGCCCCCGACGTCATCCGCTCCGAGGTCGCCTGGACCCCGGACTTCGCGAACCTCGGCTACCTCGCCCCGCTGGACGGCACCCCGGCCCTCAAGGACCAGGACGACTTCCTCAAGCAGGCCGCCGCGTCCACCAAGTACAACGGCAAGACCTACGCCGTGCCGCAGGTCATCGACTCCATGGGCATCTTCTACAACAAGAAGATCTTCAAGGAGGCCGGTGTCGAGGTCCCCAAGACGGTCGACGAGCTGAAGGCCGTCTCCGCCAAGATCAAGCAGAAGACCGGCAAGACCGGCCTGTACCTGCGCGGTGACGACGCCTACTGGTTCCTCTCCTTCCTGTACGGCGAGGGCGGCGACATGGTCAACGCCGACACCAAGACCGTCACCATCGACAACCCGGCCGGCGTCAAGGCCTTCAAGACCGTCAAGGACCTGGTCGACTCCAAGGCCGCGATCACCGACGCGACCAACGGCTGGGACAACATGCAGGCCGCCTTCAAGGACGGCAAGGTCGCGATGATGATCAACGGCCCGTGGGCCGTCGCCGACACCTACACCGGCAAGGAGTTCGCCGACAAGGCGAACCTGGGCATCGCCCCGGTCCCGGCCGGCTCCGCCGCCCAGGGCGCCCCGCAGGGCGGCCACAACCTCGCCGTCTACGCCGGTTCCAAGAACCTGAACGCCTCGTACGCCTTCGTCGAGTACATGAGCTCGCCCGAGGTCCAGGCCCAGGTCGCCAAGGAGCTCAGCCTGCTCCCGACCCGTACCTCCGCCTACGGCAAGACGGAGGTGGCCACCAACGAGATGATCACCTTCTTCAAGCCGGTCGTCGAGAAGGCCGTCGAGCGCCCGTGGATCCCGGAGGGCGGCAGCCTCTTCGCCCCGCTGGTCACCGAGTACACCAAGGTCCTCACCAACCAGAGCACCCCGGAGCAGGGAGCGAAGACGGCGGGCGAGTCCTACCGCAAGCTCCTGAAGGACTGGAAGTAACCAACCCCGTGCCGGAGACGGAGCACGAAGGAAGGCAGACCGGCTGATGGCTGTGGACACCAGCAGCCAGTCGGTGGCGAAGGCCGCGGGCGACAGCGCCCGCGGCCGGAGCCGCGGAACTGGCAAGCGGAACGGTGGATCCCGGGGCGCCGTACGGCGTTCCCTCTCCACCCACTGGTACGCCTGGGCGATGGTCGCCCCGGTGGTGCTCGTGATCGGCGTGATCATCGGATACCCGCTGGTCCGCGGCATCTGGCTGTCGCTCACCGACGCCAACGAACGCAATGTGGAGCGCTCCATCGGCGTCAACCACATCCCGGCGAGCTACGAGTTCGTCGGCGTCGACAACTACGTCGACGCGCTCACCGGAAGCCAGTTCCTGGCCACCCTCGGCTGGACGCTGGTGTGGACGGTGGCGTGCGTGTCGGTCACCTTCGCCCTCGGCCTCGTCCTCGCGAACATGCTCAACCGCAGGATGGCCGGCCGCGGCGTCTACCGCATGCTGCTCATCCTGCCCTGGGCCGTCCCCGGCTTCGTCTCCGTCTTCGCCTGGCGCTTCCTCTACGACGAGCGCCGCGGCATCCTCAACCAGCTGCTCGCGGGCGGCGGCATCGACGCCGTCCCGTGGCTCAACGACCCCACCTGGGCCAAGTTCTCGGTCATCGCCGTCAACGTCTGGCTCGGCGTGCCGTTCATGATGGTCGCCCTCCTCGGCGGCCTGCAGTCCATCCCCGGCGAGATGTACGAGGCCGCCGAGATGGACGGCGCCAACGCCTGGCAGCGCTTCCGGCACATCACCCTGCCCGGACTGCGGTCCGTCAGCACCACGGTGATCCTGCTGAGCACCATCTGGACCTTCAACATGTTCCCGGTGATCTTCCTGCTCACCCGGGGCGGTCCCGGCGAGGCCACCCAGATCCTGGTGACCCAGGCCTACAAGTTCTCCTTCGAGATCAGCCCGCGCGACTACGCGCAGTCCTCCACGTGGGGCGTGCTGATCCTGATCCTCCTGATGGTCTTCGCCGCGGTCTACCGGCGGGTCCTCCGCAAGCAGGGAGAAGTCTGGTGACCACCGCAACCGCCACCGGCCCGGCCCGGCACCGGGCCCAGGCCCCGGCCAGGACCAACCCCCCGCGCCGCGGCCGCCGCTCGCCGCTGGCCTCCGTCGGGCTGCACGTCAGCCTGATCGTCGCCTCCGTGATCGCCGTGTTCCCGGTCCTCTGGGTGCTGCTGACCTCGCTCAAGCCCGCGAAGTTCGCCACCACCACGGACTTCGTGAAGGACCCGACGCTCGAGAACTACACGAACCTGCTGAACGACACCCCGTTCCTCACCTGGTTCGGCAACTCGCTGCTCGTCGCCGCCCTCACCACCCTGCTCGGCGTCTTCGTCTCCTCCACCACCGGCTACGCCGTCAGCCGCTTCCGCTTCCCCGGCAAGCGCGGGCTGATGTGGACGCTGCTGATCACCCAGATGTTCCCGGTCGCCGTCCTCATCGTGCCGATCTACAACATCATGGCGTCGATGGGCCTGCTCAACACCTCGACCGGCCTGGTCATCACCTACCTGACCATCGCCGTGCCGTTCTGCGCCTGGATGATGAAGGGCTTCTTCGACACCATCCCGAAGGAGATCGACGAGTCGGGCTACGTCGACGGCCTCACCCCGTTCGGCACCTTCTGGCGGCTGATCCTGCCGCTCGCCAAGCCGGGCATCGCGGTGACCGCCTTCTACTCCTTCATCACCGCCTGGGGCGAGGTCGCCTACGCCTCCGCCTTCATGGTCGGCGACGAGAACATGACCCTCGCCGGCGGACTGCAGAAGTTCGTCAACCAGTACGGCGCCCAGTGGGGCCCGATGACCGCGGCCTCCGTGCTCATCGCCATCCCCGCCGCCCTGGTGTTCCTCTTCGCCCAGCGCCACCTGGTGACCGGCATGTCCGCCGGCGCCGTCAAGGGCTGACGGCCCTGAACACCGAACCCGTACGCCCCTCCTTACCTCCCAGGGAAGACATGACCCAGCACCTCGCCGCCCCCGCCGACGCCGCAACCGCCACCGGCACGCAGTCGGGCTGGTGGAGAGACGCGGTGATCTACCAGGTCTACCCGCGCAGCTTCGCCGACGGCAACGGTGACGGCATGGGCGACCTGCCGGGCATCCGCAGCCGGCTGCCGTACCTCAAGGAGCTCGGCGTCGACGCCGTCTGGCTCTCCCCGTTCTACGCCTCCCCGCAGGCCGACGCCGGCTACGACGTCGCCGACTACCGGGCCATCGACCCCATGTTCGGCACGCTCCACGACGCCGACGCCGTGATCCGCGAGGCCCACGAACTGGGCCTCAGGATCATCGTCGACCTGGTCCCCAACCACTCCTCCGACCAGCACGAGTGGTTCCAGCGCGCCCTGCGCGAGGGCCCCGGCTCCCCGCTGCGCGAGCGCTACCACTTCCGGCCCGGCAAGGGCGCGAACGGCGAACTCCCGCCCAACGACTGGGAGTCCATCTTCGGCGGCCCCGCCTGGACCCGTACGGAGAACCCGGACGGCACGCCCGGCGAGTGGTACCTCCACCTCTTCGCGCCCGAGCAGCCCGACTTCAACTGGGAACACCCGGCCGTCCGCGACGAGTTCCGCTCCATCCTGCGCTTCTGGCTCGACATGGGCGTCGACGGCTTCCGCGTCGACGTCGCCCACGGCCTGGTCAAGGCCGCGGGCCTGCCCGACATCGGCGCCCACGACCAGCTGAAGCTGCTCGGCAACGACGTCATGCCCTTCTTCGACCAGGACGGCGTCCACGAGATCTACCGCTCCTGGCGCAAGGTCCTCTCGGAGTACGACGGCGAGCGCGTCCTCGTCGCCGAGGCCTGGACCCCCACCGTCGAGCGCACCGCCAACTACGTGCGCGCCGACGAGATGCACCAGGCCTTCAACTTCCAGTACCTGGGCACCCACTGGGACGCCGCCGAACTGCGCGGCGTGATCGACGCCTCGCTCGCCGCGATGCAGCCGGTCGGCGCGCCCACCACCTGGGTGCTGTCCAACCACGACGTCACCCGGCACGCCACCCGCTTCGCCAACCCGGCGGGCCTCGGCACCCAGCTGCGCACCCCCGGCGACCGCGAGCTCGGCCTGCGCCGGGCCCGCGCCGCGACCCTGCTGATGCTGGCGCTGCCCGGCTCCGCGTACGTCTACCAGGGCGAGGAGCTCGGCCTGCCCGACGTCACCGACCTGCCCGACGAGGTCCGCCAGGACCCGTCGTTCTTCCGGGCCACCGGCCAGGACGGCTTCCGCGACGGCTGTCGGGTGCCGATCCCGTGGACCGTCGAGGGCTCCTCGTACGGCTTCGGCGCCGGCGGCTCCTGGCTGCCGCAGCCCGGCACCTGGGGCAGCCTGAGCGTCGAGGCGCAGACCGGCGACCCCACCTCCACCCTCGAGCTGTACCGCAGCGCGCTCGCCGTGCGCCGCACGCAGCCCGGGCTCGGCGCGGGCGAGTCCGTCGAGTGGCTGGACGCCCCGGAGGGCGTCCTCGCCTTCCGGCGCGACGGCTTCGTCTGCGTCGCCAACACCACCGGCCGGGCCATCTCCGTCCCGCTGCCCGGCCGGCTGCTCCTCTCCAACGAGGAGATCAGGATCGTCGACGCCGACGGCGAGGGCACAGCCGAGGTGCCCGCCGACACCACCGCCTGGTGGGCGGTGTGACGATCCCCCTGCCGCGGGGGGGCGGAGGCGGAGTCCCCCCGAGCTCCTAAACCCCCGCCCCCCCCCAGGCCAACCAAGAGAACCCCCACCAGGTCCCCCCCCACAAAG
>NZ_JBHXFE010000038.1:68139-91058 GCF_042722475.1 Streptomyces sp. NPDC127092
GGAAAAGAAAGAGGGGAAAAAAAAGGGGGGCTCCCCACCAACACCCCTTGGGGGGGGTGGTGTGCATCCCCCTCTTCTGGGTGGCCCCCGGGCCCGCCCCCCCGCGGCTCGCGGACATCGCGGCCCAGTCCGGGGTCAGCGAGGCGACCGTCAGCCGGGTCCTCAACGGCAAGGCGGGAGTGGCGGGCGCGACCCGCCACAAGGTGCTCGCCGCGCTGGACGTGCTGGGCTACGAGCGTCCCGTACGGCTCAAACGGCGCAGCGCCGGCCTCATCGGCCTGGTCGTGCCGGAGCTGACCAACCCCATCTTCCCGGCCTTCGCGCAGGTCATCGAGCAGGTGCTGGCCGGGCACGGCTACACGCCGGTGCTCTGCACCCAGATGCCGGGCGGCGCCACCGAGGACGAGCTGGTCGAACAGCTCGTGGAGCGCGGTGTGGCCGGGATCGTGTTCCTGTCCGGGCTGCACGCCGACGCCAGCGCCGACCCGGTCCGCTACACCCGGCTCGCCGCGCGCGGGGTGCCGTTCGTCCTCATCAACGGCTTCAACGAGCACATCGACGCCAACTTCGTCTCGCCCGACGACCGGGCCGCGGCCCGCATGGCCGTACGGCACCTGGTCGAGCTCGGCCACGAGCGGATCGGGCTGGCCATCGGGCCGACCCGTTACGTGCCCTCGCGCCGCAAGGCGGAGGGCTTCGCCGCCGAGCTGCGCGACCAGCTGGGCGTCGAACGGGAGGAGGCCGAACGTTTCGTGCGGCCCACCCTGTTCGGCGTGGAGGGTGGCCACGCCGCCGCCGACCTGCTGCTCGCCGAGGGCTGCACGGCGATCGTGTGCGGCTCCGACCTGATGGCGCTCGGCGTGATCCGGGCCGCCCGGGCCCGGGGCCTCGACGTGCCCCGTGACGTGTCGGTGGTCGGCTTCGACGACTCCCCGCTGATCGCGTTCACCGACCCGCCGCTGACCACCGTGCGCCAGCCGGTGCAGGCCATGGCGACGGCGGCGGTCGGCGCCCTCCTCGAGGAGATCGAGGGAAACCCGGTGCAGCGCACGGAGTTCGTGTTCCAGCCCGAGCTGGTGGTGCGCGGCTCGACGGCGCAGCCGCCGTCCTCCGCTTCGTAACTCCTTGCGCAACCTTTTGCGTTCGGTTGTATGAAGTATTGACCGTACGCCTGTGCGCCCCTACCGTCGCGGCTGAAAACAGTTGCTGTCATTTTCGGCAACTTCTTGCGAACCCGGCTCTCCCGAGCCCGAGAGCCGCTCTTGCGACAGGGACGTCGTACAGGAGGAAGCATGGCAAGAAAGACCGTGGCCGCTGCACTCGCCCTTGTGGCGGGAGCCGCTGTGGCCGTCACGGGAACCCCCACCGCGCAGGCCTCGGCCCCCGGCGAGAAGGACGTCACCGCGGTGATGTTCGAGTGGAACTTCGCCTCGGTGGCCAAGGCCTGCACCGACCAGCTCGGCCCCGCGGGCTACGGCTACGTGCAGGTCTCCCCGCCCCAGGAGCGCATCCAGGGCGCGCAGTGGTGGACCGCCTACCAGCCCGTCAGCTACAAGATCGCCGGCCCGCTGGGCGACCGCGCCGCCTTCAAGGCCATGATCGACACCTGTCACGCCGCCGGGGTGAAGGTCGTCGCCGACAGCGTCGTCAACCACATGGCCGGCCCGGCGGACCCCAACGCCACCCTCACCGGCACTGGCGGCTCGACGTACAGCAAGTACAACTACCCCGGCATCTACTCCGGCGCCGACATGGACGACTGCCGCGCCAACGTCTCCAACTACCAGGACAAGGCGAACGTCCAGAACTGCGAGCTCGTCGGCCTCGCCGACCTCGACACCGGCGAGGACTGGGTCCGCGGCCGGATAGCCGCCTACATGAACGACCTGCTCTCGCTCGGCGTCGACGGCTTCCGCGTCGACGCCGCCAAGCACATGCCGGCCGCCGACCTCGCCAACATCAAGTCCCGGCTGACGAATCCTTCCGTCTACTGGAAGCAGGAGGCCATCTTCGGCGCCGGCGAGGCCGTCTCCCCGAGCGAGTACCTCGGCAACGGCGACGTCCAGGAGTTCCGTTACGCCCGCGACCTCAAGCGGGTCCTGCAGAACGAGAAGCTCGCCTACCTCAAGAACTTCGGCGAGGCCTGGGGCTACATGCCGAGCGGCCAGTCCGGCGTCTTCGTCGACAACCACGACACCGAGCGCGGCGGCGACACCCTCACCTACAAGGACGGCGCGAACTACACCCTCGCCTCCGTCTTCATGCTCGCCTGGCCCTACGGCTCCCCGGACGTCCACTCCGGCTACGAGTGGAGCGACAAGGACGCCGGCGCGCCGAACAACCACCAGGTGAACGCCTGCTACAGCAACGGCTGGAAGTGCCAGCACGCCTGGCGCGAGATCTCCTCCATGGTGGCCTTCCGCAACACCGCCCGCGGCCAGGCCGTCACCAACTGGTGGGACAACGGCAACAACGCCGTCGCGTTCGGCCGTGGCAGCAAGGCCTACGTGGCCATCAACCACGAGACCTCGTCCCTCAGCCGCACCTTCCAGACCTCCCTGCCCGCCGGCACCTACTGCGACGTGCAGAGCGGCAACCCCGTGACCGTGAACTCCGCCGGCCAGTTCACCGCGACCCTCGGCGCCAACACCGCCCTCGCCCTCCACGTCAACGCCACGAGCTGCGGCACCGGCGGCACCACCCCGCCCGCCACCACCGGCGCCTCCTTCAACGTCAACGCCACCACGGTCACCGGCCAGAACATCTACGTCACCGGCAACCGCGCCGAGCTCGGCAACTGGTCCACGACCGCCGCCCTCAAGCTCGACCCCGCCTCCTACCCCGTCTGGAAGCTGACGGTCGCCCTCCCCGCCGGCACGGCCTTCGAGTACAAGTACATCCGCAAGGACGCCGCCGGGAACGTGACCTGGGAGTCCGGCGCCAACCGCACCGCGACCGTCCCCGCCTCCGGCCAGGTCGTCCTGAACGACACCTTCCGCACCTGACCTTCCCCTCCCGCACAAGGGCCGCCCCGCCGGGGCGGCCCTCTCTTCCCGTACCTCCAGGGAGCACTCCCGTGACACGCAAGAGAACGGCGGCCGCGCTGGCCGCCGCGCTGTGCGCCGCACTCGTGCCCGCCGTCCCCGCGGCGGCGGCCCCCCGGCCCCCGGCGCCGCCCTCCGACCGGGCGCTCGCCGCGCAGCCGGCCCGGCACGACCTCACCCGTGAGCAGTTCTACTTCGTCCTGCCGGACCGCTTCGCCAACGGCGACCCGTCCAACGACCGCGGCGGCCTCACGGGCAGCCGCACGGCCACCGGCTTCGACCCCTCCGACAAGGGCTTCTACCAGGGCGGCGACCTCAAGGGCCTCACCGAGCGGCTCGACTACGTCAAGGGCCTCGGCACCACCGCCATCTGGATGGCGCCGATCTTCAAGAACCGGCCCGTGCAGGGCGAGGGCAAGGACGCCAGCGCCGGCTACCACGGCTACTGGATCACCGACTTCACCCAGGTCGACCCGCACTTCGGCACCAACGACGACCTGAAGAAGCTGATCGCCGCCGCCCACGCCAAGGGCATGAAGGTCTTCTTCGACGTCATCACCAACCACACCGCCGACACCGTCGACTACGCCGAGAAGAAGTACGGCTACCGCCCCAAGGGCGCCTACCCGTACCTCGACGCCACCGGCCGCCCCTTCGACGACCGGGCCGGGACGCCCCCGCGGACCGACGCCGACTCGTTCCCGTACACGCCCGTCCAGAAGCCCGGGGACAAGGCCGTCAAGGTCCCCGCCTGGCTCAACGACCCGACGATGTACCACAACCGCGGCGACTCCACCTGGGCCGGCGAGTCCGCCGAGTACGGCGACTTCGTCGGCCTCGACGACCTGTGGACCGAGCGTCCCGAGGTCGTCGAGGGCATGAAGAGGATCTACGAGAAGTGGGTCCACGACTTCGACATCGACGGATTCCGCATCGACACCGTCAAGCACGTCGACCTCGGCTTCTGGACCCAGTGGGCCACCGCGCTCGACTCCTACGCCAGGAAGCAGGGCCGGGACGACTTCTTCATGTTCGGCGAGGTCTACTCCGCCGACACCGCCGTCACCAGCCCCTACGTCACCCGCGGCCGGCTCGACGCCACCCTCGACTTCCCCTTCCAGGACGCCGCCCGCGCCTTCGCCTCCCAGGGCGCCGGCGCCGACCGGCTCGCCCGGGTCTTCGCCGAGGACTACCGCTACACCACCGACAAGGCCAACGCCTACGAGCAGGTCAGCTTCCTCGGCAACCACGACATGGGCCGCATCGGGACCTTCCTCGAGCAGGACAACCCGGACGCCTCCGACGCCGAACTCCTCCGGCGGGCCCGCCTCGCCAACGAGCTGATGTTCCTCTCGCGCGGCAACCCGGTCGTCTACTACGGCGACGAGCAGGGCTACACCGGCGCCGGCGGCGACAAGGACGCCCGCCAGACCCTGTTCGCCTCGCGGACCGCCGACTACCTCGACGACGACCAGCTCGGCACCGACCGCACCCACGCCTCCGACGCGTACGACACCACGCACCCGGTCTACCGGTCGATCGCCCGGCTGTCGCAGCTCACCAAGGACCACCCGGCACTGCGCGACGGCGTCCAGCAGGAACGGTACGCCGAAGGCTCCGTCTACGCCTTCTCCCGCACGGACGCCCGGCAGCGCACCGAATACCTGGTCGCCGCCAACAGCGCCACCACCGACCGGACCGTCACCGTCCCCGTCGACTCGGCCGCCTTCCACGCCCTGTACGGGGGTCAGGGCGCCGTCACCGCGAAGGACGGAAAGGTCACCGTCACCGTCCCCGCCCTGTCCTCGCTGGTCCTGAAGGCCGACGCGCCGCTCCCCGCCCCGGCCGCGAAGCCCGCCGTCAGCCTCACGGCCCCGGCCGCCGGAGCCACCGGCACCGTCGAGCTCTCCGCCGACGTCACCGGCGGCGGCCTCAACCGGGTCGTCTTCGCCGCCCAGGTCGGCAACGGCCCCTGGAAGACCCTCGGCACCGCCGACCACGCGCCCTACAAGGTCACCCAGCACGTCACCGCGCCCGCCGGCACCGCCCTGCGCTACAAGGCCGTCGCCGTCGACGCCACCGGACGCACCGCGAGCGCCCTCGCCACGAGCACCGCAGGCCAGGCCCCGGCGCCCGAGAAGCCCGTCGCCGTCGAGCGCCCGTACGCCGTCGTCCACTACAAGCGCCAGGACGGCGACTACGACGGCTGGAAGCTCAAGGCCGCGGGCCAGGAGACCGTCTTCAGCGGCCGTGACGCGTTCGGCGCGTTCGCCTGGGTGAAGGTCCCCGACGGCGCCTCCACCGTCGCGTACACCGTCGAGAAGGACGGCACCGCCGACGGCCCGCAGCGAAGCATCAGCCTCGGCCGCACCGGCGAGGTCTGGATCACGCAGGGCCAGGACGCCCAGTCCGACACCAACCCGGCCCCCGCGCCGCAGGACACGTCGAAGGTGATCCTCCACTACCAGCGCGAGGACGGGAACTACGACGGCTGGGGCCTCCACCTGTGGACCGGCGCCGCACAGCCCACCGACTGGTCCAGGCCCCTGATGCCGGCCCGCGTCGACGCGTACGGCGCCGTGTACGAGGTGCCGCTCGCCGCCGGCGCGACCTCCCTGTCGTACATCGTCCACAAGGGCGACCAGAAGGACCTGCCCACCGACCAGTCCCTCGACCTCGGCACCTACGGCAACGAGGTGTGGCTGCTCGCCGGACAGCAGAAGTACCTGCTCCCGACGACCGGCGGCGCCCCGAACCTCGACCTCAACAAGGCCGAGGCCCAGTGGATCGACCGCGACACCGTCGTCTGGAAGGTGAAGACCACCGACTCCACCAGCCAGCAGCTGGTCTACGCCGAGAACGGCGGCATCACCGTCACCGACGGCGCGCTGAGCACCGAGGGCCGCTGGCTGCGGCTCACGCCGGCCGCGCTGACCGACGCCCAGAAGGCACGGTTCCCGCACCTGCGCGACCACCCCGCCTTCACCGTCGACCCGCGCGACGCCGACCGCGTCCGCGGCGCCCTGCGCGGCCAGCTCATCGCCACCCAGCGCGCCGCCAACGGCGCCCTGCTCGCCGCCACCGGCGTCCAGACCGCCGGCGTCCTCGACGACCTGTACGCGGGCAGGGCCACCGGCGCCGGCCTCGGACCCGTCTTCCGCGGCGGCCGCCCGACCCTCTCGGTGTGGGCCCCGACCGCCCAGTCCGTCGCGCTCGAACTCGACGGCAGGACCGTGCCCATGCGCCGCGACGCCGCCTCCGGCGTCTGGTCCGTCACCGGACCGAAGAGCTGGAACGGCAAGCCGTACCGCTACGTCGTCAGGGTCTGGGCACCCAGCGTCCAGAAGCTCGTCGAGAACCGGGTCACCGACCCCTACTCCACCGCCCTCACCACCGACTCCGCCCGCAGCCTCGTCGTCGACCTCGCCGACCCGGCCCTGGCGCCCGCCGGCTGGAACACCCTGAAGAAGCCGGCCCCCGTGCCGCTGCGCGACGCGCAGATCCAGGAGCTGCACGTCCGCGACTTCTCGATCGCGGACCCCACCGCGAAGGCGGAACACCGCGGCACCTACCTCGCCTTCACCGACGAGGAGAGCAAGGGCGCGCGGCACCTGAAGGCACTCGCCGACTCCGGCACCAGCTACGTCCACCTCCTCCCGGCCTTCGACATCGGCACCGTCCCCGAGAAGAAGTCCGAGCAGACCGCACCCGCCTGCGACCTGAAGGTCTACGCGCCCGACTCCGAGGAACAGCAGGCCTGCGTGGCCGCCGCCGCGGCAAAGGACGCCTACAACTGGGGCTACGACCCGCTGCACTACACCGTGCCGGAAGGCTCGTACGCCACCGACCCCGAAGGCACCCGCCGCACCGTCGAGTTCCGGCGCATGGTCCAGGCCCTCAACGACGACGGCCTGCGCACCGTCATGGACGTCGTCTACAACCACACCGTCGCCGCCGGACAGTCCGACAAGTCCGTCCTCGACAGGATCGTGCCCGGCTACTACCAGCGCCTCCAGGCCGACGGCTCCGTCGCCACCTCCACCTGCTGCGCCAACACCGCGCCCGAGAACGCGATGATGGGCAAGCTCGTCGTCGACTCGGTCGTCACCTGGGCGAAGCAGTACAAGGTCGACGGCTTCCGCTTCGACCTCATGGGACACCACCCGAAGGAGAACATCCTCGCCGTCCGCAAGGCGCTCGACGCCCTGACGGTCGAGAAGGACGGCGTCGACGGCAAGGCGATCATCCTCTACGGCGAGGGCTGGAACTTCGGCGAGATCGCCGACGACGCCCGCTTCGTCCAGGCCACCCAGAAGAACATGGCCGGCACCGGCGTCGCGACCTTCTCCGACCGGGCCCGCGACGCCGTCCGCGGCGGCGGCCCCTTCGACGAGGACCCCGGCATCCAGGGCTTCGCGTCGGGCCTCTACACCGACCCGAACGCCTCCTCCTCCAACGGCACCCCCGAGCAGCAGAAGGCCCGGCTCCTCCACTACCAGGACCTGATCAAGGTCGGCCTCACCGGCAACCTCGCCGGGTACACCTTCACCGACACCTCCGGGCGTACGGTCAAGGGCTCCGAGGTCGACTACAACGGCGCCCCGGCCGGCTACGCCGCCGCACCCGGCGACGCCCTCGCCTACGCCGACGCCCACGACAACGAGACCCTCTACGACGCCCTCGCCTTCAAGCTGCCGGCCGGCACGCCGGCGGCCGACCGGGCGCGCATGCAGGTCCTCGCCATGGCGACGGCGACCCTCTCCCAGGGCCCGGCGCTCTCCCAGGCCGGCAGCGACCTGCTCCGCTCCAAGTCCCTCGACCGCAACTCGTACGACAGCGGCGACTGGTTCAACGCGATCCACTGGGACTGCCGCGACGGCAACGGCTTCGGGCGCGGTCTCCCGCCGGCCGCCGACAACAAGGCGAAGTGGGGCTACGGCAGGCCGCTCCTGGTGAACCCGGCCGTGACGCCCGGCTGCGCCGAGATCGACGGCGCCTCGGCCGCCTACCGGGACCTGCAGACGATCCGCACCACCGAGCCGGTCTTCTCCCTCGGCACGGCCGCCCGGGTCCAGGACGCCCTGTCCTTCCCGCTGTCGGGGCGTGACGAGAGCCCGGGCGTGATCACCATGCGCCTCGGCGACCTGGTCGTCGTCTTCAACGCGACCCCGCAGCAGCAGAAGCAGACCGTCGCCACCCTGGCCGGGAAGGCCCACCGCCTCCACCCGGTCCAGGCCGACGGCTCCGACGCGACGGTGAAGTCCGCCGCCTACGAGACCGCCAGCGGCACCTTCACGGTCCCGGCCCGCACGGTCGCCGTCTTCACGGCGCGCTGACCCTCCGCACGGAGAAAGGAGGCCGTGCCCCGGCAGCACCGGGGCACGGCCTCCGGCGTTCCCCTCACACCAGGGCCTTCTCCATGAGCGTCACCGCGTACCGCCGGCCGTCGGCGGCGACCTTCTCCAGGGGCGCGCCGACGGGCGCGTAACCCGCCGCGCGGTAGTACGTCCCCAGGCGCGGGTTCCGCGTCTCGCAGTCCAGCCGGGCCGCCCCGCGACCGGCGGCCGCGATCCGCTCCTCGGCGTGCGCGAGCAGCACCCGGCCCGTGCCGGCCGGCGCCGCCTCCCGGTCGGTCATCAGACGGTGCACATAGCCCGCCACCGGCGGCTGCGGCCCCCAGACCGCCTCGTCCTCCCACCACAGCTCGTACGCCCCGACGGCCCGCTCGCCGTGCAGCGCGAGCCACACCTCGCCCGCCTCGATCCGCGCCCGGAAGTGCTCGGGGCCCCGCGTCCCGGGCCGCCACTGGTCGATCCCGCCCCGCACCATCCAGTGCGCCACGCCGTCGTACAGCTCCACCAGAACGTCGAGATCGCGGGCGTCCGCCTGCCGGAAGGTCACTTGTGCCGTCATGGTGATCACCGTAAAGGTGTGGCCAGACATCCGGACCACCAGGAGCGACCCCCATGCCCCAGATCACCGTCGACTACTCCGCGCCCCTCGACCGGCGCGGCTTCGCCCTCGCGCTGCACGGGCTCGTCGTGGAGACGGTCGACGCACGGCTCGAAGCCTGCAAGACCCGCTTCCGTGAGGTCGAGGAGCTCGTCGTCGGCGACGGCGCCACCGACGACGCCGTCGTCCACGTGGAGATCGCGCTGCTCGCCGGCCGCACCGAGGAGGCCAAGGCCCGCCTCAGCCGGGCCGTGCTCGCCCTGGTGCCCGACCACCTCAAGGAGACGGAGGGCGTACGGATCTCCGCGGAGGTACGGGACCTCGACCCGTCCTACGCCAAGCGCTGACCCGGCACCTGCGGGACGAGGGCGGCGAGCCGGCCCACCAGGTCGCCGAACGGCCCGTCGGCCGGCTCGCCCGCCAGGACGCGGACCACGATCTCCGCCATCTCCTCGTCGTACGCCGCGCTCACCGCCATCAGCGCCGAGAAGTCGTGCACGAGCTGGAGCTCCAGCTCAGCGCGCGGCACCCGGCGCCCGTCCAGCCACAGCAGCGCCGTCGACTCGGCGAGCGACACCCAGGAACGGACGACCAGTTCGAGCCGCGCCGAGGGCCGCTCGACCTCCAGATGGGCCAGGATCTGCTCGTACGCCGCCTGCCGCACCTCGTCGATCATCGCGTTCGTCGTCGACGAACCGACCGCCGGGCCGCCGCGCATCAGCGCCGCGAAACCCGGGCCGTGTCCCTCCACGAAGTCGAAGAACCGGCCCATCACCCGCAGCAGCCGCGCACCGAGCGGTCCGTGCGGCGGCTCCACGAAGCGCGCCGCCAGCTCGTCGGCCGCGCGGCGCAGTGCCGCCTCGTAGAGGGACTGCTTGCCGGGGAAGTAGTGGTAGACCAGCGGCCGCGAGATGCCCGCGGCCGCGGCGATCTCGTCGATGGAGACCTCGTCGGGAGAGCGGTTGCTGAACAGCTCGAGGGCCACCCCGATCAGTTGCTGCTTGCGCTCCTCGACGCCCATCCTTCGGCGTACCCCGGTCGTCATGCGAACAGCCTAACGGGAGTCCGTTACGCTCCCGGCACATGAGTGCTTCTGAGCAGGACATCCCGGAGACCGACGCCGAGCCGGCCGGCCTCACGCCCAGGCAGGCGCGGCTGCTGCGGATCGTCGCCGGATCGGTGCTGCTCGTCGTGACGGCCGCGGTGCTCGTGGTGCGGCTGGCGAGCCATACGTCCGTGCTCGTCGTCGGCGTGTACGGACTCGCCATGATCCTCTGCGGGGTCGTGATCGAACTCTCCCGCAACGGCCGTACCCGGCTGGCCACCTGGCTCCTGACGGGCGGTCTGCTCACCGCGTTCGCCCTGGACTGGCTGGTCCTCCCGTAGGGCTCGCGGGGCCGTAGGGCTCGTCACAGGTCGAGGACGAGCCGTTCGCCGGCGCAGCGCGAGACGCAGATCAGCATCGAGTCGGTCCGCTCGGCGTCGGTGAGCAGCTCGTCGCGGTGGTCGACCGCACCCTCCAGGACCCGCTGCCGGCAGGTCCCGCAGAAACCCTGCTGACAGGAGTAGAGGACGCCCGGCACCGCCTCGCGGACCGCCGAGAGCACCGACCGGTCGGCCGGCACCGTCAACGTGCGCCCGGTGCGCCGCAGTTCGACCTCGAAGGCCGTGCCGCCCTCGGTCCGCGCCGCGGTGAAGCGCTCGAACCGCGGGACCCGGCCCTCCGGCATCGCGGCGCCCACCGCGTCCATCAGGCCCTCGGGCCCGCAGCAGTGCACCTCCGTCGCCTCCGGGAGCCCGGCCAGGAAGGACAGGTCGGGCCGGCCGTCCTCGTCCTCGGCGACGACGGTGGTCCTGTTCCGGTCCCGGCCGCCGCCGAGGGCGAGCAGCTCGTCGACGTACGGCATGGTGGCGCGGCTGCGTCCGCAGTAGAGCAGCCGCCAGTCGGCCCCGGCGGCCTCGGCGGCGCGGACCATGGGCAGGATCGGGGTGATCCCGATGCCGCCGGCGACGAAGAGGTAGGAGCCGGCGGCGGGGGCGAGCGGGAAGCGGTTGCGGGGCCCGCGGATCTCGATCTCCGTGCCCACGTGGAGCTGTTCGTGCACTTCGCGGGACCCGCCGCGGCCGTCCGCGACGAGGCGGGTGGCGATGGTGTACGCGCCGGATTCGGCCGGGTCGCCGCACAGCGAGTACTGCCGGACGGTGCCGGAGGGCAGGACGAGGTCGATGTGGGCGCCCGGCCGCCACTCGGGCAGCCCGGTGCCCTCCAGGCGCAGCTGGACCACGCCCTCGGCGGGCTCGGTGCGCGCGGCGACGAGCACGCGGCGGGTGACGGTGGAGTGCCGCCCGCGGCCCGACACGGGCTCGTCGAGGGCGGGCATGGGCCAGAGCGGCGAGGCGTCGATCCGGCGCCGCATCGCCCTCCTGGCGAGGAGGGCGCCTCCGGCGAGGAGCACGACCGTACGCAGACGGGGCATCAGACACGCCCCCCGTTGGCGCCGGGGGAGCTCGCCAGGTAGGCGGCGGCCTGGGCGGTGCAGCCCTCCTGGCTCGGGTGGTAACTCCGGCTCAGGTAGCGGGGGATGGAGCGCAGCATGTCGGGCGTGGACGGCAGCACGCCCTCGCGGCCCTTGCGCACGAACTGGCCGAGCGACGGCTTGGCGCCGAGGACGGTCGGATCGTTCTCCATGAAGAAGCGGACCCCGCGCTGCCAGAGGAACACGAGCGCGGAGAACGCCGCCGCCCAGGTGCGGGCGCGCCGCCGGTAGCCGCCGTCCAGGTGCAGGAACAGCTCGAAGGCGACGGAGCGGTGCTCGACCTCCTCGGCGCCGTGCCAGCGCAGCAGGTCCAGCATCACCGGGTCGGCGCCGACCCGGTCCAGCTCCTCGGCGTTGAGCACCCAGTTGCCGAGGAAGGCGGTGTAGTGCTCGATGGCGGCGATCAGCGCGACCCGCTCCATCAGCCACCAGCGCCGCGGCCGCCCGGGCGGCAGGGTCCGGTCGCCGAGCAGCTTCTCGAAGAACCAGTCGACCTGTGCGGTGTACGGCGTGGGATCGAGCCCCAGCTTCCTGAGGTGCGGCAGCACGTCGTCGTGGGCCTGCGAGTGCACGGCCTCCTGCCCGATGAACCCGATGACGTCCGCACGCAGCCGCTCGTCCGTGATGTACGGCAGGACCTGCTTGTAGACGTGCACGAACCAGCGTTCGCCGGCCGGGAGCAGCAGGTGCAGCACATTGATGGTGTGGGTGGTGAACGGGTCGCCGGGCACCCAGTGGAGCGGGGTCCGCTCCCAGTCGAAGGAGACCTTGCGGGCCTTGAGTTCGATGTGCTCCGACGCCACCGGCACGGGCTGCGTATTAGACATGCCGTCAATGTACTGAGCGGTAAGCGCCTCGACCAGACTCCGTACAAGGACTTTTTCGGGCCCTGGCTACGGGCCCGCCACCCGCTTGGACGGCGCCCTTGCGGGCGCGTTCCTGCGGACCGCGCCGTCGACGCGCGGCTCAGCGCAACGCGCCCATCCGCCTCCCGTCGGCCAGCGTGCCCGTGAGATCCGCCCGGCTCCCCGCCGCGGCCTTCACCGCGAGCAGGCGCCCCTCGGCCTTCCCCTTCACCCCGCCCGACAGCACCACCGACGCGACGTCCGGCGACCCGGCGGCCAGCACGTACCACTGCCCGCTCCTCGCCTGCCACACCACGCCCGCGAGGACCCGCGGCTCACGCGGCCCGCAGGCCGGGGAGCCCTCCGAGCGGGCGGCGAGCGCCGCCTGGCCGCCGGCCGGGGCCGCCGCGCCCGTCACGCGGAACAGCGCCAGCGCCCGGCTGCCCGTGCCCCGCCACGTCTCCGCCCGCGCGCACGACCACTCCGCGCGCCCCGCGCCCTCCGGCAACGGCTGCGTCGCGTACGCCCAGGAGTTCACCGACCGGACCCCGTGCGAGCGCACCGCCGACAGCCGGCACGCCACGCGCGCCCACTCCTCCCGCGCCGCCGCGCCCGTCACGTCCACCGGCCGCCCCGGCGGGCCCGAGGTCAGCCGGGCCGGGGCCAGTTCGCCGAGGTCGGTGAGAACCCGCGGCCCCGTCTCGTCGCGCACCTGCAGCGCGCTCCAGCGCGTACAGCCCCGCGCCGTCGCGGGACTCGGGATCGGCTCCGTCACCCCGTACCCGTCCCGCGTCAGGACCCGCGCCGCCTTCTCCGGCAGCAGCAGGTCCCGCACGGCGGCCTCCCGTACCCAGGGCGCCGTCAGATACCGGACGTTGCCCCCGGCCCGCGACACCACGAGCGCCGCCGAGCCCACCGCGTCCGCCCCGTCCGTACGGGCGAAGTCGAGCACCGCGCCGCCCGTGCCGCCGGCCGGCTCCGCGTACCGCACCACCCGCAGTCCGTCGAAGAACAGCACCACACGCGCCGCGTCGACCTCACTCGCGAACAGCAGTTGCGGCGAACCCATCGGCGGTCCCGGCGGCGTCCCCGGCGTCGCGGACGCCTGCACGGCGGGGCCGGGCCTGGCCCACACCGCGAGCGCCCGGCGCAGCAGCGCCGAGTCGCCGGTGAGCCCGCCCCTGGCCGGCCACACCGAGAAGTCCGTCCGGGCCGAGGTCCGCCAGTCGGCCGCGCCGACCCGCTTCAGGCCCGCCGGGTCCAGCGCCGCCTCCGCCGCCGGGTTACGGGCGTACGACGGCGCCGCAGCACCGTTTCTGCCCCATCCGTCGCCCGGCAGCCCGAGCAGCGCCCCGCACACCACGACCGCCGCGGCCGCCGCCAGCGCCGCCTTGCCGTGCTGGCGCCGCCGCATCAGGTCCGTCGGCCGGGCCTGGAGCGAACACGGGTCGAACTCCGCCGACTCCAGGAGCGCCGCCCCGCTCGACCCGCCCGGCCCCTCGACGCCGTCCGCCTCCGCGAGCGCCGCCTCCGGGTCCTCGGCCCCGGCCGCCGTGAGCACCCGCAGCACCTCCGGATCGCCCTGCCGCTCCAGTCCGCGCAGCACGTACGCCGCGCGGCCCGGCCCGGACAGCGCGGAGAGCCGCTGGTCCAGGGCGAGTTCGTCGGCGCCGCCCGCCCGCGGGAACAGCCGGAGCCCCCACACCTGCGGCAGCAGCGGCGGGAACTGCGCCCGGCGGGGCAGCGCGCGGCGGCGCAGCGGAAGCCCGGCGACCAGCGCCTGCCGCAGCACCTCGCCCCGCACGTAGGCGTAGCCAGGGTCGACCGCGTCCTCGTCCGCGCGGCGCGCCCCGGGCACCGCCGCGGCGGCGCCGGACGTACGGCGCCGCGGCAGCGAACGCTGCACCAGCGCGTGCGCCGTCAGCACCCGGCGGTTGCGCCCGAGCGAGGGCGGAAGCACCAGATAGGCGATCCGGACCAGCCGCGGATAGTGCTCGACGAGCGCGGCCTCGGCCTGCTCGACGTCGACCGGACCGGGGGAGGGAGGGGAGGCGGAGGAGGCGAGTTCCTGGGTGCTCACGTTCAGCAGAACGAGCGAATCTTGCGATGGTCACCCCGCGAGCCGTCCCCCGGACGGGTCAGGCCGCGTGGACCGTGAGCCGTTCGCGGATGATGTCGGTGACCTCGTCGGGGACGCCGAGCCCCTCCCGTACGTACTTCTCCATCGACCCGTGCCGCACCGCGACCTCGTCCAGGGCCGCCTCCAGGTACTCCGGTACGACCCCGATGAGCGCGAGCGCCAGCTCGGGGTCGCCGCCCTGGGCCGTGAACCCCTCGATGAGCGGGGCGAAGGCCTGCCGCACGCCCGGGTTGACCGACAGGTACTCCGTCATCACCGTCTTCTCGTCCGCGCCGAGCAGCGAGAGCACGACGGTCGCGGCCCAGCCGGTGCGGTCCTTGCCCGCGGTGCAGTGGAAGAGCAGCGGCCCGGCGTACGGATCGCCCAGCTCGGTGAGGAAGGCGCGGTAGGAGGCGCGGGCGGACTCGGTGTTCACGAAGGCCCGGTACGTCCGGGCGAACGCCGCCTGCGCCCGCCCTCCGCCCAGGTGCTCCTCGGCCAGCGCCGGGTCGGACAGGAGCGTCTTGAGGCGGGCGGCGGGCGGCAGTCCGCTGGTCGCCAGGAAGTCGGCGAGCACGTCCGCGACCACCAGTCGCCCGCCCGCCGGCATCCGGTCGGGCCGCTCGGCGCGCTCGGCGTCGGTCCGGAAGTCGACGACCGTCCGGATCCCGAGCGCGCTCACCACGGAGTCCGCCGGATCCAGCCGGTCCAGCTGCCCGGCCCGGAACACCAGCCCCTCACGGACACTGCGCCCCGCGCCGAGCGGCAGCGTGCCGAGATCGCGGAGGTTGGCGACGGTGGCGGCGGGAATGGCAGGCATGCGTCGACTCCTCCGAAGCGGTACGAACCGTGCACATCCACGTACACCGGATCATTCGCACTTTTCCTACGAACCGTAACCGATGGGGCGGAAGGCGTCCTCGCGTGCGGCGGGCACTCCGGTCCGCCCGCTCCCGCGGGAGGCGGTGTCCGGCGCCCGGGGGCGGAGTGGCAGCATGGGTGCACCATGACGCACACCCGGTCGCCCCTGCGCGCCCTCCGGGCCGCACTCTTCGCGGCGGTGTGCGTCACTTTGGCGGCAGTGGGGCATTCGTCCCTGTCTGCCCACGTCATTCCTCCGGCCTCCCTCCTCGCCGCCTTCGCCGTGACGGCCGCCCTCGCCTGGGCCGCCGCCGGCCGGCGGCGCGGTCCCGTCGCCGTGGCGACCGGACTGACGGCCGTCCAGGGGGCGCTGCACCTGCTCTTCGGGGCGGGAGAGCACGGCGGTCCGCCGGCACCGGAGCTGCCGGCGGAGGTCCTGGCCGACCCCTACCTGACCCACGCGGCCCACGCGGCGCACGCCGCGCACGCGGCCGCCCAGGGCGGTCACATGGCGCACGCCATGGACGGCGCCGCGGGCGCCGGTGCCGGATCCGGCACCGGGATGCTCGTCGCGCACCTGCTCGCCGCCCTGGCCTGCGGGCTCTGGCTGGCGCGCGGCGAGGCCGCGCTGTTCGCCCTGGCCCGTACGGTCGGCGCCCGCGCGTGGGCACCGCTGCGGCTGCTGCTCGCCGCCGCCCGGATCCTCGTACCCGCGCTCCCGGCCCGCCGCCGTCCCGTACGGCCGCGCCGCCACACCCGCCCGCTCCACGGCGTGGTCCTCGCGCGCTCGGTCTCCCGGCGCGGCCCGCCCCGTCGGTCGCCCGCCTTCCGCACCACGGCCCTCGGAGCACTTCTCTGACGTGATCGACCGGGGGTCGCTTTCCCCTGTCGACACACGATCCCGCCGCCGAGGCCGTCCGACGCCGCGCGACGCCGTCGCGCGTCGTCCGGCGCGGCTCGACGCCGGATCACCACTCCGAGGACCGTCATGACCATCGACGATCTCGCGCGCCCGGACACCTCCGGCGCGCCCACCACGGACCCGGCCACCGAGCCGGCCGCCGACCCGGCCACCGGAACCGCCGGCGAGACCACCGGAACCGCCACCTCCGGCAGAGCGCCGCGCGGCTGGGCGGCCCTGCGCCCGCTCGTGCTCCGCATGCACTTCTACGCGGGCGTCCTCGTCGCCCCGTTCCTCCTCGTCGCCGCCGTCAGCGGACTGCTCTACGCCCTCGCCGTCCCGGCCGAGAAGGTGATCTACGCCCACGAGCTGGAAGTCCCGGTTCCGGACGGCGACGCCACCGCCCTGCCGCTCGCGCGCCAGGTCGAGGCGGCCCGCGCGGCCAACCCGGACGGCACCGTCACCGCCGTGTGGCCCGGCGCCGAGCCCGGCGCCACCACCCGGGTGCTCATGGACGACCCGGAGGCGCCGGAGGGCACCTCCCTGGCCGTCTTCGTCGACCCGTACACCGCCGACGTACGCGGACAGCTGCCCAGCTACGGCAGCTCGGGCGCGCTCCCGCTGCGTACCTGGATATCCGGGCTCCACGTCGACCTGCACCTGGGCGAGTTCGGCCGCAACTACAGCGAACTGGCCGCCAGCTGGCTGTGGGTGGTCACGCTCGGCGGCCTCGCCCTGTGGCTCGGCCGCCGCCGGAAGAACCGCCGTGCCCTGTTCCTGCCGGAGCGCGGCCCCAGGTCCCGGCGGCGCACGCTCTCCTGGCACGGCACCGTCGGCCTGTGGGCCGTGACCGGGCTCGTGGCCCTGTCCGCCACCGGTCTGACCTGGTCGCGGTACGCGGGCGAGAACATCGGCAGCGTCCAGGACCGGCTGGGCGGCGCGACCCCGAAGCTCTCGGCGGCCGTCACCCCGGGCGGAGGCGACGCGAGCGGCGGCGAACACGCAGGCCACGGCGCCGGCCACCACCCGGCGCCCTCGGGCAGCGACGCGGCCGCGAGCGCGGACATCGGCATCGACAGGGCCGTCGCGGCGGCCCGCGCGGCCGGCATCGACAGCCCGTCGATCTCGGTGGTGCTGCCCGCCGAAGGCAGCGGATACGTGGTCAAGGAGACCGACAAGCAGTTCCCGGTCCAGCTGGACTCGGTCGCCGTGAATCCGGCCGACGGCGCGGTCCTGGACGAGCTCCGCTTCGCGGACTACCCGCTGCTCGCACAGCTCACCCGCGTCGGCATCGACGCCCACATGGGCCTGTTCCTCGGCCTGTTCAACCAGCTGGCCCTCGCCGCCCTCGCCCTCGCCCTGATCCTGCTGGTCGTCTGGGGCTGCCGCATGTGGTGGCTGCGCCGCCCGGCCCGCCGGCCGGTCGCCCGCGGGGCCTGGCGGCGCGTACCGGTGACGATGCTGCTGCCGCTGCTCGCGGCCACGGCACTGACGGGCTGGTTCGTCCCGCTCCTCGGCCTCAGCCTGGTGGCGTTCCTGACCGTCGACCTCGCCCTGGGAATCGCCGCGAAGGCGAGGTCGAAGGCGAAGGCCTGATCAGGGCGTGTACTTGTAGCCGACCCGCCGCACGGTCTGGATCGTGTGGCGGTGCTCGGCGCCCAGCTTGCGGCGCAGCCGGGCCACATGGACGTCGACGGTCCGGCCGTCGCCCACGTGCCCGTACCCCCACACCGTCGTGACCAGCTGGTCCCGGGTGTGCACCCGGTGCGGGCGGGCGACGAGATGGGCGAGCAGCTCGAACTCCAGATACGTCAGGTCGAGCGCCCGCCCGTCGACGCGGGCGATCCGCTGCACGCTGTCGATGACCACCGGCCCCTCCTCGACGAGCGGCGGGGCCGGCGGCTGCTGATCGGCCGGCAGCAGGACGAGGTACCCGACCATCGGCGGCCGGCCCGGCAGCGCCGGCAGGGCGTGCTGCGGCGCGGGCAGGAGCGTGGCGCCGGGCGGCAGGAAGTCGGCGACCTGCGCGAGCGCGGCGACCTCGTCGGGTGCGACGGCCCGCAGACGGGGACGGACGGCGGACAGGGGGGCGGCGGCAGCCTGGGTGTGGGCCATGGAAGTCTCAGCTCTTTCGCGCGAGTTGCGAACGGACGGTGCACGTCGTACGTCTTGCGCGTCGGCCGAAGGCCGGGGACCGGAATCGGTTCCGGTCGGCTTTAGAGGGTCGACGCGTTCCTCACGCGCCGACAGCACCGGTCGAAGTCATGGTGCTGGCGGGAAGGCCAGAACGGCTCGAGGTCACGGCGACCCGTCGCGCTGTCGTTCTGGTGGCTGGCCATATCCCTATTAAACCAGCAGGGAATGCTCCTGAGCACCCCCCGGTGCCACATCGTGCGTCACACCGCCGCTCAACCGACCGGCCGCGTGCGCCAGTAGAGGCCCGCGACCCGCGTCGCCCGCCAGGATCCACCCCTCCCTGCTCCCGGTCCGCACCGCGATGTCGAGCATGCCTCCACCGTGCCAGGAGCCTCCGACAACGCGACGAGGGGTGCCCGCCGCGGAACGCGGCGGACACCCCTCGTACGACGTGCGCGGATCAGACCTGGCCGGCCTTCTCCAGGGCCTCGCAGCAGGTGTCGACCAGGAGACGGGTCACCGTGTACGGGTCGACGTTCGCGTTCGGACGGCGGTCCTCGATGTAGCCCTTCCGGTCCTGCTCGACCTGCCACGGGATGCGGACCGAGGCACCGCGGTCGGAGACGCCGTAGGAGTACTGGTCCCACGGGGCGGTCTCGTGCAGACCGGTCAGACGGTCGTCGATGCCGGCGCCGTAGTTCTTGACGTGGTCGAGCGGCTTCGAGCCCTCGCCCAGCGCCTCGCACGCGGTGATGATCGCGTCGTAGCCCTCGCGCATCGCCTTCGTGGAGAAGTTGGTGTGCGCGCCCGCGCCGTTCCAGTCGCCCTTCACCGGCTTCGGGTCCAGGGTCGCGGAGACGTCGAAGTCCTCGGCCGTGCGGTAGAGCAGCCAGCGGGCCACCCACAGCTGGTCGGCGACGTCCAGCGGCGCGAGCGGGCCGACCTGGAACTCCCACTGGCCCGGCATGACCTCGGCGTTGATGCCGGAGATGCCCAGACCCGCCTTGAGGCAGTTCTCCAGGTGCGCCTCGACGATCGGACGGCCGAAGATCTCGTCGGCGCCGACACCGCAGTAGTAGCCGCCCTGCGGGGCCGGGAAGCCGCCGACGGGGAAGCCGAGCGGGCGCTCGCCGTCGAAGAAGGTGTACTCCTGCTCGATGCCGAAGATCGGCTCCTGGGCGGCGTACTTCGCGTACACCTCGGCCAGCGCGGCACGGGTGTTGGTCTCGTGCGGCGTCATGTCCGTGTTGAGGACCTCGCACAGCACCAGGACGTCGTTGCCGCCGCGGATCGGGTCCGGGCAGGAGAAGACCGGCTTGAGGACGCGGTCCGAGGCGTGACCCTTGGCCTGGTTCGTGCTGGAACCGTCGAAGCCCCAGATCGGCAGCTCCTCCAGCGGAAGACCGTCACCGGGGATGATCTTCGTCTTGGAGCGGAGCTTGGCGGTCGGCTCGGTGCCGTCGATCCAGATGTACTCAGCCTTGAAGGTCACGGGGCCTCATCCTTTGGCGTGCTGCGGGTCCTCGGCGGCCGCTCGCGACATTGCGAGAGCTGCGGTGGCGGTGTGCGTCTGAGCGCAGCTTCGCAACACGGGATTTCCCGTCGGTTGCCCGATTGTGAACCCCGTGTTACTCAGCCTTCCTCCGTATCGCGCCGCCGCCGTGCGACCACGTGGTGGTGGAGCAGGGCCCCGAACCCGGCCCGCTCGATCCGCGCCACGACCTCGGCGTACGAGGTGCCGAGGGCCTCCGCCGTACGCCCCAGGTGCCAGTCGCAGTCGGCGAGCCGGCGCAGCAGGTGCCCCCGCCGGATCTGCTTCTCCGACAGCCGGAACGTCTTCAGATAGGCCGTCCGGCCCCGGTGGTCGCTGATCAGCTCCCCGATGTGCTGCTCCTGGCCGGACCGCAGGAACGGCGGCAGGAAGCGGTACAGCCGGAAGCCGCCCATCGTGTGCACGCGCTCGAAGGCGTACGGGGTCTCCAGCAGGTCCCGCGCCATCAGCCCGTCGTGCGCCTCGGCCCACGCCCGCTCCTCCCGCACGGCGGCACGGCGCAGATCGGCGAGCGAACGGACGGAGCCGCCGTCGCCGAGGGACGCGGTGAAGTCGCCGACCGGCGCGCCGTAGTGCGCGTACTGGTGGACCAGCTCCCCGAACAGGTCCTCCACCAGCGTGGCGTGCAGCATCCGGTAGTCGTCCGGGTGCGGCACGACGAACGCCGCGGCCAGCGCGTCGGCCACGTACAGCATCACCCCGCACTGCCCCGGGTGGATCTCGAAGACCCGCAGCGCGTCCGCGAGCCCTGGCACCTGCCACCCCGCGTACGCCGCCTCCGCGCGCGGCGAGAGACCGCGGCGCACCGCCTCCCCGGACCACTCGTCCCACACGATGGAAGGACCGCCGAAGTGCAGCGCGAGGTACCCCTCGACCGCGAGGTGGAGCGGCAGGAACCGCAGCCGCGGCTCGCCCTGCCGCCGCCGGGCGAGGCGGCGCACGGGCACGGCGACGGGCGGCTCGTCCCCGAGCCGCGTCCCGTAGGCGGCGCCCCGCGCCCCGCCCTCGCTCCAGTCGGCGACGAAGCCGTGCGGGACGTACGACGTGTACGTGGTGCCGTCACCGACGTCGACCGTGTCGGGCCCCCACGAGCGCGCGTACACCTCACGCCGCAGCCGAAGCCCCTCCACCGGCTCCTCCCGCACGAGCGGCACCAGCCGCACCCCGCCCCACACCTGCGAGGGCCGCACCACGAGCCCGCTCAGATCGATCCGCGTCACGCCGGCCGCCCCTCCTCGTTCCCCGGACCGTCCAGGAACAGCTCCACCCGGCGGTCCAGGTACGCCCGCAGGGCGGACAGGCCCTCACGGCCCTCCGCGAAGCGGGCGATCTCGACGAGGGCCGGGAGGTCCTCCGCGTCCCGGATGCCCGCGGTGGGAACGGCGGGCGCGAGCCTGCGCACGTCGAAGGCATCGGCGTCGTATACGGGGTTCACATGGACCACATGCGTCCGCTGGTCCGGGTCGAGCCGCGACCGCCACACCCGCAGCACCTCACCGGCCAGCCCGGGCGGCGCGTTGTCCCAGCCGTCGGAGACGAGCACCAGCCGCTCGGGGGCGTCCTCCAGGGCGTCCAGGATCCGCGCGCCGAGCGGCGTCGCGCCCCACGGCCGCACGAGCAGCGGATCACGCGCTCCCGAGGTCCAGTGCGCCGCGTACGCGCCGGGCGCGGCCAGCGCCTCCAGGAGGAAGTGGCAGCCGAGGGCGACGGCCAGCGGACGGCGCCGCTTCACCGCCGAACCGGACGAGGACCAGCTGTCGTCGAGCACCGCCGACACCCGTCCCCAGGAGCCCACGTGCGGCCCGGCCACCCGCCGAGCGGCGGCCCGCATGGCGCCGGTCAGCTCGGCGCGCCGCTCCCTTCTCTCCCCGAAGGGGAGAGACAGCACGTACAGCGCGAGCCGGGTCAGCGGCATCGCGGACAGGTCGCTCGCCACCGGACGCGCGCGCAGCCGCTCCAGGCGCGTCATGCGGGGCGCCATCCGCTCCAGGAACACCTCACGGGCGATCCCGTGCCGGGCGGCGAAACCCTCGGCAACGGTGAACGGCAGCTCGTACACCGCCCCCTGCTCGTGGCGCGCCCGGCGGAACGCCTCCAGGACGGGATGCGCGTAGCGGGTGCGACGGCGCGGCGCGAAGAGGAAGTCACCGATCTCGCCCCCGTCCCCCGTGAACGGCAGATGGGCGTGACGGGCCGCGGAACTGAGCCCCGACCGGTACTTCACGGCGTCGTGCGCGAGATCGGGACGGGCCGCCAGCCAGTCACGCATGATCGCCCGCGTCCGCCGGTTGTTCACGCCGGCCGCGCGCAGGGCGCGGAACAGCCGGTAGACGCGCTGCGGCGGCAGCTTCGCCAGCCGCGCGGCGATCAGCCGGCCCTCCCGCCCGACCTCGGCGGACCCGGCGTCGCGCGAAGTGCGCAGCAGCTGCTCGACGATCAGGGCCGCGTTGTGGTCGTTGATGTCGAGCGCGAGCGCGGCGGCGTACAGCGGTCGGTAGTTGACCCGCACGTACTCGTGCAGAAAGGCGAGCGACAACCGCTGCTCCTCGGCCCCCGCCCGGAACTCGCGCTGCCCGGTGGCGGTGACGGCCGCGTTGACGAAGAGCAGGACGTCCTCGGCGGCGAGGAGGTCGGACATCGTGGACTCCTTGCGCGTGGGTGCCGGCCGGGGAATGGGGGCGCGAACAGCGAATACGTTGCTTCAGAGGCAGGTCCCGGAAGTCGCACCGGAGTCCCGCGGCCGGCGAGGGAACGCTAACACCGGGGGAGGGACGTGATGCCACCGGATTACGGCTGAAGGAACGGAGGCACTGTCGACGATGGCGGAAGGGGCCGTGAACGGTAGCGGCCCAGGCAGCCGACGACGGCGGGGAGGGGTGCGGGGCCGGAGCGGGGGTGGGGGTGTCCGGACGTTTTAGCCTCCTCCACGAGCGAAGCGAAGTGGAGGTGGCAGTCCGGACACCCCCGCCCCC
>NZ_JBHXFE010000039.1:0-66606 GCF_042722475.1 Streptomyces sp. NPDC127092
GCACGGCACCTCGCCGCGTTGCCGAAACGCCCCGATAGCTCCGCTATCGCGACGCTCCGGCGCCTTGCGATGCACCGCACCAGACGCCGCGGCCTGTCCGGCCCTGATCCGAAAGAAACGGCCTAGTACGAGGAGCCGGACGCGCCCAGGGAACCCGTCGGGTGCCAGACCGTCTTGGTCTCCAGGAAGGCGGTCATGCGGTCCGTGCCCGGGGACTCGGCGAAGTCCTCGGTGCGGGGGCGCAGCACGCGCTTGAGGTTGTCCGCCGCGGCGATCTCGAGCTCGCGGGCCAGATCGGCGTCCGCGCCCGTGAGGTCGATCGCGTTGACGTCGAGGTGGGCCGCGAGGTGCGGGCCCATCTCGGACGCCTTGCCGGACAGGATGTTGACGACGCCGCCGGGGAGGTCGGAGGTGGCCAGCACCTCGCCCAGGGACAGGGCCGGCAGCGGGGCCTTCTCGGAGGCGATGACGACCGCCGTGTTGCCGGTCGCGATGACCGGGGCGATCACCGAGACCAGGCCGAGGAAGGACGACTCCTGCGGCGCGACGACGGTCACGACGCCGGTCGGCTCCGGGGTGGACAGGTTGAAGTACGGGCCCGCCACCGGGTTGGCGCCGCCGACGACCTGGGCGATCTTGTCGGTCCAGCCCGCGTACCAGACCCAGCGGTCGATCGCGGCCTCGACGACCACGGCCGCCTTGTTCTTCGACAGGCCCTCGGCGTCCGCGACCTCGTGCACGAACTGGCCCTTGCGGCCCTCCAGCATCTCGGCGACGCGGTAGAGGATCTGGCCGCGGTTGTACGCGGTCGCGCCCGACCAGCCGCCGAAGGCCTTGCGGGCCGCCACGACGGCGTCACGCGCGTCCTTGCGGGAGGAGAGGGGAGCGTTGGCCAGCCACTTGCCCTTGCTGTCGGTCACCTCGTACACCCGGCCGCTCTCGGAGCGGGGGAACTTGCCCCCGACGTACAGCTTGTAGGTCTTGAAGACGCTCAGACGGGTCTGATCAGACATCGAGGTAGGCCTCCAGACCGTGGCGGCCGCCCTCGCGGCCGAAGCCCGACTCCTTGTAGCCGCCGAACGGCGAGGTCGGGTCGAACTTGTTGAAGGTGTTGGCCCAGACGACACCCGCGCGGAGCTTGTTGGCGACCGCGAGGATGCGGGAGCCCTTCTCCGTCCAGATGCCCGCCGACAGGCCGTACTGGCTGTTGTTGGCCTTGGCGACGGCCTCGTCCGGCGTGCGGAAGGTCAGCACCGAGAGGACCGGGCCGAAGATCTCGTCGCGGGCGACGGTGTGCGCCTGGGTGACGTTCGTGAAGAGCGTCGGGGCGAACCAGTAGCCGGCGGACGGGATCTCGCAGGCGGCGGACCAGCGCTCGGCGCCCTCGGCCTCGCCCTGCTCGACCAGCGAGGTGATCCGGGCCAGCTGCTCCTCGGAGTTGATGGCGCCGATGTCGGTGTTCTTGTCGAGCGGGTCGCCCAGGCGGAGCGTCGACAGGCGGCGCTTGAGCGAGTCGAGCAGCTCGTCGTGGACCGACTCCTGGACCAGCAGGCGGGAGCCCGCGCAGCAGACCTGGCCCTGGTTGAAGAAGATGCCGTTGACGATGCCCTCGACGGCCTGGTCGATCGGCGCGTCGTCGAAGACGATGTTGGCGCCCTTGCCGCCCAGCTCGAGGGTGAGCTTCTTGTCCGTGCCGGCCACCGACCTGGCGATGGCGCGGCCGACGGCGGTCGAGCCGGTGAACGCGACCTTGTTCACGTCCGGGTGCTCGACGAGCGCGGCGCCGGTGTCCCCGTAGCCCGGGAGGATGTTGACGACGCCCTTGGGCAGCCCGGCCTGGCGGCAGATGTCCGCGAAGAACAGGGCGGAGAGCGGGGTGGTCTCGGCCGGCTTCAGGACGACCGTGTTGCCGGTCGCGAGCGCCGGGGCGATCTTCCACGCCAGCATCAGCAGCGGGAAGTTCCACGGGATGACCTGGCCGGCCACGCCCAGCGGCTTCGGGGACGGCCCGAAGCCGGCGTGGTCGAGCTTGTCGGCCCAGCCCGCGTAGTAGAAGAAGTGCGCGGCGACCAGCGGGAGGTCCGCGTCGCGGGTCTCCTTGATCGGCTTGCCGTTGTCCAGGGTCTCCAGGACGGCCAGCTCGCGGCCGCGCTCCTGGATGATCCGGGCGATCCGGAAGAGGTACTTGGCGCGCTCGGAGCCGGGCAGCGCCGACCACTTCTCGAAGGCCTTGCGGGCGGCCTTCACGGCGCGGTCCACGTCCTCGGCGCCCGCCTGGGCGACCTCGGAGAGCACCTCCTCGGTGGAGGGCGAGACGGTCTTGAAGACCTTGCCGTCGGCCGCGTCGACGAACTCGCCGTCGATGAACAGGCCGTAGCTCGGCGCGATGTCGACGACCGCGCGCGACTCGGGCGCGGGGGCGTACTCGAAGGGGGAGGTCATGTCGATCAGTCCACCGTCACGTAGTCGGGGCCGGAGTAGTGGCCGGTCGCCAGCTTCTGACGCTGCATGAGCAGGTCGTTGAGCAGGCTGGAGGCACCGAAGCGGAACCAGTGGTTGTCCAGCCAGTCCGCACCGACGGTCTCGTTGACCAGGACCAGGAACTTGATGGCTTCCTTGGTGTTGCGGATGCCGCCCGCGGGCTTCACGCCGATCTGGACGCCGGTCTGCGCGCGGAAGTCGCGCACGGCCTCCAGCATCAGGAGGGTGTTGGCGGGGGTGGCGTTGACCGCGACCTTGCCGGTCGAGGTCTTGATGAAGTCCGCGCCGGCGATCATGCCGAGCCAGGAGGCGCGGCGGATGTTGTCGTACGTGGACAGCTCGCCGGTCTCGAAGATCACCTTGAGGCGGGCGCGGTCGCCGCACTCGGCCTTGATGGCGGCGATCTGCTCGTAGACCTCCAGGTACCGGCCGGCGAGGAAGGCGCCACGGTCGATGACCATGTCGATCTCGTCGGCGCCGGCGGCGATGGCGTCGGCCGTGTCGGCGAGCTTGACGGGGAGGGCGGCGCGGCCGGCCGGGAAGGCGGTCGCGACCGAGGCGACCTTGACGCCGGAGCCCTTCAGGGCGGCCTTGGCGGTGGCCACCATGTCGGGGTAGACGCAGACGGCGGCGGTCGTCGGGGTGGCGCGGTCGGTCGGATCGGGGCGGACGGCCTTGGCGGCGAGCGCCCGGACCTTGCCCGGGGTGTCCGCGCCTTCGAGCGTCGTCAGGTCGATCATGGAGATGGCCAGGTCGATGGCGTAGGCCTTGGCCGTGGTCTTGATCGAGCGGGTGCCGAGGGACGCGGCGCGCGCCTCCAGGCCCACGGCGTCGACGCCGGGCAGCCCGTGGAGGAAGCGGCGCAGCGTGCTCTCGGACGCGGTCACGTCGGCGAAAGCGTGTGCTGCAGGTGCAGTGGTGGGCATGGTCACCAGTCGAGCATATCTACGCGCGTAGCGGCGTGTACAGGGGGCTGCTCGTACGAGCGCGTGAAAGCCCAGGTGGGTGTGGGGAAACCGGGGTGCGCGTGAGTCCTGTCACATGCCTGTGACATGGAGCGGACCACTCCAGAACCCATGATCAGTAACGTTTTTCCTGCAGCCAGCCAGAACTCACCGGCCCCGACCGAACGAGATGTCAGCGGCATGCGGCTCTTTCCTCCACCACCTGACCGTCTTCAGGAGTCGTTATGCGCACCGCCCTTCGCACCGCCGTCGCCACCGCCCTCCTCGCGGGCCTCGCGGTCACCCCGGTCGTCGCCGGCACCGCCTTCGCGGCGGACGCCCCGGCCGCCGCCGCGGAGAACAACGGCACGCTCGTCCGGACCGAGACCCTCGACAACGGCAACGTCGTCAAGGTCTACAAGCTCGGCCTGACCTGGTACCGCGCCGAGGCCTTCAAGAACGGCGTGTCGATCGGCACGATCGAGGCGAACGGGCGTCCCGCGGCCGGCAACGACAACGGCAACTACCTCGTCCTCTTCGAGGACGGCCGCACCCTCGCGTGGCGCGGCAACGTGGTCTCGCCCGCCGAGCCCGGCCTGTACCGACTGGCCGACGGCACCGTCGTGGAGCTCGGCAAGAACCCGAAGGACGGCCGCTTCGGCCTGCAGACGGTCGACGCGACCGGCAAGGGCAGCGGCTTCGTCTACGCCTACCACCCGGTCCGCTCGGTGTGGACGTACGGCAAGGCGGTCGTGGTGCTGGAGAACGACGGCGGGCTCGCCGCCTACGTCCCCGGCCAGGCCAGGCAGGCCGCCCCCGTTCACCTCGGCGCCGGCGTCGACCCGAAGCCCGCCCCGAAGCCCGGCACCGTGCTCTCCGGGCCGACGGCGAACGGGTGCACCGTCACCGAGAAGATCGCCTCCGTCTTCCCGTACTGGACGGTCACGCTCACCAACGACCTGAAGAAGGGCCCCAAGGCCGTCCTCAAGGACGACACGGACAAGGTCGTCGGCACCGCCGACCGTCAGCACCCCGTCGACGGCCGCTACGGCCTGAAGATCGAGGGCGCGGACACCACCACCCCGAAGCTCGGCCAGCGCACCCAGGGCGGCGACATGCCGTACCGGTGGGTCGACTTCCCGAAGCTCCCCGGGAACTGCACCACGACGCCCACCGCCACGCCCAGCGCCACCTCCACCCCCGCGCCCACCACCGGGACCGGCACCCAGGGCGGCCAGACCACCGTCGTGCCCAAGGGCGGGGTCGCCGCCGGCGCCGAGTTCGGCACCGTCGAGCACGCCAACGACACCGCGCTGCTGGCCTCCGGCGCGGGCGCGGCCGCGGTCGTCGCCGCCGGCCTCGGCCTCACCGTGCTGCGCCGTCGCGCCGCCGACCGCGGCTGACGGCTTCCCTCCGTCCTCCCGTCCACCTCGCGGCTGACACCCCTCATCGAGCCGCTGTCCCCCTCCGGCGGGCCGCCCTCCCTCCTGGGCGGCCCGCCGCACCCCTTTCCCGGAGCCAGCCCATGACCCGCCGCCCCTTCGCCCTCGCCCTGGCCGCCGCCACGGCCGTCGTCGCGCTCACGGGCTGCGGCGGATCCGGGCCCGCACCCGCCGCCGCGCCCCCCGCGTCCCCCGCGTCCGCCGTGCCCGCCCCGCGCGTCACCGCGACCGCCGCGCCCGCGCCGGCCGGGCAGCTCGCGACCGCCCCGCTGCCCCGCTCCCTGCCCGTACGCGTGAAGGTGCCCTCCGCCGGTGTCGACACCGGCCCGGTGCTGAGCCTCGGCCTCAACCCCGACGGCACCGTCGAGGTGCCGTCGGTCGCGCAGGCCGACCGGATCGGCTGGTACGACAAGGGCGTCACGCCCGGCGAGACCGGACCCGCGATCCTCATCGGGCACTACGACACCGCCGACGGCCCCGCCGTCCTGCGGAACGTCGGCCACATCCGGGTCGGCGACCGGGTCACGGTGACGCGCGCCGACGGCACCGACGCCGTGTTCCGCGTACGGGAGCTCGAACAGGTCGGCAAGAAGACCTTCCCGACGGAGAAGGTGTACGGCGACACCACCCGGCCCGAACTCCGGCTGATCACCTGCGGCGGCGAGCTCGTCGACGGACACCGGCCCGACAACATCGTCGTCTACGCGGACCTCGTCACCGCGGGTGCGTGAGGGCTGAGGCAGAATCGGGCCATGACGACCCCCGAGCCGCCCGCCCCGCAGCCCTCCGAGCCCGTCCGGGACCGCGTCTACCGCTCGCCCATGGGCATCGCGGCCGGCGTCTTCCTGCTCGCCCTCGCCGTGGTCCTCGGCGGCGACTCGATCCTGCGCGGCCACGGCCGCACGCCCTGGCTGGCACTCGCCGCGCTGATCATGGTGATCCCGCTCATCGTCGCGTTCACCATCCGGCCCGCCGTCTTCGCGGGCGTGGAGCGGCTGCGCATCCGCAATCCGTTCCGCACCATCACGCTGCCCTGGGGCGCCATCGCCGACGTCCGGGCCGGCTACTCCAGCGAGGCCCTCACGAGGGAGGGCCGCACGTACCAGCTGTGGGCCATCCCGGTGTCGCTGCGCCAGCGCAAGCGCGCCGCCCGCCAGGCCGCCCGCGCCTCCCAGGACGACCCGCACGGCCGTACGTCGGTGAGCGCCGACGTCCGCGACTCCAAGGCCCGCGTCGCGCCCGCCGACCAGTCGGTGGCCGATCTGCGCGAGCTCGCCGAGCGCCGCGGCGGCCTGCCGGAGACCCAGGGCGAGCCGCAGATCCGCTGGGCCTACGAGGTCATCGCACCGGCGGTCGCGGGCCTGGTGCTCCTGGTGATCCTCGCGGCCACGGGCTGACCGGCGGTCCTGCCCCGCCAGGACGGGGGCAGGGCCGCGGCTCGCGTCGCGGACCGGGCCGGTGCCCGGGACCCGTCACGGCGGGCCCTGCCACACCAGCATCATGTACGCGCCCAGCCACGCGGAGGAGAGCGCCGCGCCGCCCGTCACCAGGGCCGCCGCGGGGAAGCGGGCCCGGGCGAGCGCCGTCGCCACCGGCAGCAGCAGCGGGAACCCGGGGACCAGGAACCGGGCCCGCGGGAAGTAGACCCCGCCGCTGCCGAGCACCACCAGGAGCAGCACCCCGGCGAAGACCAGCAGCGGCAGCGGCTGGCGGTCCGTCAGGCACAGCAGGTACAGGCCCGCGGACACCACCAGGACCACCGAGACCACGGCCAGGAACAGCTGCGGGTCGTCGTCGTACACCAGGTGGGCGCGCAGCCGGGCGCGGGTCACCGCACCGCCGTCCCAGGTGTTGCCCCACACGCGCTGCACGGCGAAGTAGCCGTCCCAGCGGCCCAGCCGCAGGCCCACCCAGCCCACGTACGCCAGCCAGCCCAGCGGCGCGGCGAGCGCGGCGAACAGCGGCGCCCGGCCCTGCCGGCGGGCGGCGAGCAGACCCGCCGCGCAGACGGCGGCGGCCACCGCGACCCCGGTCGGCCGGGCCAGCCCGGCGGCCGCCGCGAGCCCCGCCGCCCAGGCCCAGCGCCCGGTCAGGACCGCGTACAGGGCCCACGCGGCGAGCGCCGTGAACAGCGACTCGGTGTATCCCATCCACTGCACGAGGGCGACCGGGGTCGCGCCCCACAGCACGGCGAGCAGCGTGCCCGTGCGGCGCCCGCGCAGCCGGTCGCCGACCGCGAAGACGCCCCAGGCGGCGGCGAACGAGCACAGCACGGCGAGCACCAGGCCCACGGAGGCCCGCGAGCCGGGCGTGACGGCCGCGAGCACCTTCACGAGCGCCGGATAGAGCGGGAAGAAGGCCAGGCTGCGCGGCGGGTCGGTGAGCCGGTCGCGGTGCTCGTGGGTGTAGCCGTGGTCGGCGATCCCCAGGTACCAGTTGGAGTCCCAGGAGCGGGCGAGCACCGGCCACACGCCGTGCCCCTGGAGGTGCGTCCAGTGGGCCAGGACGGCGAGGCCGAGGAGCCGCACGGCCAGATAGCCGAGCAGGGCGGGGGCGGCGTGCCGGAGGGCCCGCGCCGCCGCATGGCGCAGGGCCCGTTCCGTCGCCGCCTGCCACAGGGCGGCGGCGCGACCCCGGGCGAGTGCTGCGGCAAGGCCTGCGGAGCCTCCGGAGGCTCCTGCCGGGGCCTCGGAAGCCCCAGGAGCCCCAGGAGGAGCCCCAGGAGCACCGGAAGCCCCGGAGGGACCCGGAGCGCCGGGGTCGGCCTCCGGGGTTCCGGGGGCGGGGCGGCGGGTCAGCTGCGGTGGCACGGGAGACACCGGGCCACCCTGCCCCGGCCGCCCGAACGCGGGCAGCGCGTCGCGTCCCCTGTCGTACCCGATTCACCCGAAAGGGCGAGAGCCCGTACGGAAGCGATTCCGTACGGGCCCTCGCCCTTCACGAGGCTGCCGGCGGTGCCGTCGGCGCTCAGAGCCCGGCGGCCTCCGCCAGGTCCTTCTTGATCGCGTTCAGTAGCTCGCCGGCCTTCGCGCGGGCCGTCGCCAGCTCGCTCGCGTCGGCGACCGGGACCACGACCTCCAGGTAGCACTTGAGCTTGGGCTCGGTGCCGCTCGGGCGGACGATCACCCGGGCCTTGTAGTCGCCCTCCAGGTGGTAGCGCAGACCGTCGGTCGGCGGCAGCGACTCCGTGCCCTTGGTCAGGTCCTCGGCCGAGACGACCGTCAGGCCCGCGAGGTGCACCGGCGGCCTCTCGCGCAGCGCCGCCATCGCGTTCGCGATGATGCCCAGGTCCTCCACGCGCACCGACAGCTGGTCCGTGGCGTGCAGGCCGTGCGCCACCGCGAGGTCGTCCAGCAGGTCCGTCAGGGTGCGGTCCTGCTCCTTGAGCTCCGAGGCCAGTTCGGCGACGGCCAGCGCCGCCGTGATGCCGTCCTTGTCGCGGACGCCCTCCGGGTCGACGCAGTAGCCGAGCGCCTCCTCGTAGCCGTAGCGCAGGCCCTCGACGCGGGCGATCCACTTGAAGCCGGTCAGCGTCTCCTCGTGGCCGACGCCCGCCGCCTCGGCGATCCGGCCGAGGAGGGACGACGACACGATCGACTCCGCGAACACGCCCCGCGCGCCCTTGTGCACCAGATGCGCGGCCAGCAGCGCGCCCACCTCGTCGCCGCGCAGCATCCGCCAGCCGCCGTCGACGGAGGCGTCCGGTACGGCCACCGCGCAGCGGTCGGCGTCCGGGTCGTTGGCGATCACGATGTCGGGGTCCACGGCGCGGGCCGCCTCGAAGGCGAGGTCCATGGCGCCGGGCTCCTCCGGGTTGGGGAACGCGACCGTCGGGAACGCGGGGTCCGGGTCCGCCTGCTCGGCGACGAGCGCCGGCGCCGGGAAGCCGTGCCGGGCGAAGGCGGCCGTCAGGACCTCCTTGCCGACGCCGTGCATGGCCGTGTAGACGGTCCGCACGGTGCGCGGGGACCCCGGGGTCAGGACGGCGTCCGTACGGGCCAGGTAGGCCTCAAGCACCTCGTCGCCGAGGGTCTCCCAGCCCGAGTCCGGGCGCGGCACGTCCGCGAGGGCGGCCACGGCGTCGATCTCGGCGGCGATCTCCGCGTCGGCCGGCGGCACGATCTGCGAGCCGTCGCCCAGGTACACCTTGTAGCCGTTGTCGCGCGGCGGGTTGTGGCTCGCGGTCACCTCGACGCCGGCGACGGCGCCCAGGTGCCTTATGGCGTACGCCAGCACGGGCGTCGGCAGCGGGCGCGGCAGCAGCGCGGCGCGCAGCCCGGCGCCGGTCATCACGGCGGCGGTGTCACGGGCGAAGTCGGCGGACTTGTAGCGGGCGTCGTAGCCGATGACGACGAGGCCACCGGCCTGGCCCTTGGCCTTGAGGTACGCCGCGAGGCCGGCGGCGGCGCGGATGACCACGGCGCGGTTCATCCGCATCGGGCCGGCGCCCAGCTCGCCGCGGAGTCCGGCGGTGCCGAACTGCAGCGTGCCGGCGAAGCGGGCGGCGAGCTCGTCACGCGCGGCCTCGCCGCGGTCGAGGAGCGCGCCGAGCTCCTCACGGGTCTCCGGATCGGGGTCCTCGGCGAGCCACGCCTGGGCCCGGGCGAGGAGGTCGTCCTGCGTCGTCACGGTGGTGTGCCTTTCGGAGGGTGCGGCGGGAGGGGGCGGGCGGTTCTTCTTCCCCACCCCGCCCCTTCCCGAACGGGGGACGGGCTCCCAGGCCCCCATACGGCCTGCGGCCGTGCCCTCGGAGGCCGGGACGGCCGGAATCCCGCCCGGGGGCGGCATTCCGGCCTGGCCGGCGATCGGGGCGCGGGGATCCGGGGGCGCGGCCCCCGGTCACGGGAAGGGACGGGTGCGGGAAGGACTCAGATCCGGTCCAGGACCCGCGTCAGCAGCTCGCCCATCCGGGCGGCGGAGTCGCGGCCCGCCTGGAGGACCTCCTCGTGGTTCAGCGGCTCGCCCGAGAGTCCGGCGGCGAGGTTGGTGACCAGCGAGATGCCCAGGACCTCGGCGCCGGCCTCACGGGCCGCGATGGCCTCCAGGACCGTGGACATGCCGACCAGGTCGCCGCCCATGACGCGGACCATGTTGATCTCGGCCGGGGTCTCGTAGTGCGGGCCGGGGAACTGGACGTACACGCCCTCTTCCAGGGTCTCGTCGACCTCCTTGCACAGCGCGCGCAGCCGCGGCGAGTACAGGTCGGTGAGGTCCACGAAGTTGGCGCCGACGATCGGCGAGGCGCCCGTCAGGTTGAGGTGGTCGCTGATCAGGACCGGCTGGCCGGGGCGCATGCCCTCGCGCAGACCGCCGCAGCCGTTCGTCAGGACGATCGTCTTGCAGCCGGCGGCGACGGCGGTGCGCACGCCGTGGGCGACGGCGGCGACGCCACGGCCCTCGTAGTAGTGGGTGCGGCCGAGGAAGACCAGGGCGCGCTTCTCGCCGATCTTGTACGAGCGGATCTTGCCGCCGTGGCCCTCCACGGCCGGCGGCGGGAAGCCGGGCAGCTCGGTGACCGGGAACTCGGCCTCGGGAGCGCCCAGGGCGTCGACGGCAGGGGCCCAGCCGGAGCCCATGACCAGGGCGACGTCGTGGTTCTCGACGCCGGTCAGCTCGCGAAGGCGCGCGGCGGCGGCCTCGGCGGCCTCGTACGGGGTGGCAGTAGCGTTCACTGACTCTCTCGCCTCGGGGAGGGGGGTCCGAGGGAAGCCCCGGACGGATTTGATACGTCCAGCAGCCTAGCCCGAGAATCCCTACGCGCGTAGATGACGTCGCGCACGGACCTGCGATCGTTGTCTTGTCGTTTCCGACGAAAGCGGCGGTTCCGCCTCCGGACCGGTGTCAGCAGGGGCGCTTGCGGAGCTCCATCACGTAGTCGTGCGGCGCTCCCGCCGACTCCGCCGCGTCCGCGACCTCGCCCAGGTAGCGGGCGGAGGGCAGCCCGCCCTCGTACGCGTTGAGCACGTACACCCACGCCGGCTCGTCGCCGTCCAGGGTGTGCACGCGGACCCGCATCCGCCGGTAGATGTCGAGGCCGACGCCCTCCCAGCGGTCCATCGACTCCTCGTCCATCGGCGCGATGTCGTACAGGGCGACGAACACCTGGGACCGCGGGGCCTCCACGATCGTGGCCAGCGCCCCTTCCCAGCCCATCTGCTCCCCGCCGAAGGTCAGCCGCCAGCCGTTGAGCCAGCCGGTGCCGCGCAGCGGCGAGTGCGGTGCGCGGCGGGTCATGAGCCGCGCGTCGAGGTTGCCGGCGTACGCGGCGTAGAGCGACATGGGGTCGAGAGTACGGGAGGGCGCGGGGTGGATGACGAAGTCCGGGGTGACCTGCCCCTACGCGCCCCCTCCCGCCCTCCGCGACCCGCCGGGCGGCCCCGGCGCGTGGGTCGTTCGTCCGTGCGGGACAATGGGGTACGCACTTTGAAGCGTGCGGGACAATGGCGTACGCACTGCAGCCCAGCGGGGGCCGCACCCCCCGGCAGAACGAGAGCGCGAGGCGTAGATCCCAGTGACCCGGATCGTGATCATCGGCGGCGGACCCGGCGGATACGAGGCGGCCCTGGTGGGCGCCCAACTCGGCGCGGAGGTGACCGTCGTCGACTGCGACGGTCTCGGCGGCGCGTCGGTCCTGACCGACTGTGTTCCCTCCAAGACCCTCATCGCCACCGCAGAGGTGATGACCACCTTCGACTCCTCCTACGAAGAGCTGGGCATCATCGTCGCGGACGACACCCCGCACATCGAGCAGGCCGCCCGCGTGGTCGGCGTCGACCTCGGCAAGGTCAACCGCCGTGTGAAGCGGCTCGCGCTCGCCCAGTCGCACGACATCACCGCCTCCGTCACCCGGGCCGGCGCCCGCGTGCTGCGCGGCCGCGGCCGGCTCTCCGGGCGGCAGGCCCTCGACGGCTCCCGCCAGGTGGTCGTCACCGCCGCCGACGGCACCGAGGAGACCCTCACCGCCGACGCCGTCCTGATCGCCACCGGCGGCCACCCGCGCGAGCTGCCGGACGCCAAGCCGGACGGCGAGCGGATCCTCAACTGGACCCAGGTCTACGACCTCAAGGAGCTCCCCGAGGAGCTCATCGTGGTGGGTTCCGGTGTCACCGGTGCCGAGTTCGCCGGCGCCTACCAGGCGCTCGGCTCCCGGGTCACCCTCGTCTCCTCCCGCGACCGCGTGCTGCCCGGCGAGGACCCCGACGCCGCCGCCGTCCTCGAGGACGTCTTCCGGCGCCGCGGCATGAACGTCATGGCCCGCTCCCGCGCCGAGTCCGCCAAGCGGGTCGGCGACCGGGTCGAGGTCACCCTCTCCGACGGCCGGGTCATCTCCGGCACCCACTGCCTGATGGCCGTCGGCGCCATCCCGAACACCGCGGGCATGGGCCTGGAGGAGGCCGGGGTCCGGCTCAAGGACTCCGGGCACATCTGGACCGACAAGGTCTCCCGCACCTCCGCCCCCGGCGTCTACGCGGCCGGCGACGTCACCGGCGTCTTCGCGCTCGCCTCGGTGGCGGCCATGCAGGGCCGCATCGCCATGTACCACTTCCTCGGCGACGCGGTGACCCCGCTCAACCTGAAGACCGTCTCCTCCAACGTCTTCACCGACCCGGAGATCGCCACCGTCGGCTACACCCAGGCCGACGTGGACGCCGGCAAGATCGAGGCCCGGGTCGTCAAGCTGCCGCTGCTGCGCAACCCCCGGGCGAAGATGCAGGGCATCCGTGACGGCTTCGTCAAGATCTTCTGCCGCCCCGGCACCGGCATCGTCGTCGGCGGCGTGGTCGTCGCGCCCCGCGCGAGCGAGCTGATCCACCCCATCTCGATCGCGGTCGACAACAATCTGACGGTCGAACAGATCGCAAATGCTTTCACCGTGTACCCCTCCCTGTCGGGCTCGATCGCGGAAGTGGCACGGCAGTTGCACACCCGAAAGACCGCGGGCGAGGCCTAGTCACCCGGCCGGCCGGCGGCCGACGGCCGTCCCGGCCTGCGGGAACGGTTCGCCGACTCGGACAACCCCCGGCAAGGCGGGGCATAGCCCTGGCAACGAGCGGAACAACGGCGGGGCCTCCCATACCACTTGGGGGCCCCGCCTGTGTGCATCTTCTGCAATTCGGCCCATAGTGCTGAAAAGCATCGTCCGGTCACGTTACTGTCAGTTTCGTGTTCGCTGCAGAACGTCGCCAGTTGATCCTCGAAATGGTGCGCGCCAATGGAGCCGTGTCGCTCCGCGAGCTCGCCCGCGTCGTCCAGACCTCAGAAGTGACCGTACGGCGAGACGTGCGGGCCCTGGAGGCAGAAGGACTCCTCGACCGCCGGCACGGCGGTGCGGTACTGCCGGGCGGGTTCACCAGAGAGTCCGGCTTCCCGCAGAAATCCCATCTCGCGACCGCCGAGAAGACGGCCATCGCCGATGTCGCCGCGGGCCTCGTCGAAGAGGGCGAGGCCATCGTCGTCGGCGCGGGGACCACCACGCAGGAGCTGGCCCGCCGGCTCGCCCGGGTGCCCGGGCTCACCGTCGTCACCAACTCGCTGCTCGTCGCCCAGGCCCTCGCCCACGCCAACCGGGTCGAGGTCGTCATGACCGGCGGCACCCTGCGCGGCTCCAACTACGCGCTGGTGGGCAGCGGGGCCGAGCAGTCGCTCCAGGGCCTGCGGGTCTCCCGGGCCTTCCTCTCCGGCAGCGGACTGACCGCCGAGCGCGGCCTCTCCACCTCCAACATGCTCTCCGCGAGCGTGGACCGGGCCCTCGTGCAGGCGGCGGCGGAGGTCGTGGTCCTCGCCGACCACACCAAGCTCGGCACCGACACCATGTTCCAGACGGTGCCGACCGACGTCATCACCCGCCTGGTCACGGACGAGCCGCCGGTCCACGACGAGCGGGCCGCGACCGAGCTGCAGGCCCTGGCCGACCAGGGCGTGCAGATCGCGGTGGCCGGTACCGGGGCCCCGACCCACGGGGGAGAGCAGCACCCCCCGGGCGGCCGCCCGCGCCGTGACCTGCCGCTGCCGGGGCAGCGCGGCCGGCTCCCGGGCGGGCAGTTCCGCGGCGGCCCCGGCGGTCCGGGCGGCCCGCTCGCGAGCGACGTGCTGGCGGCCGAGCGCCAGGCCGTACGCGTCGCGGACATGCGCCGCCGCTGAACCGGCCGGGCCTCGGCCCGATTCCGCAGGCCCTCAGGCACGAAGGCCCCTCAGGCCCGAAGGCCCCTCAGGTCCGCAGGCCCCGTACCGTCACGTCGAGCAGTCGGTCCGCCAACTCCGGGTCCTCCGGGGAGCGTTCGGCGGCGAGGGCGATGGCGTTGGCGAGCTTCATCAGGTCGCCCATCGACACGTCGGCCCGCACCGTGCCCGCCTCACGGGCGCGGGCGAGCAGCCGCTCGCCGGCCGCCCGCAGCGGCTCGCTGCACTCGGCGAGCGCCGAACTCCGGCCGTACGGCGCGGACATGAGCGCCACCGAGAGCCCGCGGTACTCGCCCGCGTGGGAGATCAGGGTGCGCAGCCAGGCGACCAGTGCGGCGCACGGATCGCTCGCCCCGGCGAGTTCCGCCGAGCGGTCGAGCAGTTCCGCGAGTCCGTCCCGGAAGACGGCGCCGAGCAGTTCCTCCCGGCTGGGGAAGTGGCGGTAGAGCGTGCCGATGCCGACGCCGGCGCGTCGGGCGATGTCCTCGAGGGACGCGTCGGTGCCCTGGGCGGCGAAGGCGGCGCGGGCCTCGGAGAGCAGCCGCTCGCGGTTGCGGCGCGCGTCGGCACGCATGGCGGTCCCTCCTGGACGGGATGTCGGCCCTGATCCGCCCACGGCCCCCAGGCGAAGGGCCCGCGGCGGATGCCTGCGGGCCCTTCGTACCGTACCCCGGGCGGCCGGGGGCCGGTTCAGTCCTTGATCTCGCAGATCGCCGCGCCGGAGGTGACGGAGGCGCCGACCTCGGCGGACAGGCCCTTGATGGTGCCGGCCTTGTGCGCGTTGAGCGGCTGCTCCATCTTCATGGCCTCCAGGACGACGATCAGGTCGCCCTCCTTGACCTCCGCGCCCTCCTCGACGGCCACCTTGACGATGGTGCCCTGCATCGGGGACGCGAGGGTGTCGCCGGAGGCGGTCGGGCCGGACTTCTTCGCGGCGCGGCGCTTCGGCTTGGCGCCGGCGGCCAGGCCCGTACGGGCGAGGGTCATGCCCAGCGAGGACGGGAGCGAGACCTCCAGGCGCTTGCCGCCGACCTCGACGACGATGGTCTCGCGACCGGCCTCGTCCTCCTCGGCCTCGGCGCCCGCCGGGGCGAACGGCTTGATCTCGTTGACGAACTCGGTCTCGATCCACCGGGTGTGGACGCGGAACGGGTCCGCGGTGAACGCCGGGTCGACCACGACGGCCTGGTGGAACGGGATGGCGGTGGCCATGCCCTCGACCTTGAACTCCGCCAGCGCGCGGGCGGCGCGCTGCAGCGCCTGCTCACGGGTGGCGCCGGTGACGATCAGCTTGGCGAGCAGCGAGTCCCAGGCCGGGCCGATGACCGAGCCGGACTCGACGCCCGCGTCCAGGCGGACGCCCGGGCCGGTCGGCGGGGCGAAGGTGGTGACGGTGCCGGGCGCCGGGAGGAAGTTGCGGCCCGGGTCCTCGCCGTTGATGCGGAACTCGAAGGAGTGGCCGCGGATCTCCGGGTCGCCGTAGCCGAGTTCCTCGCCGTCGGCGATGCGGAACATCTCGCGGACCAGGTCGATGCCGGTGACCTCTTCGGTGACCGGGTGCTCGACCTGGAGGCGGGTGTTGACCTCCAGGAAGGAGATCGTTCCGTCGAGGCCGACGAGGAACTCGACGGTGCCGGCGCCGACGTAGCCGGCCTCCTTGAGGATGGCCTTCGACGCGGAGTACAGCTGGGCGTTCTGCTCGGGCGTCAGGAACGGGGCCGGGGCCTCCTCGACCAGCTTCTGGTGGCGGCGCTGGAGCGAGCAGTCACGGGTGGAGACGACGACCACGTTGCCGTGCTTGTCGGCGAGGCACTGGGTCTCGACGTGGCGCGGCTTGTCGAGGTAGCGCTCGACGAAGCACTCGCCGCGGCCGAAGGCGGCGACGGCCTCGCGGACGGCGGAGTCGTAGAGCTCCGGCACCTCTTCGAGGGTGCGGGCGACCTTCAGACCGCGGCCACCGCCGCCGAAGGCGGCCTTGATGGCGATCGGCAGGCCGTGCTCCTGGGCGAACGCGACGACCTCGTCGGCGCCGGAGACCGGGTCGGGGGTGCCGGCGACCAGCGGGGCACCGGCGCGCTGCGCGATGTGACGGGCGGCGACCTTGTCACCGAGGTCACGGATGGCCTGCGGCGGCGGGCCGATCCAGTTGAGACCGGCGTCGAGCACGGCCTGGGCGAACTCGGCGTTCTCGGAAAGGAAGCCGTAGCCCGGGTGGACCGCGTCCGCGCCGGAGTCCGCGGCGGCCTGGAGCACCTTGGCGATGTCCAGGTAACTGGTGGCCGGGGTGTCACCGCCCAGGGCGAACGCCTCGTCGGCCGCGCGGACGTGCAGGGCGTCCCGGTCCGGATCGGCGTAGACGGCTACGCTGGCGATCCCGGCGTCCCGGCAGGCCCGGGCGACGCGGACAGCGATTTCGCCACGGTTGGCGATGAGCACCTTGCGCACGATGGCTCCCTCCTTGAAACAAGCTGAGTTTAGGGACTGCCGACACGGCACTTCGACCCGTCCCCAATGGTGAGCTTGCCCACACGGAGCGTGAATCGAGGCTCGCTCGGGTCGTGAAATCCCTTGTCGCACCACGGTACGCAGGGATTCTTTACGGCACAGTAGCTCCGGGGTGTGGCGCAGGTCTCTGTTCCCGGAGCCAGTCGCCAAACGGGTTTCTTTGTGGAGTCCCTACGAATGGCTCAACGATTCTTTGCCTCTACGCCGTCCGGACGTCGCCCACCTGCGCTCGTTTCCCTTCCCGGTGCGAACCCTTGTCCGAGGTTTTACCGGCCAGTAGCCTTCGCCGTGTCGTACGTACCGGAGGTAACAGCCGTTTCCAGGGGGTGGCCGAGGTGGCCCGCAGACCGATAGCACTCGTGACGGCGGCGGTGCTCCTGCTCGAAGCACCCGGCATCGTGGCGATCAACGCCGTCATGGCCCGGTTCGTGAAGGCCCAGTCGATGTCCCTCGACGGACTCGACCCCGACGCCATGTACACCGGCACCTGGGCGCTCGGCATCGGCTCCGGCGCGCTGCTCGTGCTGTGCGCGCTCGTCCCGCTGGTCGCGGCGATACGCGACCGCCGCCCCGGCCGCCCGGGCCGCGCCCTGCTCATCGGCTGCGCGGTCGTCCACGGCGTCCTCGGCGCGGTCGCGGTCGGGCTGCTCGGCTGGGCGGCGTTCGTGTTCCTGATGGTGGTGGTGGGGCTGATCGTGCTCACGCTCGTGGCGTACGGGGAGACCCGCGAAGAGCCCCGGTCCGACACCCGGGCCGACGGCCCGTCCGGCGGCCCGAACGGCGGCCGGCAGGCACCGGCCGCCGCGTGAGGCCCCGCGTCGAGGGCCGGCCCGTCAGACCCAGAGGTCGGTGATCGGGACGCCCAGCTTGCCGAGCAGCTTGCGCAGCAGCGGCAGGGACAGGCCGATCACGTTGCCGTGGTCGCCCTCGATGCCCTCGATGAAGGGGGCCGAGCGGCCGTCGAGGGTGAACGCACCGGCCACGTGGAGGGGTTCGCCGCTGGCGACGTAGGCGGCGATCTCGGCGTCCGTGGGCTCGCCGAAGCGGACGACGGTCGAGGCGGTGGCCGACTCGTACCGCTTGGCCGTCGTGTCGTACACGCAGTGACCCGTCTGGAGGATGCCGACCCGCCCGCGCATCGACTTCCAGCGGGCGGTGGCCTCCTCGGCGTCGGCGGGCTTGCCGAGGGCCTGCTTGTCCAGCTCCAGCACCGAGTCGCAGCCGATGACCAGCGCGCCCGCCACCTCCGGACGGGCGGCGACGTGCGCGGCCTTGGCCTCGGCGAGGGCGAGCGCCAGCTCGGCCGGCGTCGGGGCGTGCACCTTGTCCTCGTCGACACCGCTCACGATGACCTCCGGCGCGAGCCCGGCCTGCCGGAGCAGTCCGAGCCGGGCGGGAGAGGCGGAGGCGAGCACGAGGCGGCGGCGATCAGCAGTCATGGGGGCAGCGTAGCGAGCCCGGGCCGGGTCCTCAGCCCTTCAGCGCGCGCCGACCGCGAACATCGCCACCACCATCGCCAGGGCGAGCAGGATGCCCGCCCGGCGCAGCATCGCCTGCATGTCGCGCAGTTCCTTCGGCGGCTCGTTCTCGGGGTCGGACCACAGCATGCTCCCGATCGTGCGGGGCGCGCCCGCGGGGGCGCCTGAGTACGGGTACTCAACCGCGCCGGTGACAAAGGACTAGTCCGGGGCCGGAGTGCACCGTTCCGGGCTCCGGCTCCGGCGCCGGCCGCGTCAGCAGGAGGCGCGGTAGGCGAGGTCGGGGAAGAGCGCCTTCCACTGCTCCCGTCCGACGTCCAGCGGGTTGGTCGTGCACAGCCGTTCGTAGACGGCGTCGGTGTCCCGGTCGAGGAGGAAGGTGTACTCGGTGCCGCGGAGGTTGCTCTGACCGGGCCGTACCAGCAGGAAGGGGCTCTTCCCCCGGGGCAGGACCACCCCGTCGGCGTCCTCCAGGGTGGCGAACGCCGGGGTGACCCAGCGGCCGTCCGGGGCGATGTCCCAGACGCGGTACGGAGCGCCCGTGAGCACCCGGCCGCCGTCCCCGGCGGCCACGACGTCGGTGATCTCGCGGTCGAACCGCATGGTGTGCACCACGGCCCCGTTCCGTACGTCCAGGAGCCGTACGGTCCCGTCGGCGAGCGTGGTCGCGAGCAGCGTGCCGTGGCGTCCGCCGCCGACCGGCGTGTAGCCGCCGGAGGCGGCGGCGAGCGTGGTCACGGGCCTCGGGTGCCGGACGTCCGTCAGGTCCCACAGCTTCGCCCGCTGACCGATGTGGTCGGTGATCAGCGTCCTGCTGTGGGGCAGGTAGGCCGCCTGCCCTCCGGCCGCGCCCTCGAGCGGCGCGCCGGCCCGGACCGGGCGTGCGGGGTCGGTGAGGTCCCACAGGCGCAAGTCGTCGGCCACGCCGTCGCCGGAGGCGTCCTCCACGGTCGCGAGCGTGCGGGGGCCGAAGAAGTTCATGGTGCGGGAAAGGCCGGCGGGAGGCACCGTGACCGTGCCGCGCTTCACCGGCCGGCGCGGGTCGCCGATGTCCCAGACCTCGCCCCGCGGCGCCAGGGAGCCGGCGACCACCAGGAGCCTGCCGTCCGACGACACCGCGGTGCTCACGTCGGGGGCCCGCACCGCGATCTCGGGGCCCGCGACCGGCGGTCCGTCGCCGCCGAGGTCCCAGATCCGGAAGGCGTGGTCCTGGGATCCGCCGCCGCCCCACCGGTGGGCCAGTACCAGCGGCCGTTCCCGGCCGGGGAGGAAGTCGTTCGCCTCCCACCCGGGCGGCAGGGCGAACACCGGCCGGGGTGCCGTGCCCTTCCGGGTGTCGGCCGCACGGAGGTCCCACACCCGGGTCAGCCGGCCGACGGCGCCTTCGCCGACCCGGGCCTCGCTGGTGAGGGCGAGCCGGCCGTCCCCGCTCACCGACGCCGCACCCGGCGCCGCGTACTCCAGCGTCCCGCGCAGCGCGAGCGCGGCCGTCCGCTCCGGCCACAGCCGTACGTTCCCGCCCACGTCCCCCACGGCGAGATGGGCACCGTCCGGGCTGTACGCCACGGACTGGACGCGCTCGCCGCCGGGCAGGATCTCGCGGTCGGCGGTGGTCTCCAGGAGTTCCGGGCCGTCGCCGTCGTCCACCGCCCGGGTCCTGCCGCCGCCCGCCCCGCCCGTGTCCGCCGCGGCGAGCATCTCGCCGTCCCGGCGGAAGCTGAGCGACGGCATGGCGTCGCCGGCCCCCCACGTGTTCTCGTACGGGTCCTTCGCGACGATCCGGACGAGCCGCCCGCGCCTGTGCCCCGGCCCTCCCGTCTCCACCCGCCACCAGGCCATCGCGTTCTCCCCGCCGGTCGCCACCAGCAGGTCCCGCTTCGGATGAAAGGCCACGGCCATCACTGACGCGGCGGTGACCGTGTCGTGCAGGGCGGGCGCCGCCGGCACGCGGACGTCCCAGAGCCGCACCTGCGCGGGCGTCTCGCGCCCCTTGCCGTCCTTGCCGAAGCCGTTGCCCGTGGCCAGGAAACGGCCGTCGCGGTGGAAGGCGACCGCCATGAGGTGGGCCGTGGCGACGGTCCGCCCGAAGACCTGGCGGGGGCTCGCCGGGTCGGACACGTCCCAGAGCCGCAGCAGGCCCTTCGCGCCGCCTCCGGCGAGGGTGCGTCCGTCGGGACTGAAGGCGAGGCTGAAGGCGCTCGTACGAGGAAGGGCCAGCCGGCCGACCGGCCGCGGGTCCGCGGGGTCGGCGGTGTCCCACAGGGTCAGCGCGTCCGGGCCCAGCGCGGCGAGCAGCCGGGACCGCGGATGGAAGGCGATCACCGCGGCCCCGCGCTGCTTCGGCAGGGCCTTGCCCGGCACCGGTACGGTCGGCCGGGTGACGTCCCAGGGCCGGACGACGCCGTTGCTCTGGGCGACGGCCAGCACCTTGCCGTCCGCGCTGTACGCGAGGTTGACGACCGGGTCGTGCCCGCCGCCGGCCGGCAGGTCCACCTGCGGCCGGGAGGTGTAGGCCGCGTACAGACTGGAGCGCGTCTCGCTCGTCTCCGCCGTGCGGTACGCCGCGAGGCTCAGCCGCAGGGCCGTCTGCGGGTCGCGCTCGCGCATCGCGTCCGCCTGGACGGCCAGACGCCTGGCGATGAGGAGGGTCTCGCGGCTCTCGGCCTCCCGCAGCGCGTCCCGGGCCACGAAGGCGAGCAGACCGGCCAGCACCGCGAGGACCGACACGACGGCGACGACCGCCCGGCGCGCCCGCCGGGCCCGGTGCTCGGCGCGCTCGCTCGCCCGCAGGAAGTCCCGCTCCACCGGGCGGAGCTGTCCGGCCGCCGCTCCCGCGGCACGGGCCGCCGACCGCGGGCGGGCCGAAGGGACGTGATCGCCCGGCTCCCTCAGCAGCGAGCGGGCCGAGGCGAGTTGGTCGCCCCGGTACAGGGCGCTGTCCGGGCGGCCCGCCTCCTCCCAGCCGTCGGCCGCGTCACCGAACCGACGCCGGACCAGCAGGCCGACCCGGTCGTCCCGGATCCAGTCGCGCAGCCGGGGCCACCCGTGCAGCAGCGAGTCGTGACACAACTGCGCCACACCACGGTCGAGCACCACCAGCCGGGCGTCGGCGAGCAGCCCGAGCAGCTCCCGGTCCGCGTCGCCGTCCGCACCACCGCCGGGCTCGGGGACCGGGAGCCGGCGGCGCACCACCCGCCCGTCCGCGTCGACCAGGGTCACCATGCGCAGCAGCAGTGCCCGCAGGCGCGCGCGGCCCTCGGCGTCGAGGGAGTCGTGGACCTCGTCGGCGACCCGGGCCACCGAGCGCCGGATGCCGCCGGAGGCCTCGTAACCGGCGAAGGTCAGCAGGGTGCCGCGGCGCCGGGCCCAGGTCTGCTGGAGGGCGTGGGCGAGGAACGGCAGCGCGACCGCCTCGCCCGCGCCGGCCGACTCCCGGCGCAGCTCGTGCAGCAGATGCTCGGCGAGACCGTCCTCCAGGCGCAGTCCGGCGTGCTCGGCCGGCCGCTCGATCGCCGCCCGCAGCTCGTCGTCGGACATCGCGCCCAGGGTGAACTGGCCCGCCTGCGCGACCCGCGCGAGCCGTGCGTCGCGCAGGCAGGCCCCGTAGAAGTCCGCCCGCAGCCCGAGCACGATGCGGGGACGGGCGGCCGAGGCGACGCCCGAGTGGCCGGGGCGGCGGCCGGAGGGCTTGGAGCCGTCGGAGGGGCCGGAGCCGTGGGAGTGCCCGGTGTCGTCGGGGGCGTCGGCCTCGCCCGTCACGGCGCGGAGGAAGAGCTCGCGCTCCTCCGGGTCCTCGCACTCGGTGAAGATCTCCTCCAGCTGGTCGACGATCAGGACCTCCGGGCCGCCCTCCGGGCCGGCGCCCGCGCCGAAGCGGCCCGAGCCCAGCTCCCGTTCGACCTCCGCGAAGGGGCGGCGCACCGCCCGCGCCCAGTGCTCGACGAGGGTGCGGAAGGGGTGGGCGCCGGGGCCCGGGACGAGCAGGACACGGGACCCGCCCAGGTCTTCGAGGCCCGCCACCAGACCGGCCCGCAGCAGCGAGGACTTGCCCGCTCCGGACGCGCCGACGAGGACGACGGGGCCCGGGTCCGTGCCGTGCCGCACGCGGTCGAGGAGGGCGCGGGCCGCCTCCTCGCGACCGAAGAACAGATGACGCTGCTCGGGCAGGAACGGGCGCATGCCGGGATACGGGCACGGGCCCGCGGAGCCCGCCCCTCGCTCCTGCTCCGCCTCGGGCGCGCCCGCGCCCGCGTCCGCGGCCGCGGGATAGCCGGCGTTCCGGGCGACGACCAGGTCGCCCGCCCGCCCGACGCCGTCCGCGTACGGCCGCGCCGGGCCGCCCTGGAAGCGCCGGTCGAGGATCCGGTACAGGTCGATCAGGGTGAGCCAGCGCGGCCCGCCCGGGTCGCCCGCCGTGAGCAGCCGGATCAACTCGCCGCCGAACAAGGTGTGTTCGGCGCCGACGGGCGCGAACGAGGCCGCGTAGTGCGTCGCCGAGGCGAGCAGGAAGCTGCCGTCGGGGCGGGCGGAGGCGTACGGGTCGCGGTGGGCGTCGCTCGGCGCTGCCTCGGCCCGGCCGGAGAAGCAGCAGTCCAGGACGACGACCGTGCGCGCGGACGCGTCGGCGAGCAGGTTGCGGACCTCCGCGTACGGCACCGCGTCGACGGTGTCGTCGGCCGTGGCGGTCCGGGCGGTGGCCAGGTAGAGCTGCCGGCGCGGGCCGAGCAGGCCGTGTCCCGTGAAGCAGAAGAGGACGGTGCCGCCCTCCGCGCGGTCGACGGCGCTCCGGAGCGTGTGGAGGACGTCCGTCGGGCTCTCCGGGTCGATGACTTCGGTGACCCGGTCCGCCATGCCGCAGTGCTCGCGCAGCACGCGGGCGAGCGCGCGTGCGGTGTCCGCCGCGCTCGGCAGGTCGGTGAGCCGGGCGCCGTCGGCGGATGCGGCGGCTTCTCCGCCGGCCGCCTGGCGGCCCGTGCCGACCACGACGGCGTGGCAGTCCGGGCCCGCCAGATCCCCCGCTCGGTCCGGCATGACTCAGACGCGCTCGCCGGTGCCGACGCCGGCGCCTGTGCCGGTGTCGGTGTCGGCTGCGGTGGTGGTGGAGCCGGTTCCGGCAGCGCGGGTGTCTGTGCTGTCGGGGGTGTCGGCGTCACCGCCCCGGTCGCCGGTGGCACCGTCTGCCGTGGGCGGGGCCTGGACCGAGGGCGGGGGAGGAGTCGGTGCCTGCAGCGCCTGTGCCACCCGCTCCGCCAGCTCGCCGCTGCTCTCCGGCGTGAGCCCGCGCACGCCCTCCGAGGTGACGACGACCTGCGTGCCGTCCGGCTTGGTGATGGTCACGGTCTGGCTGCCCTTGCGCGTCTGCAGCCAGGCCACCACCGAGGCGGCCAGGGTGACGGTGAGGCCGCCCGGCTCCAGGAGCAGTGCGACGAACTCGCCGAGTCCGCCCATCGCGCCGGGCTCCGGTGCCTGCACCGGGGCGCGGCCGACCCGGTCGCGCAGCTCCGGATCGCCGCGCAGCCACTCCCGCAGGTCGAGGGCTTCACCGGCGCCGGCGACCTCCAGGGTGATCCTCACGTGACCTCCGTTGCCTCCGAGCCGTATGAGGGTACGACGGCAACTGCGGCTCCTCCAGGCGGATTTCGGACGCGCGCGCGAACCGGCCGCGGGCACGCCGGAGGCCGGACCCCCCGCACAAGGGGCCCGGCCTCCGGCGGACGAACGTGTCCGGGTGTCGGGTGCTAGGTGTCGCGGACCCGGCCCTGATCCGAAAGAAACGGCCTAGGCCGGCCAGTAGGACCGCGCCCAGGAGCGCGGGCCCGGCCGGGGCCGGACGCTGCGGGCGATGCGGGCCGGGTCCGACCAGCCCTCCGGTACCTTCGGGCCGCCGCCCTCGGCGGCTGCCGCCGCCGTCGCCGCGGCCCGGGCCTGGACCACCGCCAGTGCGGCGGCCAGCTCCTCCGGGGTCGGGTTTCCTCGTACGACCTTGATCACAACGGCTCCTTGAGGTCCTAGAGGGGGATGTTGCCGTGCTTCTTCGGAGGCAGCGATTCCCGCTTCGTCCGCAGCTGACGCAGTCCCTTCACGATCTGCGCGCGGGTGTCGGACGGCATGATCACCCCGTCGATGTAGCCGCGCTCGGCCGCGATGTACGGGTTGAGCAGGGTGTCCTCGTACTCCTGGATGAGCCGGGTGCGCACCGCCTCGACGTCCTCGCCGTTCGCCTCGGCCTCGGCGAGCGTGCGACGGTGCAGGATGTTGACGGCGCCCTGCGCGCCCATGACCGCGATCTGCGCCGTCGGCCAGGCCAGGTTGAGGTCGGCGCCCAGGTGCTTGGAGCCCATGACGTCGTACGCGCCGCCGAAGGCCTTGCGCGTGATGACGGTGATCAGCGGGACGGTCGCCTCGGCGTACGCGTAGATGAGCTTCGCGCCGCGCCGGATGATGCCGCCGTACTCCTGGTCCACGCCCGGCAGGAAGCCCGGCACGTCGACGAAGGTGAGCACCGGGATGTTGAAGGCGTCGCAGGTGCGGACGAAGCGCGCGGCCTTCTCGGAGGCGTTGATGTCGAGGCAACCGGCGAACTGCATGGGCTGGTTGGCCACGATGCCGACCGGGAAGCCCTCGACGCGGCCGAAGCCGGTGACGATGTTCGGCGCGAACAGGGCCTGGGTCTCCAGGAACTCGCCGTCATCGAGGACGTGCTCGAGCACGGTGTGCATGTCGTACGGCTGGTTCGCGGAGTCCGGGATCAGCGTGTCGAGCTCGCGGTCCTCGTCCGTCGCCTCGGTGTCGGCGACCTCCGGGAAGGCCGGCGGCTCGGAGAGGTTGTTCGAAGGCAGGTACGACAGAAGGGACTTGACGTACTCGATCGCGTCCTTCTCGTCGCCCGACATGTGGTGGGCCACACCCGAGGTGGTGTTGTGGGTGCGTGCGCCGCCGAGCTCCTCGAAGCCGACGTCCTCGCCGGTGACCGTCTTGATGACGTCGGGGCCGGTGATGAACATGTGCGAGGTCTGGTCGACCATCACCGTGAAGTCGGTGATGGCGGGCGAGTAGACCGCGCCGCCCGCGCAGGGGCCGACGACCAGGGAGATCTGCGGGATGACGCCGGAGGCGTGGGTGTTGCGGCGGAAGATCTCGCCGTACGCGCCGAGGGCCATGACGCCCTCCTGGATGCGGGCGCCGCCGGAGTCGTTGATGCCGACCACCGGGCAGCCCGTCTTCAGCGCGAAGTCCATGATCTTCACGATCTTCTGGCCGTACACCTCGCCCAGCGCGCCGCCGAAGACGGTGAAGTCCTGCGAGAAGACGGCGACCGGGCGGCCGTCGACGGTGCCGTAGCCGGTGACCACGCCGTCGCCGTACGGGCGGTTCTTCTCCAGGCCGAAGTTGGTCGAGCGGTGCCGGGCCAGCTCGTCCAGCTCCACGAACGAACCTTCGTCGAGCAGGAGTGCGATGCGCTCCCGTGCGGTCAGCTTCCCCTTCGCGTGCTGCTTCTCCACGGCCCGCTCGGAACCGGCGTGCGTGGCCTCGCCGATCCGGCGCTGCAGATCCGCGATCTTGCCCGCGGTCGTGTGAATGTCGATCTCGTTGTGCTCTGCCGGCTCGGACATCGGGATGCGGCTCCCTGCCTGGTCACGGGGGGTTCGTTGACTACGAATGGGCTACTGCCCTGCTACTGACCCGTAGCGTATCGGCGTCGATACGGTTCGGCAGTGCGGCGTTTGCCACACCTACGCTGGCTTGCATGACGTCCTCCCAAGGCTCAGCGGGACGCTGGTCCGACCTCGACCGGCCTCCTCTCAACGCCCTCGCCCTGCGCCGCGCGCTCGTGTCCTCCGACGGCCTCTGGACCTCGCTCGACGTGGTCGAGTCCACCGGCTCCACCAACTCCGACCTCGCCGCCCGCGCCGACGAACTCCCCGAAGGCGCGGTGCTCGTCGCCGAGGAGCAGACCTCCGGGCGCGGCCGGCTCGACCGCAGCTGGATCGCACCCGCCCGCTCCGGCATCTTCGTCTCCGTCCTGTTCAAGCCCTCCGTGCCCGTGCACCACTGGGGATGGCTGCCGCTGCTCACGGGCGTGGCCGCCGCGACCGGCCTCGCGAAGGCCGCCGGCGTCGAGCTGTCCCTCAAATGGCCCAACGACCTCCTGGTCGGCGTGGGCGGGGAGGAGCGCAAGACCGGCGGCATCCTCGCCGAGCGGGCCGGCGCCGACGGCGTCGTCGTCGGCCTCGGCATCAACGTCAGCCTCCGCCAGGACGAGCTCCCCGTGCCGGCGGCCGGCTCCCTGCTCCTCGCCGGTGCCGTCTCCACCGACCGCGACACCCTGCTGCGGGCCGTGCTGCGCTCCCTGGAGCAGTGGTACGGCGCGTGGGTGCGGGCCGACGGCGACCCGGCCGCCTCCGGCCTCCAGGAGGCCTACACGACCGCCTGCGCCACCCTCGGCCGCCGCGTCCGCGCCGATCTGCCGGGCGAGCGGATGCTGGAGGGCGACGCGGTGGACGTCGACGGCGACGGCCGTCTCGTCGTGGCCACCGAGGGCGGCGGGACGGAGGCGGTCGCGGCGGGCGACATCGTCCACCTGCGGTCGGCGGACTGACCGGCGGACGGGTCGGTGGGGCGGCGGTGGCCGCTGGTGTGGCGGGCGGCGGGCCGGTCCGCGGGGCGGCCGGCGGGCGGTCGGCCGGGGCGGGCCGGGGCCGGAGGCTCACCCTTACGGACCGGCCGTTCCCGCCCGTGGCGGGCGGTGCGCGGCCGGTTCGGGCGTGAGCCAGCACACACCTGTCGTATCGTGGAGCGCGATTCGTGGAGCGCGACGCGTGACGCGTCATCCACGCGACAGAACGGCAGGACAGTGGGCAGGGAACGGGCAGGAGGCGGCCGGTGACCGTCGACGACGCGAACAACGGCGGCGCGGCCGAACCAGCTGGACCAGCCGAACCCTCGGCCTACCCCACGCCCCACCATGTCGTCGACCACACGGCCGAGCCGACCGACGACCCGCTGGCGATCCGCCTCGAACAGCTCATCCTCGGCGCCGACCGCCGCTACACGCCCTTCCAGGCCGCCCGCACCGCCGGCGTCTCCATGGAGCTCGCCTCCCGGTTCTGGCGCGCCATGGGCTTCGCCGACATCGGCCAGGCCAAGGCCCTCACCGAGGCCGACGTGCTCGCACTGCGCCGCCTCGCAGGTCTCGTCGAGGCCGGGCTGCTCAGCGAGCCGATGGCCGTGCAGGTCGCCCGTTCCACCGGCCAGACCACGGCCCGGCTCGCCGAGTGGCAGATCGACTCCTTCCTGGAGGGCCTCACCGAGCCGCCCGAGCCCGGCATGACCCGTACGGAGGTCACGTACCCGCTGGTCGAGCTGCTCCTGCCCGAGCTGGAGGAGTTCCTGATCTACGTGTGGCGGCGCCAGCTCGCCGCCGCCACCGGCCGGGTCGTGCAGGCCGCGGACGACGAGGAGATGGTCGACCGGCGGCTCGCCGTCGGCTTCGCCGACCTCGTCGGCTTCACCCGGCTCACCCGGCGCCTGGAGGAGGAGGAGCTCGGCGAGCTCGTCGAGGCCTTCGAGACCACCTGCGCCGACCTGGTCGCCGCGCACGGCGGCCGGCTGATCAAGACGCTCGGCGACGAGGTGCTGTACGCGGCCGACGACGCCGGTACGGCCGCCGAGATCGGGCTGCGGCTGATCGAGACCCTCGGCCACGACGAGACGATGCCCGCGCTGCGGGTGGGCCTCGCCTTCGGCACGGTGACGACCCGGATGGGCGACGTCTTCGGCACCACCGTGAACCTGGCCAGCCGGCTCACGTCGATAGCGCCGAAGGACGCCGTCCTGGTCGACAGCGCCCTCGCCGAGGAGCTCACCAGGACCGGTGACGCGCCCGTCTCCGAGACCAGGGCGGCGGAGGAGCTGGCCCGCGCCGAGAAGGAGGGCGAGCGTCCGCCCGCGTACCGCTTCGCGCTCCAGCCGATGTGGCAGCGCCCGGTGCGAGGACTGGGTGTCGTGGAGCCCTGGCTGCTGAGCCGCCGTCCGACCTAGAGGGTGTCTCGCCGATCATGCCGGGCCTGATCGACGAAACACCCCCTAGGACCTGACCCGACCCGCCGGTCAGGCCCTGGCGTCCTGAGCCGGAGATTCCGTCAATGCTCCTGGCCGGCGGTTGGCGCCCTGGGGTGACATCCGGTGCGGGATCCGGCACAGGGGCGGAGCGTGCCTCCATCCTCGGGGAAGGCGACCGGCACGGGGCCGGTCAGGACCGCCGGGGAGAGACACGGTGACCATCCGTCCGACCACCACCCTGAAGGTACTGGCCGGGGCGGTGGTACTGCCGCTCCTCGCGCTGGTCGCCCCGGTCTGGGGACGGCCGTCCGCCGAGCCGCCGCCTCCGGCGGCCGCGGAGCCGGCGACGCTCTGCGCGCCCGCCGGAACCCTGCACGGCGCGGACGGCGCGTACGCAGAGGTCGGTCTGTGCGCGGACAGCGGCGGCCTGCGCCTCACCGTCTCGGCGCCGGCCTCCTGCGGGCGCGCCGGCTCGCGCACCACGTACAGCTGCCGCAGCACCGGCACCTGGACGGCCCGGCACGCCGGGAGCACGCTCGCCGGCACCCTGCCCGGCCCCGCCGAGTACCCCGGCCCGGGCACGTACGACGTCACCGCCTCCGTCCGCATCCGGTCCGAGCCCGCGGGCGTCGACCTCCGGGGCACCGTCCGCGCCTCCCTCACGCTGACCGCCCCCCGGGCGCGGCCCACCCACGCCGTCACCGTGGACCGTGCGACGCTGCGCCGGGGCACCACGACCACCGTGACCTACACCGTCCGCCGGGACAGTGAAGACGGCGACGGCAGCGCCCGGTTCGGTCTGATCGGCGAGGAGGGCTCCGGCGTACGGATCTCCTCGGCCGACGTCCGCTGCGTCAATCCGCTGGTCGGCCGGTATCCGGCGACGACCCGCCTCCCGCACGCACTCGACTGCGCCCTCACCGCGCTCCAGCCCGGCCGCCCGGAGACGGTGACGGTCCAGGTGTCCGTGGGGCCCGAGTGCTCCACAGTGGTGTCGAAGCTCGGCTACTGGATGGCGGACGGCCAGGCCCTCTACACCGGAAACATGCAGCCGGGACCGAAACTGGCCTGTGCTGGCTAGGATCTCCCGGTGAACAGCCGTTAACACCCGTTAACAGGCGCGACCGGAGGGGCCTGAGGATGTCCGAGCAGTCCGAGCAGTCCGAGCAGCGTTTTGGTGAGTTCGTCGCCGTGCGGAAGGACGGGCGCGGCCATGTCGCCGAGCTCGTCCTCGACCGGCCCAAGGCGATGAACGCCGTCTCCTCCGAGATGGCCCGCTCCATCGGCGCCGCCTGCGCCGCGCTCGCCGCCGACCCCGCCGTCCGCGTCACCGTGCTCACCTCCTCCAACGACCGCGCCTTCTGCGTCGGCGCCGACCTCAAGGAGCGCAACTCCTTCACCGACGCCGAGCTGGTCCGCCAGCGGCCCGTCGCCCGCGCCGCGTACACCGGTGTCCTGGAGCTGCCGATGCCGACCGTGGCCGCCGTGCACGGCTTCGCCCTCGGCGGCGGTTACGAGCTCGCGCTCTCCTGTGACGTGATCGTCGGCGACGCGACCACCGTGGTCGGGCTGCCCGAGGTGTCGGTGGGCGTGATCCCCGGCGGCGGCGGCACGCAGCTCCTGCCGCGCCGGGTGGGCGCCGCCCGCGCCGCCGAGCTGGTCTTCACCGCGCGCCGGGTCGAGGCGGCCGAGGCGCGCGAGCTGGGCCTCCTCGACCTCCTGGAGGAGGACGCCCGTACCGCCGCCCTGGAGCTCGCCGGGCGGATCGCGGCGAACTCGCCGGTCGGCCTGCGCGCGGCCAAGAAGGCCATGCGCCTGGGTCAGGGGCTCGACCTGCGGGCGGGCCTGGAGGTCGAGGACGCGGCGTGGCGCTCGGTGGCCTTCTCCGGGGACCGGGCGGAGGGCGTGGCGGCGTTCAACGAGAAGCGTCGCCCGGAGTGGCCGGGCGAGTGAGCCCGCCGCCCGCCGCGCCCCGGCAGCCGTAGCCCCCGGGTAGCCGCAGCCCCTCCGTCCGCCGAGCCCTTCCGTCCCGCAGGTCGTTGGTCCCGATTTGCACTAAATGTCACTTTCTGTGACGTCTCAGAAGGGAAAACGGATCAAACCTCCCTAAGCTGGAGGAATGGGAGAGGACGTGCGGCTGCGGGCCGTGGTGGCGCTGGCTCAGGCGATGGCGGCGGCGCACACTCCGCGCGAGTTCTGGCGGGCCGCCGCGCTGGGCGCCCGTGACGCGCTCGGCGGCAGCTTCGCCGCGCTCTCCGTCTGGGAGCGGGACCACGGCCGGCTCAAGGTCCTGGTGAACGCGGGGGAGCGTGCGGTGGGGGAGGAGGAGTTCCCCGACGCGGAGACGTATCCGGTGCACCAGTTCCCGGAGATCACGGAGTTCCTGCACGAGCAGTGGGCGGGCGGCGGCGAGCCCGACGCCTGGGTGGAGACCGCCGACGACCGCGTACCGACCGGCCGGGTCACCGGCCTGCGGCGGCGCGGGCGCGGCTGCTGCGTGGTCGCGCCGATCGTGCTGCACGGGCGCGCCTGGGGCGAGCTGTACGTGGCACGGCCGGCCGGGGCGGTGCCGTTCGACCGCGACGACTCCGACTTCGCGACCGTGCTCGCGGCCGTCGTGGCGGCGGGGATCGCCCAGGCGGAACGCCTGGAGGAGGTCCGGAAGCTGGCCTTCACGGATCCGCTGACGGGCCTCGCCAACCGCCGGGCCGTCGACACCCGGCTCGACCAGGCGATCGAGCGCTACCGGGTGGACGGGTCGGTGGTGAGCCTGCTGGTCTGCGACCTCAACGGGCTCAAGCGGGTCAACGACACGCACGGTCACGCGGTCGGCGACCGGCTGCTGGAACGGTTCGGCTCCGTGCTGTCACGGTGCGGCGCGATGCTTCCGGGCGCACTGGCGGCCCGGCTCGGCGGCGACGAGTTCTGCCTGCTGACGGTCGGGCCGACGGCGGACGAGGTGGTGGCGGTCGCCGAGGAGCTGTGCGTACGGGCGGCGGAGCTGGAGCTGGGCGAGGGCGTCGCGTGCGGGGTCGCCTCGACCGGCGACCCGATCGGCCCGCTGAAGTCGGCCCGCCGCCTCTTCCGCCTCGCCGACGCGGCCCAGTACCAGGCCAAGGCCGCCCGCTCGGCGAAGCCCGTGGTCGCGGGCCGCGACGGCACCGTCATCCGCCTGGCCGACGCCCCGCCCGGCGCCCGCGACCGCCGCCGCTTCCGCGACGCCCCGCCGGCCGAGGGCCCGCCGGGCGGAGCGGGCTCCGACACTCACTAGCGAGCGCCGCGATCCGGCCCTGAAGTGCCGGGGCGGGGAGGGGGATGCCCCTCCGGCCCCGGCGCACTTCGGCGCCCGTGCCGGTGCCGAAGTGCGCCCTCGCTTCCACCCCCGCCCCCGGACTCGTACGCGCACAGCGCGCGTCGGGCGGGCATGCGCCCTCGTGCGCGGGGCGGGTGGCGGCGCGCGGGGCGAGGGCCGCCACCTTCGGCCGTACCAGAGCCGCACCAGGGCCGTACCAGGGCCGTACCGGGGTCGTACCAGGGCCGGGCCCGTGCGCCGGGACGTGCGCGGGGAGGGGCGGGGGCCGCCATGGCGTGACGTTCCGGCTCGTGGCGGGCCCTGCTCGGCGGCGGGGGCGGTCCCGGAGGCCGCCGCGTGCGCCCTTGTCGGTCCCGAAAGCCCCTCCCTAGCATCCCCGGACACCGAGACCCCGCGACCGCGGGGCAGGTGACGGTTGATCAGGGGGGTTTCATGAAGAGCCGGTTCAGACGTTCCCTGGCATTCCTGGGAGCGCTCGCTCTGCTGCCCTTAGCGGCGGTCTCCGCCCACGCGGAGCCGTCCGAACCACTGTCCGCCGACCGGGTCGCGGCCATGTCCCCGGAGCGGCAGGCCGAGGTCCTCGAACCGCTGAGGCTGGCGGCCGACGCCGCCGCCCAGGCCGGTCAGGGCCCCATGGCCGACATCTACACCCAGGTCGAGATGGCCTCCGACTACCGCTCCGTGAACGTCTATCTGACCGACCCGGACCAGGGCGCACGCTTCCTGGCGGCCGCCCACCGCGCCGTACCGAACGCGGACACCCGGCTGCTCCGCGTCCTGCCCGCCAAGAAGTCCCGCAAGGACCTCAAGGCGGAGATCTCCGCCCTCACTTCCCGCAAGGACCTGCCCTTCACCGTCTCCCTGGCGGGCACCTCGGTCGACGGCGGCACCATCGAGCTCGCGGTCGACAGGCCGGGCGCGGCCCGCGACTGGTTCGCCTCCCCGGCCGTGGCCGGGCAGCGCAGGGCCGCCGGGGCCACTCCCGTACAGGTGCGGCAGGCGCCGCCGTCGGCGCCGCTGAGCCGGTGGAACGACACCTCGCCCTTCTACGCGGGAGCCGCGCTCGGCCCGGCCAACGGCGACCGCTCGTGGTGCACCAGCGGAATCCCCGCCATCAGCACCTGGGACGGCCGCAAGTGGCTGGTCACCGCCGGCCACTGCTACAACGTGAACGACAACGTGTGGGCGGCCGGCGGCAACTACATCGGCCAGGTCAAGTACAAGCGGCCGGACCTCGACTCCGCCTTCATCGAGGCCCCCACCTACCGCTACACCTGGGACGGCGTCGACGCGGCGGGCTACAGCCGCTACCTGAACGGCGTCCGCAACGTCGCCGTCGGCGACTTCACCTGCCAGCTCGGCTACAACTCCAAGGTGGTCTGCAACATCCGCACGGTGTACGCCGGCAACTCCAGCTGGAACGTCAACGGAACCACCGTATGGGGCAGTTACGGCGTCCCGCACTACGGCGGCATCGTCGGCCGCGGCGGCGACAGCGGCGGCCCGGTGATCTACATCAACGACCCGAACTCGCGGCAGCTCAACGGAATCGTGAGCTACGGCTACGGCTGCAACGCCGCGAAGGAGTGCAGCACCGGCCTCGCCTGGGTCGACGTCTGGTCCATCTTCAACGGCTTCGCGATCAAGCTGAACCCGTCCTGACGGGCGGCCGAACGCGCACGCGCCCCACGGCCGGCGGACCGGCCGCGGGGCGCGTCCGTCGTCTGCGGCGCTTGTCCGAGGCCGCTACCGGCGTCCGCCGAACTCCCAGGCGTACACCTCGACAACCGCGTACCGCTCCACCGTCAGCAGCGCACGCGCCGACTCCGCGTCCGGCGCGCGGACCAGCGCCGCCGTACCCAGCCAGGCGGAGCCGTCGTCGGAGAGCAGCGGGCCGTACGCGATCAGCTCGTCCCGGTCCTCCGGCACCTCCAGGTCGACCGGCTCGCCCTGGCCGAGGCCGAGCACCAGGAAGCGGTCGCCTCCGGTCCGGCCCCCGGGGAAGTCCCACATCGTGCGCCCGAGCGCGTTGCGCCACCGGCGGATGAGCACGTCCCGTATCGCCCCGGCCTGGTAGGCCGGCTCGCCGAAGGCGAACTCCCGCGCCGCGGCGGGACCGGGCAGGTCGACGACGTGCACACTGCCCACGAGCTTCTCGGTGTCGTCGACGTCGAAGGCCGGCCCGCGGGCGATCATCTCCTTCTCGAACCGGTCCATGTACGACCAGTGCGCTTCCAGCGTTTCCCGGCGCAGCGGCAGGGAGCCGGGCCGGTCGCGGTGATGGACGAGGAATTCCATCCTGTCTCCTTCGTGGGTGCCCCCGCCTTCAGGCCGGGAGGAAACGAAGCTCCTGCGGAGCAGGGCAAGGAGCGGCGATTCGCCGCTGGGCGGACCGCCGTTGTCAGTGGCCCGCACTATGGTGATCACAATGATCTGAGGGGGTGATTCCGTTGATCCGTGCCTACAAGTTCCGCCTGTATCCGACCGTGCGTCAGGAGCAGGCGTGGGGCGCGATGCTGAGGGATCACGCCTCCCTCTACAACGGTGCTCTGGAGGAACGGCGGGCCGCGTACCGGCACGCGTCGAAGACGACGGTCCGGTACGGGCAGTAGTCCGCCCAGCTCAAAGAGATCCGGGGTTTCGACCCCGAGCGGCAAGGCCGCTGGTCGTTCTCGTCCCAGCAGGCCACGTTGCGGCGTCTGGACAAGGCGTTCCAAGCGTTCTTCCGCCGGATCAAGGCCGGCGAGACGCCCGGATACCCCCGGTTCCGCAGTGTGCTCCGATTCGACACGGTGGACTTCCCCAAGGACGGGGACGGCTGCCGCTGGGACTCCACCCCGCACGATCCGCAGACGCGGGTACGTCTTCAGGGGGTCGGGCATGTCAAGGTCAAACAGCACCGGCCGGTGGCCGGGAAGGTCAAGACCGTCAGCGTCAAGCGGGGAGGCCGCCGCTGGTACGTGATCCTCACCGCCGACCAGACGCAGCCCGAACCACTCCCCGAACCCGGGGCTGCGGTCGGCATCGACATGGGTATCGCTTCGTTCCTGACCACCTCCGACGGTGTGCACGTCGACAACCCGCGCCACGGCCGCAACGCCGCGTAGAAACTTCAGGCCGCACAGCAGGTCGTCGCCCGCTGCAAGCGCCACTCCAAGCGGCGCCGTAGGGCGGTGGAACGGGTCGCCGCCCTGCACCGCAAGGTACGGCGCCAGCGCCTTGACCACGCGCACAAGACCGCGCTTGGCCTCGTACGGACAAACGACGTCATCGCGCACGAAGACCTCAAGATCCGCAACATGAGCAAGGCCCCCGTCCCGCGACCGAACGGGGACGGCACCTACGCCCCCAACGGAGCGGCAGCGAAGGCTGGGCTCAACCGAAGCATCGCCGATTCCGGATGGGGGGTGTTCCTCGCGATCCTGGCCGCCAAGGCGGAAGGTGCCGGACGAGTCGTGATCGCTGTGGACCCCCGCAACACCTGCCGCACCTGCCCTGAATGCGGGCATGTCGCGAAGGAGAACCGGCCCACCCAGGAGAAGTTCCACTGCGTCGCGTGCGGCCACACCGCGCACGCCGACGTTGCAGGGGCTTCCAACGTCTTGCGGGCCGGGCTGGCCCGTCGCCAAGCCCAACCGGCTTAGCGAGAAGCCCCCTCGTTTGCGAGGAGGAGTAGTCACGCCGAGAGGATGCGCGAGCGGGCACTCGCGAGTCGACCGGTTTCAAGCCACCTGGTGTTGGCCTACGTAGATCACGGACGTCACCGCTTCGCGCGCCGAATAAATCTGCGCGGCGCAGACGAATGCAGTACTCTCCGCGTGATGCAAAGGTTGCGTCACGCAGAGAACTCTCCGGAGGATCGCATGCTCACCGTCGCCGTCACCGGTGCCACCGGCGCCCAGGGCGGAGCCACCGCCCGCGCCCTGCTCTCCGCCGGACAGCACGTCCGCGCCCTCACCCGCGACCCCGGCTCGCCCGCCGCCCGCGCCCTGGCCGCCCTCGGTGCCGACGTCCGCCGCGCCGACTTCGACGACCGCGCCTCGCTCGACGCCGCCCTCGCCGGCGCGGACTCGCTCTTCGCCGTCACCACGCCCTTCGGCACGGACATCGCCACCGAGATACGTCAGGGCAAGGAGCTCGTCGACGCCGCCGCGGCCGCCCGTCTCGGCCACGTCGTGTTCACCTCCGCCGCCCACGCGGACCGCGGGACCGGCGTCCCGCACTACGACAGCAAGTGGGCCGTCGAGCAGCACCTGTACGCCTCCGGCCTGCCCTGGACGGTGCTCGGCCCGGTCGCCTTCATGGGCAACTACGCCGACGGCTGGACCCTGGAGAGCCTGCGCGAGGGCTCCTTCGCCTGGCCCATGCCGTCCGCCACGCCCCTCACCCTCATCGCCGCCACCGACATCGGCGCCTTCGCCGCGCTCGCCCTGCAGCGCCGCGCCGAGTTCACCGGCCGCCGCGTCGACATCGCCTCCGACGAGCGCACCTCCGAGGAGATGGCCGCGATCCTCGCGTCCGCCGCCGGCCGGCCGATCGTCCACCACGAGGTGCCGCTCGACGTCGTCCGCCGCCACTCCACCGACCTGGCCGCCATGTTCGCGTACTTCGCCGACCATGGCCTCGGCGTCGACGTCGCCGGCCTGCGCCGCGCGTACCCCGAGGTCGGCTGGCACACCTTCGCGGACTGGGCCGCAGGTCAGGACTGGGCCGGACTGCTCGCGCGGGGCGAGAACGAGAGCCTCACTCCTGCCGTCTAGTGACAGGTCGCTCTTCAGTCCGTAGGGTGCTGAATATGGATATGCAGACTGTCGTCCTTGGGACGTCCGGCACCACCCCGCAGGACGTCATCGACGTAGCCCGCCACGGCGCCCGCGTCGAGCTGTCGTCCGAAGCCGTCCAGGCGCTCGCCGCCGCCCGCGCCACCGTGGACGCGCTCGCCGCCAAGCCCGAGCCGGTGTACGGCGTCTCCACCGGGTTCGGGGCGCTCGCCACCCGGCACATCGGCCACGAGCTGCGCACCCAGCTGCAGCGCAACATCGTGCGCTCGCACGCCGCCGGCATGGGTCCGCGGGTCGAGCGCGAGGTCGTGCGCGCGCTGATGTTCCTGCGGCTCAAGACCGTCGCCTCCGGCCACACCGGCGTCCGGCCCGAGGTCGCCCAGACCATGGCCGACCTGCTCAACGCGGGCATCACGCCGGTCGTCCACGAGTACGGCTCGCTCGGCTGCTCCGGCGACCTCGCGCCGCTCTCCCACTGCGCCCTCACCCTCATGGGCGAGGGGGACGCCGAGGGCCCCGACGGTGTCGTCAAGCCCGCCGGCGAGCTGCTCGCCGCCGCCGGCATCGAGCCCGTCGAGCTGCGCGAGAAGGAGGGCCTCGCCCTCCTCAACGGCACCGACGGCATGCTCGGCATGCTGGTCATGGCCCTCGCCGACCTCGACAACCTCTACAAGTCGGCCGACGTCACCGCCGCGCTCTCCCTCGAAGCGCTCCTCGGCACCGAGAAGGTCCTCGAGCCCGAGCTGCACGCCATCCGCCCGCACCCGGGCCAGGCCGCCTCCGCCGCCAACATGCTGGCCGTGCTCAAGGGCTCCGAGCTCACCGGCCACTACCAGAGCGGCGAGGCCCCGCGCGTCCAGGACGCCTACTCGGTGCGCTGCGCCCCGCAGGTCGCCGGTGCCGGCCGCGACACCATGGCCCACGCCCGGCTCGTCGCCGAGCGCGAGCTGGCCGCCGCCGTCGACAACCCGGTGGTCCTGGGCAACGGCGAAGTCCGCTCCAACGGCAACTTCCACGGCGCCCCCGTCGCGTACGTCCTCGACTTCCTCGCGATCGCCGCCGCCGACCTCGGCTCCATCGCCGAGCGCCGCACCGACCGGCTCCTCGACAAGAACCGCTCGCACGGCCTGCCGCCGTTCCTGGCCGACGACGCCGGCGTGGACTCCGGCCTGATGATCGCCCAGTACACGCAGGCCGCCCTGGTCAGCGAGATGAAGCGGCTCGCCGTCCCGGCCTCCGCCGACTCCATCCCGTCCTCGGCGATGCAGGAGGACCACGTCTCCATGGGCTGGTCCGCCGCCCGCAAGCTGCGCACCGCGATCGGCAACCTCAACCGGATCATCGCCGTCGAGCTCTACGCCGCCACCCGCGCCATCGAGCTCCGCCACGGCCTGAGCCCGGCGCCCGCCTCCGCCGCGGTCATCGAGGCGCTGCGCGCGGCCGGCGTCGAGGGCCCCGGGCCGGATCGTTTCCTCGCGCCCGACCTGGCCGCCGCCGACACCTTCGTACGCGAGGGCCGGCTGGTCGCCGCCGTCGAGCCGGTCACCGGCCCGCTGGCGTAACTCCGCACTCCGCGAGCACACGCGCGAGGGCCGTCCCGGATGCCGGGGCGGCCCTTCGCCGTACGGGACGAGGACTCGGCACGTCTCGACGAGCCCCGGCCGACGCGCGACGCCGACGCGCGACGCCGACGCGCGACGCCTTACGCGGCCCGGCCGCCGCGGCGCATCGCCAGGGTCACGAAGCCCGCGCCCACGCCCAGGAACAGCGTCCCGCCCAGCAGGTACGGCGTGGTGTCCAGGCCGCCGGTCTCCGCGAGCCGCGCGTCCTGGCCCTCCGTGACGGCCGGTCGGCCGCCGTCGGATCTGCCCTGCTCGCCCGTCGCGTTCGCGGACGGCACGAACCACAGTGCGCAGAGCAATGTCCCCGCGGCGGTGGCGGTGAGCAGCGGGCGTCGGGCGACGGACACGTGTTTTCGATCCCCCTTGCGGAAACCGCGAACTTGGTAGGTGCGCCGATGGTATTGAACACAGCGGGTCGCGGGAAAGCCGAGGCCACCCGGCGCTCTACGCTCCGCCCATGAGCACTTCCGAGACTTCACGCTATGTACGGCTTCGGGTCGATCTGGTCCTCGAGATCGACGGGCCCGCCGAGCTGACCGAGGCCGCCGTCGGCCGCATCGAGTCCGACACGTCGCTGCCGGAGGAGGAGCGGACGCACGCCCGCACCGCCGTCGTCGAGGACAGCGCGGAGGCCCTGGCCTACCTGGTCGAGCCCTTCGACGTCGTCGGGACCGTCCCCGGGATCGAGCTGGTCCAGGCCTCGTGGAGCACCGAGGAGATCGACTACGACCCCGATGCGAGGGACTGGGACGACGAGGACGAAGATGGTGGGTGGGAAGACGACGAAGAAGACCGCACCTGACTCCTTCCGGTCGGGCGGCGACCGTGTGCGGATCGCCGGCCGACCGTGTGCCGATCGCCTGCCGATCGCGTGCTGACGGAGGCCCCGGGGCGTCGGTGTCCCGGGGCCTCCCCGCGCCCGGGAACCGAACGGCCCGCCGGTGCGTGTGGATCAGTGGTGTTCCCCACAAACCCTCCGGATACGGAACCGGGCGGGTTCTGATGGTCGTTCCAGTGGGAAGTGGCAGGTAGTCGGCGACGATGGAGAAGCGTGTGATGACGGACGGCAAGCGCCGCAAGAGCCTGGCGGCCGCGGCCGCGGTGCTCGGTGGCGTGCTGGTGCTCTCGGCTTGCAGCGACAGCGACAAGGGCGGCAGCGCCGCCGACGCCTCGCAGAGCGCGCAGTCACAGGCCCAGGTCGACGAGGCCGCCGCCCAGAAGACCTCCAAGGCGCAGATCACCATCTCGCCGGAGAACGGTGCCCAGAACGCGTCGATCAACGACGACGCCAAGGTGACCGTCACCGACGGCAAGCTCACGGACGTCACCATGACCTCCGCCGAGGGCACCGCCGTCGAGGGCGAGATAGCCGCCGACGGTCTCAGCTGGAAGCCGACCGGCCAGCTCAAGCGCGGCACCGTCTACAAGATCGCCGCGACCGCGAAGGACGCCTCTGGCCTCGAGGCCCACGAGAACTCCTCGTTCACCACGGTCTCGCAGGCCAACAGCTTCATCGGCAACTTCACGCCGGAGAACGGCTCCACGGTCGGCGTCGGCATGCCGGTCTCGATCAACTTCAACAAGGCGATCACCGACAAGAAGGCCGTCCAGGGCGGCATCTCCGTCACTTCCAGCTCCGGCCAGGAGGTCGTCGGCCACTGGTTCAACTCCACGCGGCTCGACTTCCGCCCGGAGAACTACTGGGCCGAGGGCTCGACGGTCACCATGAAGCTGGACCTCGACGGCGTCGAGGGCGCCAAGGGCGTCTACGGCGTCCAGCAGAAGACCGTCACCTTCAAGATCGGCCGCAACCAGGTCTCCACCGTCGACGTCAAGACGAAGACGATGACCGTCAAGCAGGACGGCCGCACGGTCAAGACCATCCCGATCTCCGCCGGCTCCCCGGACAACACCACCTACAACGGCCAGATGGTGATCTCCGAGAAGTTCAAGGAGACCCGGATGAACGGCGCCACCGTCGGCTTCACCGACGACGACGGCAAGGGCGAGTACGACATCAAGGACGTGCCGCACGCCATGCGCCTGTCCACGTCCGGCACCTTCATCCACGGCAACTACTGGGGTGCCCGCTCCATCTTCGGCAGCGTGAACACCAGCCACGGCTGCGTGGGCCTCGCCGACGTCAAGGGCGCCGGCGACCCGAACCAGCAGGCCGCCTGGTTCTACAACAACTCGATGATCGGCGACGTCGTCATCGTCAAGAACTCCGCGGACAAGACGATCGCTCCCGACAACGGCCTCAACGGCTGGAACATGAGCTGGTCGGCGTGGAAGGCCGGCTCCGCGGTCTGACCCGTCCGGCACGAGTCGACGACAGGCTTCGACGGCACAGGTCGACGTCAGGCTTCGACGACAGGAAAGGCCCCCTCCGGCAGCGGAGGGGGCCTTTCTCGCGCCTCTCACACCTCGGCGGGCTTGTCCACGCCCCACTGCGCCAGCAGCCGCAGCGCGTCCGCCGAGGGCGAGCCCGGCTCCGCGTGGTACGTCACGAGCACGAGGTCCGGGTCGTCGCCCGACACCTTCAGCGACTCGTACTGCAGCGTCATCTCGCCCACCAGCGGATGCCGCAGCCGCTTCTGCCCGTGCCCCTTGTCGGTCACCGTGTGCGCCGCCCACAGCGAGCGGAACTCCTCGCTCCGGACCGACAGTTCGCCCACCAGCGACAGCAGCTCCGGATCGTCGGGATAGACACCGGCGTACAGCCGCAGCACGCTCACGACCTCGGTCGCCTTGCACTCCCAGTCGACGTACAGGTCACGCGCGTTGGGGTCGAGGAAGATCATCCGGGCCATGTTCCGGTCCCGCGGTTCCCACGCGTCGAGATCGCCCATCAGGGCCCGCGCCATCCTGTTCCAGGCCAGGATGTCGCCCCGCCGCCCCAGGACGAAGGCCGGCACGCCCTCCAGGGCGTCGAGGAGATGCGCGAGGCCCGGCCGGATCTGCTGGGGGCGGGCGCTCGCCGCCCGCTGCCGCTTCTTCACGGTCGGCCTGGCGAGGTGCGTCAGATGAGCCCGCTCGGTGTCGCTGAGCCGCAGCGCCCGCGCGATCGAGTCCAGGACCTCCATGGACACGTTCCTGCCGTTGCCCTGCTCGAGGCGGGTGTAGTACGCCACGGACACGCCGGCCAGCTGCGCAAGCTCCTCCCGGCGCAGGCCCGGCACCCGGCGGTGCCGCCCGAACTCGGGCAGTCCCACGTCCTGCGGCTTCAGGCGTGCCCGGCGGGAGCGGAGGAATTCGCTGAGTTCGGCACTGAGGTCCATACGACCCCAGTATTCCCGTTCGTGGCCGGGAACGGACGTACGTTCCTGTCCCTGCCAGTGGTAGGCACACGGGTCGTAGGCAGAACAGTGGTCTGGGTACGGCCGAAAACCTCCGGCAGGCTTTCCGCCATGACCACGAACGTTTCCGCCATCGCAGCACCCGCCGCCAACGCCCCGCTGGAGCGCACCACCGTGCCGCGCCGCGCGGTGGGCGAGCACGACGTCCTCATCGAGATCAAGTACGCCGGCATCTGCCACTCCGACATCCACCAGGCACGCAACGGCTGGGGAGAGGGCATCTTCCCGATGGTGCCCGGCCACGAGATCGCCGGAATCGTCACCGAGGTCGGCCCCGGCGTCACCAGGCACAAGGTCGGCGACCGCGTCGGCGTCGGCTGCTTCGTCGACTCCTGCCGCACGTGCGAGTACTGCCAGCAGGGCCTGGAGCAGTACTGCGTCAACGGCATGACGGGCACGTACAACGCCCTCGACAAGAACGGCGAGCCGACCTACGGCGGCTACTCCAGCCACATCGTCGTCGACGAGAACTACACCCTGCGCATCCCCGAGGGCATCTCGCTCGACGTCGCCGCCCCGCTGTTGTGCGCCGGCGTCACCCTCTACTCGCCGCTCGCCCACTGGCAGGCCGGTCCCGGCAAGAAGGTCGCGATCGTCGGCCTCGGCGGCCTCGGCCACATGGGCGTCAAGATCGCCCACGCGCTCGGCGCCGAGGTGACCGTCCTCAGCCAGTCCCTGAAGAAGCAGGAGGACGCCCTCAAGCTGGGCGCCGACCACTACTACGCCACCAGCGACCCGGAGACCTTCACGGCCCTCCGCGGCACCTTCGACCTGGTGATCTCCACGGTCTCCGCGCCGCTGGACTTCGACGCCTACCTGAGCCTGGTCAGGACCGACGGCGCCCTGGTGAACGTCGGCGCCCCGGAGGAGCCGGTCAAGGTCGGCCTGTTCTCCCTGATCGGCGGCCGCAAGACGCTGGCCGGCTCGATGATCGGCGGCATCAAGGAGACCCAGGAGATGCTGGACTTCTGCGCCGCGCACGGCCTGGGCGCCGAGATCGAGCTGATCACCGCCGACCAGGTCAACGAGGCCTACGAGCGGGTCATCGCGTCCGACGTGCGCTACCGCTTCGTGATCGACGCGTCGACGATCTGACGAGCATGGCGACGGCGCGGCCGCGCCCGCTCAGGCGACCTTGTCGCAGAGCGGGTCGGTCGTGCCGTCGAGCATCGTCAGCGTCTTGTAGCCGGTGGTGGAGACGTCCAGGGTGTATGCGCCGTCCAGGGTGTACAGGCCGCGCGGCACGTTGCCGCCGTCCGTGCCGAAGCCCGCCAGGATCGGGCCGAACACGTACCAGCGCTGCGAGCGGTCGGGCCGGAGCTCGACCAGCGCGTGGCCGCTCGCGTCCGCGTCGTACGAGGCGCCCGTCGCGGTGTTCACCACCCGGACCACGAGCGCGCCCTTGTACTCGACGAGCTTCGTGCCGTTCGGATAGGCCGCGACCGTCCGTCGCACCACCTCGTCCACCACCGGCGCCCCCTGCACCGCGAAGTCGCAGCGCACGCCTGCCGGATACGACCAGGACGGGGAGGGCGCCGGCTCCCAGCCGGTGCCGCCGTCGGTGGCCGCGTCGGAGGCGGTGCCGGCCGAGCCGGCGGCGCCGGCCGGGACCGTCGCGGCGAACAGGGCGGCGCAGGCGGCGGTGAGGGAGACGAGGACACGTCGCATGGAAACTCCTTGCGGGGAAGGGCGGTCGAACCGTTGCGGTGCCACCCTCGCGCCGTGCCCTCACCAGAACCTGACCACGGAGCTCACGACGTCCGGCGTTCCTCGCGGCGGCGGTCCTTGATCTCCTCGGCGACGCCCCAGCCGTCCCCGACCGGACCCAGGTGCCCGAGCTTGTCGGGATTGGACACCGAGCGGATCGTCTGGATGTGCCCGTCGAGCACGTCGAGCGTCCAGGTGAACAGCACCCGGCCGTCCCGGTCGCGGAAGACCGCGCCCGGGCTGCCGTTCACCTCGCGCGCCTCGCAGGTCACGTCGACGTCGAGCAGCACGCCGTAGTACGCGGCGAGCAGACGGGCCACGTGGTCGGCGCCGACCACGGTCCTGCCCAGCTGCGGAGCCTTGCCGCCGCCGTCCCCGACCAGCTGCGCGTCGGCCGAGAGCAGCGCCCGCAGCCCGTCGACCTCGCCCGCCTGGAGCGCGTCGAAGAAGCGCGCCGCCAGCTCCTCCCGCTCCACGCGGTCCGCCTCGAAGCGCGGCCGCCCCTCCGCCATGTGCCGCCGCGCCCGTACCGCGAGCTGCCGGCAGGCCGCCTCCGAACGTCCCACCGCCGACGCGACCTCCGGGAAACCGAAGCCGAAGACCTCGCGCAGCACGAACACCGCCCGCTCCAGGGGACTCAGCCGCTCCAGGAGCAGCAGCGCCGCCATCGACACCGAGTCCGCCAGCTCCGCCGAGCGCTCGGGGTCCTCGTACGGGTCGGCGAGCAGCGGCTCCGGCAGCCACTCGCCGACGTACTGCTCCCGCCGGACCCGCGCCGACCGCAGCACGTCGATGGAGATGCGGGTGACGGTCGCGGAGAGGAAGGCCTTGGTCGAGCGGGGCGGGTTCGGGGCGGAGGCGTAGCGCAGCCAGGTCTCCTGCACGGCGTCCTCGGCCTCGCTGACGCTGCCGAGGATCCGGTAGGCGATGGAGAACAACAGCGGCCGCAACCCCTCGAACTCCTCGGTCCCACCAGCCCCGCCGGCCCCGTCGGCCCCACCAGCCCTGCCGACCCTGTCGACCCCACCAGCCCTGTCGACCCCACCAGCCCTGTCGGCCCCACCAGCCCGGTCGGCCCCTCCGGCCCCACCAGCCCCGCCCGAGCCGCCGCTCCACCCCTCCGCCGTGCCCGACCCGCTCATTCCGCTCTCCTCCTCGTGACCCGTGGCCGGCCGTCTCCGTGCCGGGAGACACCGCTCCACCCTCGGAGACGAGACGGCCGCCCCGTCTGTGACATCCCCGCTCCCGGCGGCAGACCGTCCCGCCGCGGGCCGTGCCGGCGCCCGCCCTGCCTCCTAGGGTGACCCTCCATGGACTTCAGCCTCCTCGGTCCCTTCGAGGCCCGCCATGAGGGCGCGCGCGTCGAGCTCGGGACCCGCCGCCAGGAGCGGTGCCTGCTCGCGATCCTGCTGCTCGACGCGGGACGGGTGGTGCCCGTGGCCCGGCTCGCCGAGCTGCTGTGGAACGGCGTCCCGCCCGCCTCCGCGCGCTCCACCGTGCACACCTACGTCGGCCGGGTGCGGGCCGCGCTCAAGCCGTACGGCGTGACCGTCGCCACCCGCCACGAGGGCTACGCGATCGAGCTGGACGACGGCCGGCACCGGGTGGACGTACGGGAGTTCCTCGACCTCGTCGGGCGGGCGGCGACCGCCGGCGACCCCGGCGAGCAGGTGCGCTGTCACGACGCGGCGCTCGCCCTGTGGCGCGGCCCGCTGCTCGACGGCACCGTCGACGAGGCCCTGCGCGAGCGGCTCGGCGGCCGGCTGGCCGAGCTGCGGCTCTCCGCGCTCGAACAGCGGGCCGAGACCCAGCTGGCCATGGGCCTGCACACCCGGGTGCTCGCGGACCTCGGCCCGCTCGCCGCCGCGCACCCCGGCAGGGAGCGCCTGGTGGCGGCCCTGATGACGGCCCTCTACCGGGCCGGGCGGCAGTCCGAGGCACTGGAGCTCTACGAGACCACCCGCCGCCGGCTCGACACCGAACTCGGCATCGACCCCGGCCCGGTCCTGACCACCCTCCACGACCGCATCCTGACCGGCGACCCGCGCCTGGACCGCCCGCCGGCGCCGCTGTACGCGGTCCGGGTCCGCGACCAGTGGCTGCCGTGGACGACCGGCGGGCATCCGGCCCTGGAGTTCTGCAACACGTACGCGGGCTGGCGCCGCGACCCGGCCGTGCCGGGCTCCGACTGGCTGCGCGGCTACCCGGCGCTCGCCGCCTGGGCCGGGCACCACGACCTGGCGGACGACGCCCTCGTGGACCGGCTCCTCAAGGAGGCCGCCGACCGGCCGGAGGCCGCCGCGACGGCCCTCGACGAGGCCCGGGCCTTCCGCGCCGCGCTGTACGCCTGCCTCACCGATCCCGCCGACGCCCGCGCCTTCCGCACGGTCGCCGACGCGGCACGGCGGGCGGCCCGCGCCGCCGTGCTCACCCTGGGCCCCGACGGCCTCGCCCACTGGCGGCTGACTCCCTCGGCGGGCCTCGACCTCCCGCTGCTCGCGGTCGCCCGCGCCGCCGCCGACCTCCTCGCCGACCCGCGCCGGCTCACCCTCCGCGCCTGCCCGAGCGCCGACTGCGGCTGGCTCTTCCTGGACGAGTCCGGCCGCCGCCGCTGGTGCTCACTGGCGACCTGCGGCGACGGCCGGGACTGACGAGGAACGGGCGGGCCGGCGGGGCTACTCCGCCTTGGCGACCCCGATCGGGCAGGACACGCCCGTGCCGCCGATGCCGCAGTAGCCGGCCGGGTTCTTGTCCAGGTACTGCTGGTGGTAGGCCTCCGCCGGGTAGAAGGTGCGGCCCTCGGCCGGCAGGACCGTGGTGGTGATCTCGCCGTAGCCGGAGCCGGTCAGGACCTTCTGGTACGCCTCGCGGGAGGCCTCGGCCGTCGCGGCCTGCTCGTCGGAGTGGGTGTAGACGGCCGAGCGGTACTGGGTGCCGACGTCGTTGCCCTGGCGGAAGCCCTGGGTCGGGTCGTGCGACTCCCAGAACAGCTTGAGCAGCCGCTCGTACGAGACCTTCGACGGGTCGAAGACCACGCGGACGACCTCCGTGTGGCCCGTGAGGCCCGAGCAGACCTCCTCGTACAGCGGGTTCGGCGTGTAGCCGCCCTGGTAGCCGACGAGCGTCGTGTACACGCCCTCGGTCTGCCAGAACTTGCGCTCGGCGCCCCAGAAACAGCCCAGGGCGAAGTCCGCGACCTCCAGGCCCTCCGGGTAGGGGCCGAGCAGCGGCGTGCCGAGGACGGTGTGGCGCTCCGGGACCTGGAACGCGGGCTCGGGGCGCCCGCCCAGGGCCTGGTCGGGAGTGGGGAGGACGGGGGTGCGGGACAGGAACATGCTGCATCTCTCCTCGACGGTCGGCGACAGGCACAACGCGGCGGGGCCGCAAGGGATTCCCGACCCGCCCCCTCGCAGCCCCGCCGCGTCCCGGCCCGTGTCCTCAGCCCGCCTTGCGGACGGTCAGCTCGCGGGCCTTCACGTACGCCTTCGCCGGGTCCCCGTAGTAGTTCCACGGGAACGCCCCGATGTGGCCGTCCACCAGCCGGAACTGCTCCAGGGCCTCCGGGTAGCGGCGCAGCTCGACCAGGTACCAGGCGAGCAGCAGCCTGACCTCGTTGAGCCGCAGGTGGTCGGCCGGCGCCGCCGCCACGTCCGCCGCCAGGGCGTCGACCATGGCCGACACCTCGGGCGTGCGGTAGCCCCGGTCGGTGTGGCCGAAGGACTCGTGCTCGTACCAGCTGATCAGCGGGAACGCCGTCAGCAGGCTGCCGGGGGGAGCGGTGGCGACCACCCGGTCGGTGAACTCGCGCGCCAGTTCCACCGAGCCGCGCCACTTCTGGCACCAGTACTGCATCGCCGCGTAGTGCGCCGAGTAGTGGTGCGGGGCGCGGGCCGTGATGCGCTCCCAGAGGGCGCGCATGTCGTCGTGCGAGTAGCGCAGGGCGAGCGCGACCCAGATCTCGTCGATGTACGGGGTGGGGTCGGCGGGGTTGAGTTCGGCGGCCCGGGCGATCTCGCCGCGGGCCCGGCGCATCATGCGGTGGAAGCCGTCGAACTGCTCCTGCGTGGTGTTGGCCGCCGTCGCGCTGCCGCGCAGTTCCCCGGCCAGGCTGACGGAGCTGTCGGCGCGTACGACGGCGGCGTCCGGGCTGTCGGGATCCGCGGCCTCCCACGCCGCGAGCCAGGTGTCGTCCTCGGCGGCCAGCGAGCCGAGCCGGGCCACCTGGAACGTCCGGGTCTCCCAGTCGGGACCGGCGGTGGTGGCCGACAGCAGCTCCGCGGCGGGCTTCCAGTCACCCGTGCGCGCGGCGTCGAGCGCCGCGGCGAGCGCCGGGTCGAGCGGTCGGCTCCGCTCGGTGTCGAGCCGGTCGGCGGGCAGGAAACCGAGCGCGGCCGAGCGGGCCGACAGCTGCGGTGCACCGGCCGCCCGGCCGGTGGCGGCCGGTCCGGACTCCGCCTTCCGGGCCTTGCGGGACCGGAGCCAGAAGTAGATCGCCACCGCGATCACGATCATGGGGATGAGACGGGGCATCAGTGGAGGTTCCTCGTGAGAAGGTCTGGGGCCTGTCCGGCGGATCTGGGCCGGACAGGCCCTGGGGGGACGCTCAGTGGGCCGTGGCCGGAGCGGCCGGCGCCAGCAGCGCGCGCAGCGGACCCGTGTCCGGACGGTCGGCCGTGGCCGCGTCCAGGGCCGCGGGGAGACGGTCCGCCGTGTCGTCGGCCAGGTGCAGGGTCGCGGGGCCGCTCCAGGAGAGCTCCCAGCGGGCGCGGCCCGAGCGGAGCAGTTCGTCGGTCACCATCGCGGACAGGCCGCGGCGCAGGGCGGGGCGGGCGAACTCGCGGGCCACGCGGCCGCTCGCCGCCGCGGCCTCCTCGGACTTCGGCAGGCGGCCGGCGATCTCCCACAGCGAGCCGGCGTCGATCGCGTCGAGCAGCCCGGGGAGCGTGACCGCCGCCCCTCCGGCCGCCGTGCGCAGCTCCTCCGCGCCCTGGGCGACCCGGGCGCTCATGGACTCGTGGACCAGCTCGGGCCATGCCAGGCGCCGCATCCGCTGCGCCTCCGGCGTCAGGGACACGTCCTCGACCGCCGCCAGCGCGGCCTCGGGATCGGTCAGCAGACCGAGCGCGGGCCCGGTGCCCTCGGCGGACCGGCCGTCGTCCGGCAGCGCCTCGATCCGGGCGACCCGCTCGGCCACCGGCGGGTGGGAGTCGTAGGGGGAGGCGGGCTCCTGCGGCAGTTCCTCGCGCAGCCCGGCCAGTTCGCCGGCGCGGGCGGCGAGCAGGTGCCGTACGCCGCCGAACACCTCGCCACGGGCGGGCAGCAGCCCGAACTCGGTGCCGAGGGTCGCGTACGACGAGAGGTAGAAGTCGTGGGCGGCGTCGATCGCGTGGATCTCGCGCAGCGCCCGCGCCGTGGCGTCGCGGCCCGCGATCCGGGCGGCGGCCAGGTCGGCGGCGAGTTCCTGGCGACGGGCGCCGGACAGGGTGGCGCGCAGGTAGAGCCGCCCGTACGCCGAGTAGATCTTCGCCATCACGCGGTAGGTGACGCCGGTGCCGGTGGTGTCGACCTCCTTGGCCGACTTGCCCTTGGCGACCCGCTTCTCGGACTTCTTCTCCTGGCGCGCCCGCTCCTGCGCGACCTTGGCGTCGGCCTTCGCGTGGAACATCGCGATCATGCGGCCGACCTGGACGCGCCCGCGGACGGTGAGCGCGGACAGGCGGGTGTCCGCGTTGCCGTAGTGGCCCAGCTCGTGGGCGAGGACCGCGCGGAGCCCGGCCTCGTCGAGGCCGGCCATCAGCGGCAGCCCCAGGAACAGCCGGCGGCGGCCGCCAAGCAGGCCGAGGAAGCGGGCGTCCTCGCTGACGGCGGCGTTCACGTCGGGAGTCAGCCGGATCTCGTCCGGCGCCCGGGTGCCCACCTGCCCGGCCAGCTCGCGCACGGTCGCCCACAGCCGGGGCTCGTCCGCCTCGCTGACGAGGAGTCCGCCGGGCTCGCCGTCACGCGGGGTCCGCAGCATGAACATGCCCCGGACGACAGGGATCGCCAGGACCACGGTGAGCACGAAGATCTTGAGCCGGACCGCCGCGGGCGCCCACACCCACGACGCCCAGTCGACGGCACCGAGCAGTGCGAGCAGCCCGAGGCCGAGCAGATAGAAACCGGAAAGCAGTACGAACGCGCGCACGGCACGCAGAGTCGCGCCCATCGGGCAGAGTCCCCCCACGGGAAAAACGGAAACGATCAGGCATGTGGGGGGAGTGCGGAGTATCGCCTACCCGCGGGTAGGACGTCCAGCCGATTCCGCGCGAGCCGACCGCCCCGACGTCCAGCCGATCGCGCGCGGGCCGGCCGCCCCGCGCCCCGCTCACCGCGGCAGCGTCGCCGGGCTCCCGCCGTTCGCCTCGTACGCCGCCACCACCAGGTTCCGCCGCAGCGTGTACGCCGCCGCCGGGTCCTCGTCCAGCGTCCACGGCAGCGCGCCCACGTAACCGTCCACCTTCAACAGGAGCTGCATGGCCTCGCTCCAGCGCTCCGCGCCCAGCAGGAACTCCACGAGCAGGTGCCGCACGTGCGCCAGCATCGGGTCGTCGGCCCGCGCCGAGTGCACCGCGTACATGGCGCCCTCCACGGCCTTCGTCACCACCGCCGTGCGGTGGAAGTCCACGCCGACGACGAACTCGGGCCGGTTCTCGAAGACGGCGAACAGCGGCAGCGCCGCGAGCAGCGAACCGCGCGGTGCGCGGGCGGCGGCCGTCGTCGCGAAGTGGTCCGCCTCCTCACGCGAGCCGTGCCACTTCTCGCACCAGTAGTGCAGCGCCGCCAGATGCGCGCCCATGTGCTCCGGCGCCCGGTCGATGACCTTCGCCCACACCAGGTCGAACTCCTCGTGGGCGTATCCGAGTCCACGGGCCACGGCGAGCTGCGAGATGTACGGCACGGGGTCGCCCGGCGCGAGGAGCGCGGCCTGCTCGCACGCCGTCCTCGCCTCCTCCAGGATGACCCGGAAGTCCTGCGTGCCCGCCGCCGAGGTCCGCCACGCCTGCTGCACCAGGAACTCGGCGTACACCTGCGCGCCGCCCGGGTCCTTGGGCGCCTCGGCCCGCCAGGAGCGCAGCCACGCACCGCCGACGCCGGGCCGCTCGGCCAGTTCGAGGGAGGCCGCGCCCGCGAAGGCCTGGACCCGCTGCCAGCGGATCTCGCCCTCCTTCTCGGTGCCCTTCAACAGCTGCGAGGCGGCCCGCCAGTCCTGCGTCGCCTGCACCACGTCCAGCACGTCGAGGAGATCCCGGTCCGGTCCCGGCAGCCGCACGTCCTGCTCCTCCTGGCGCAGGAACCCGTACGCCTCGGGGTCCGCCGCGTCGGGCGAGCCGGGCGCCACGGGGCGGATGACACCGCGCCTGCCGCGCCACACGAAGGGAGCCAGAACACCGAACAGCATGCCCAGCGCGATGAGGAACCACAGAATCTCCATGCGTCCATTGTCCAGGACGCTCCGGCACACCTGCTGAGACACCGGGCGGCGGCCCGGGCACGGGACTACGCTCCTGCATCATGAGCGACCAGCACTCCCACCAGAGCTTCGAGACCCGCGCCATCCACGCGGGCAACACCGCCGACCCGCTGACCGGCGCGGTCGTCCCGCCCATCTACCAGGTGTCCACCTACAAGCAGGACGGTGTGGGCGGACTGCGCGGCGGCTACGAGTACAGCCGCAGCGCCAACCCGACCCGGACCGCGCTGGAGGAGAACCTCGCGGCCCTGGAAGGCGGCCGCCGCGGCCTCGCCTTCGCCTCCGGCCTCGCCGCCGAGGACTGCCTGCTGCGCACCCTGCTCGTCCCCGGCGACCACGTCGTCATCCCCAACGACGCCTACGGCGGCACCTTCCGCCTGTTCGCGAAGGTCGTCCAGCGCTGGGGCGTCGACTTCTCCGTGGCGGACACCTCGGACGTCGAGTCGGTGCGCGGCGCGATCAACGACCGTACGAAGCTGGTCTGGGTCGAGACGCCCTCGAACCCGCTGCTCGGCATCACCGACATCGAGGCCGTCGCGGGCGTCGCCCGGCAGGCCGGCGTGAAGCTGGTCGTCGACAACACCTTCGCCTCCCCGTACCTCCAGCAGCCGCTGTCGCTGGGCGCGGACGTCGTCGTGCACTCGCTCACCAAGTACATGGGCGGCCACTCCGACGTGGTCGGCGGCGCCTTGGTGACGGCCGACGCGGAGCTCGGCGAGGAACTGGCGTACCACCAGAACGCGATGGGCGCGGTCGCCGGCCCGTTCGACTCGTGGATCGTGCTGCGCGGCATCAAGACGCTCGCCGTCCGCATGGACCGGCACAGCGAGAACGCCGGCAAGGTCGTCGAGATGCTGACCCAGCACCCGAAGGTCACCCAGGTCCTCTACCCGGGCCTGCCGGAGCACCCGGGCCACGAGGTCGCGGCCAAGCAGATGCGTTCCTTCGGCGGCATGATCTCGTTCCGCGTCGAGGGCGGCGAGCAGGCGGCCGTCGACGTCTGCAACCGCGCCAAGCTCTTCACCCTGGGCGAGTCCCTGGGCGGCGTCGAGTCGCTCATCGAGCACCCGGGCCGGATGACGCACGCGAGCGTCGCGGGCTCGGCCCTGGAGGTCCCGGCGGACCTGGTCCGCCTGTCGGTCGGCATCGAGAACGTCGACGACCTGCTCGCGGACCTGCGCGAGGCGCTCGGCTAGCCGCCACACCTCCGGCGCGACCGCGCCGCACCGACGACGGCGGGGAGGGGTGCGGGGCCGGAGCGGGGTTGGGGGTGTCCGGACGTTTTGGCCTCCTCCACGAGCGAAGCGAAGTGGAGGTGGCAGTCCGGACACCCCCGCCCCCGTGGAGGTCCCGCACCCCGGCACCAGACCCCGGACCCGCCCGGCCGGGCCGGGTGTCACCAGCCCTCCAGCGGCGGCGTCGTGCCGGCCGGCGGGACCTCCCACGGGCGGGCCACCGACGCCCACACCACGAAGGCGACGGCCGCCGCGGCGAGCAGCGTCCACCAGATCCGGCGCAGCACCCGGTCCCGGCGCAGCAGGCGGGTGCCGCGGGCGACGGCCCGGGCGGTGAGGTCGCCGGGGACGTGCGGGTGGCCGGCCTCCATCATCCGGCGGACCGCGTCCTCCTTGCGTTCGTGGCGGTTCACGAGGCTGCCGCCCGCAACGCGCTCACGGCCCGTGCGCAGACGGCCCGTATCCGGTCCTCGGGCACCCCGAGCAGCGCGGCGGTCTGCTCCTCGGCGACGCCCTCGTACAGCCGGAGCACGACGACGAGACGTTCCTGCGGGGTGAGGGAGGAGAGCACCCCGCCCCGGCCGCGGTGGTGCCGCCAGGCGGTCCGGGCGAAGCGGGTGGCCAGGTCGGAGCGGGTGACCTCGTACGGGTCCTCGCCGCGCAGCCGGTCCCAGTGGGCGTAGGTGTGCGCGAGGGAGGCGGTCAGGAGGTCCTGGGCGAGCGGGTTGCGGTGTGCGGGCTCGGTGGTGAGCAGCGTCGCGACGTGCAGCAGCCGGCCCGACGCCCCGGCCGTGAAGGCCGTGAACTCCCGGGTGCGGTGGGCTTCTTCGCCGCTGTGGCCGTTTCCGGTCTCTCGCACGTCCTCAGTTGAGGCCAGTGCGGGGCCGGGGTCAAGCCCCGTGTCCGGGGCGCGGGGTCACGACTTCGGCGCGGTGTCGTCGGCCGTGGCCGGAAGGCCCGACTGGCGTGCGGAGAGCGCGGAGTTGAAGCGCGTGAGGAGCGAGCAGAAGGACTCGCGCTCGGCGGGCGTCCAGCCCTCGGTGACCTCCGCCATCAGCTGCCGCCGCGAGGCGCGGACCTCCTCCAGGCGGGCCTGGCCGCGCGGGGAGAGCTGGAGCACGACGGCGCGGCCGTCCTCGGGGTGCGAGGTGCGCTTGACCAGGCCGGTGTCGACGAGCGGGGCGACCTGGCGGGTGACCGTGGACGAGTCGATGCCCATGCCCGCGGCGAGCGCCTTGACGCCCATCGGGCCTTCCTGGTCGAGCCGGTTGAGCAGCAGGTAGGCGGCGCGGTCCATCGAGTTGCGCAGCTGACCGGTGCCGCCGAGCCGGGTCTGCTCGGCCCGCCGGGCGAAGACGGCCACCTGGTGCTGGAGGGCGTCGAGGAGACCGGGGTCGAGCTCAGTCGTCATGTCCTGAGACGTGGGCATGGCTGTGGTGGCTCTCTCGTGCGGTGGTCGGTTGGTGGGGGACAGAGTACGCGGCGTTTCCGGGGTCCGTACCGGCGCTGCACGATCCGGATATGCTGCGAGACTTGCTGTCATGAGCTTCCGTAGGCCAGACCCCTTGCATCGGCTGATGCTCGACGACGTGCGCGGGGCGCAGAAGATGCTCGCCGGGGTGGCCCGGGTGACCGCGATGGAGGGCAGCCGGCACCTGTCCTCGCTGGTCGGCTCGCCGGTGCACCTCAAGTGCGAGAACCTCCAGCGCACCGGCTCGTTCAAGCTGCGCGGCGCGTACGTGCGGATCGCGGGGCTGCGGCCCGAGCAGCGGGCGGCCGGGGTGGTCGCCGCCTCGGCGGGCAACCACGCGCAGGGCGTGGCCCTGGCCTCGTCGCTGCTCGGGGTGCACGCGACGGTCTTCATGCCGGTGGGCGCCCCGCTGCCCAAGGTGGCGGCGACCCGCGAGTACGGGGCGGAGGTGCGGCTGCACGGCCAGGTGGTCGACGAGACGCTGGCGGCCGCGGAGGACTACGCACGGGAGACCGGTGCGGTCTTCATCCATCCCTTCGACCACCCGGACATCATCGCGGGGCAGGGCACGGTGGGTCTGGAGATCCTGGAGCAGTGCCCGGAGGTGCGGACGATCGTCGTCGGCGTCGGCGGCGGCGGTCTGGTGGCGGGCATCGGCCTCGCGGTGAAGTCGGTGCGGCCCGACGTGCGGGTCGTCGGCGTGCAGGCGGAGGGCGCGGCGGCCTATCCGCCCTCGCTCGCGGCGGGCCACCCGGTGGCGGTCGAGTCGCCGGTGACGATGGCGGACGGCATCAAGGTGGGGCGCCCCGGTGACGTGCCGTTCAGCCTGGTGCAGGAGTACGTGGACGAGGTGCGCACCGTCTCGGAGGACGCGCTGTCGTCGGCGCTGCTGCTGTGCCTGGAGCGGGCCAAGCTGGTGGTGGAGCCGGCCGGGGCGAGCCCGGTGGCGGCGCTGCTGGCGGATCCGGGGGCGTTCCGGGGCGGCGGGCCGGTGGTGGCGGTGCTGTCCGGCGGCAACGTCGACCCGCTCCTGATGCAGCGGATCCTGAGGCACGGCATGGCGGCCGCGGGCCGCTATCTGAGCCTGCGCCTGAAGGTGACCGACCGGCCGGGCGCGCTGGCGACGCTGCTGGCGGTGCTGACGGTGGTGGACGCGAACGTCCTGGACGTCAGCCACGTGCGGACCGATCCGCGGCTCGGCCTCACGGAGGCGGAGGTGGAGCTGCACCTGGAGACGAAGGGCCCGGAGCACTGTGAGGAGGTCGCGGCGTCGCTGCGGGAGGCGGGGTACACGATCCTGGGCTGAGCCGGGCCGTGCGGGGCGGGGGCGGCTCGGGCTCAGGCGGGCCGGGCGGGGGCGCGTGCGCGTAAATCGGTTGTGTGTCGCGATGTATCGCGTTAGCTTGTGGTGTGGGTCACGGGAATGCCGGGCGCTCTCGATCCGGCATACCTAGACTTGGACAGAAATGCTCAAATCCCGCCACATCTGCTGGGAGACCCCACATGGCAGGCGCGATCCACGCCGAAGGCCTGGTGAAGACCTTCGGTGACGTACGAGCTCTGGACGGCGTGGACCTCGACGTCCCCGAGGGCACCGTCCTGGGCCTGCTCGGCCCGAACGGCGCGGGCAAGACGACCACCGTGCGCGTCCTCACCACACTCCTGAGACCCGACAGCGGCCGGGCCGTCGTCGCCGGGATAGACGTGCTCAAGCACCCCAACGAGGTGCGGCGTTCCATCGGCCTCTCCGGCCAGTTCGCCGCCGTCGACGAGTACCTGACCGGCCGCGAGAACCTCCAGATGGTCGGGCAGCTGTACCAGATGAACGCGAGGGCGGCGAAGGCCCGGGCGGACGAGCTCCTGGAGCGGTTCAACCTCGCCGACGCCGCCGACCGGACCGCCAAGACGTACTCCGGCGGCATGCGCCGCCGCCTCGACCTGGCGGCCGCCCTGGTCGTCTCCCCGCCCGTGATGTTCATGGACGAACCCACCACCGGCCTCGACCCCCGCAACCGCCAGTCCCTGTGGGAGGTCATCCAGGACCTCGTCGCCGGCGGCACCACTCTCCTTCTCACCACGCAGTACCTGGAGGAGGCCGACCACCTCGCGCACGACATCTGCGTCGTCGACCACGGCAGGGTCATCGCCCGCGGCACCTCCGACGAGCTCAAGGCCCAGACCGGCGGCGAGCGCGTCGAGGTCGTCGTCCACGAACGAGGGATGATCCCCTCCGCCCGCGAGATCCTCGCCCGCTACGGCATCGCGGGCGTCGGCCACGGCGAGATCAGCGTCGAGGACCACACCCGCAAGCTGACCGTCCCGGTCACCGGCGGCGCCAAGATCCTCGCCGAGGTCATCCGTGACCTGGACGCCGTCGGCGTCGAGATCGACGACATCGGCCTGCGCCGCCCCACCCTCGACGACGTCTTCCTCTCCCTCACCGGCCACGTGGCCGAGCAGGCGGACGAGGAGAACGGCGACGGCCCGCCGCCGGACGCCCGCGGCAGGCGCGCGAAGCAGCAGGCCAGGGAGACGGTGAAGGAGGCGGCCAAGTGACCGCACTGACCGACACCGCCGCGCGGCCGAAGGCCCGCGGCGCGATCACCCAGTCGATCGCCGACTCGCTGGTCGTCACCAAGCGCAACCTGATCAGGATGATGCGCATCCCGGAGATGATCATCTTCGGCCTGATCCAGCCGATCATGTTCGTGGTGCTGTTCAGCTACGTCTTCGGCGGCTCCATGCAGATCGGCAGCTCCACCTCGCCGCAGGTCTACCGCGAGTTCCTGATGGCGGGCATCTTCGCCCAGACCGTCACCTTCGCCACGGCCGGCGCGGGCGCGGGCATCGCCGACGACATGCACAAGGGCCTCATCGACCGCTTCCGCTCGCTGCCGATGGCCCGCGGCGCGGTCCTCACCGGCCGCACCCTCGCCGACCTCGTGCAGACCACGCTCACGGTCGTGGTGCTCGCGATAGTGGGCCTGCTGGTCGGCTGGCGGATCCACGAGGGCGTCCCCAAGGCCCTCCTGGCCTTCGCGCTGCTGCTCCTCCTCGGATACGCCTTCTCGTGGATCGGCGCGCTCATCGGCCTCTCGGTGCGCACGCCGGAGGCCGCCACCTCCGGCGGACTGATCTGGCTCTTCCCGGTCACGTTCATCTCGACGGCGTTCGTGGACTCCAGCAAGCTGCCCTCCTGGCTGCAGCCCGTCGCCGAGTGGAACCCGTTCAGCGCGACCGTCCAGGCCTGCCGCGAGCTCTTCGGCAACCCGGGCGTCTCGACGTCCGACGCCTGGCCGATGCAGCACCCGGGGTGGGCGTCGCTGCTCTGGTCGCTGCTGATCATCGTGGTCTTCCGCACGCTCTCGGTACGCAAGTACCGGTCGGCGACGGCCTGAGGAACCGCCCCGATCAGGGCAGGTAGCCCGAGGTGACCCGGCCGTCGGAGAGGAGGACGAAGACCGCCCCTCCGGCGGCCAGGACGCCGTTCGTGCCGTCGGTGGGCGGGAGGGTGGCCACGGGATCGCTCAGGTGGACCTTCGGGTAGTCACGCGTATCGGCCGGCGGGTTCTGAAGGGGCAGCGCGGAGACCTGGCTGCCGTTCACCGCCAGCAGGCGGTCCCCCGCGAAGCACACCCGCTCGACGGTCCCCTTGCTGCCGAAGTAGACCGCCGACCGCTGCCAGCGCTCGGCCCCCGTACGCAGGTCGTACGCGTAGATCCGGACCCCGTCGGTCATGGCCAGGACGCCCTGCGCGTTCACCGCCGGCGACCCCAGGAACCGGACGCCCGCCCCGACCGTCCGCTCCCGCTCCAGCGTGCCCGCGTCCAGCACGGACACGCCGCGCCCGGACCCCTCGCACAGCACGCTGTCCTCGTGCACGGTCACCGCGTAGCACCCGTCGGCGTCCGAGCCGCGCGCGGTCTCCCGGCCCGTACGGGCGTCGAGCGCCAGCACCCGGCCGTTGCCGGGCACGAAGACCGAGCCGCCGGAGGCCACCGGCTGCTCCGGGATGACGTCGAGCGGCGCCTTCCACAGCTCCTTGCCGCCCTCGCCGGGCCGCACCGCCGTGACGAGGCCGGAGCGCTCGTCCGCCACGTTCACATACGTCGAGTAGAGCACCCCGTCGTGCAGGTCGGTGCCCTTGACCGCCCAGTCGCCGTCCGGCACGGCACGCCGCCACCGCTCGGCGCCGTCCTCGAGCGCGTACGCCCGGACGCCGTCCGGGCCGGTGACGGCCACTAGGTCGCCGACGACCGCCGGGTACTGCGAGGCCACCCGCGGGGCCTCGCCCCGCCCCGGCTTCGACCACAGCACCCGGCCGTCGGCGGCCGCGAGCGCCGCCACGGCGCCGCCAGGACCCGTGCACACCAGCACCTCGGGGGAGAGGGCACAGGACTCCGCCGGCGTGTCGAACTTCCGCGACCAGGGCGCCCAGCCCGCCGGACGCGAGGAGCGCCGCGTGCCGGCCGTGCCGTAGTCGCCGGTGTGGCCCTCGCCGCCGAACGGGAGGACGACCTGGTCCAGCGTCCGCGGCGCGTCCCCACCGGACGGCGTCGCCGACGCACTCCCCGACGGCCCTGCGCCCGTCACACCGCCCCCACCGCCCTGGCCGGCCTGCCCGTCCCGGCCGTCGAGCGCCATCACGCCCACGGTCGCCACCACCGCCACCGCGACCGCGACGGCGGCGATCCGCGCCCACGGGCGGCGCCGGGGCTCCGGCGCGTCCCGCCCGGCGTCCGCAGCAGCGCCCGCCCCGGCCGCCGGCCGCTCGCCCACCGCCGTGGGCGAGTACGGCACCACCGGCGCCAGCGTCGGCAGATCCGCCACGCCCGCGCCCGACGCCGCCGCCTCGCCGGCCTTCCGCGCCGCGTCCCCGTACTCGGCGAGCAGCGACAGCACCCCGCCCGGCCACGGAAAGACCTCCGCGACCCGGCCCCCGAGCAGTCCCGCCAGCTCCGCCGCCGTCGGCCGCTCCGCCGGGTCGAGCCGCAGACACCGCTCCACGACCGGCCGCAACTCCTCCGGCACACCGGAGAGTTCGGCGTCGGCGCGGCTGATCCGGTAGATCACCGCCGCCATCTCGTCGTCGTGGAACGGCCCCCGGCCGCTCGCCGCGAACGCGAGCACCGCGCCCAGGCAGAACACGTCCGACGCGGGCACGACCGCCCGGCTGCCGGTCAGGTGCTCCGGCGACATGAACCCGGGCGAGCCGACCACCAGGCCCGTCGAGGTCAGCGCCGTCGCCTCGAAGGCCTGCGCGATGCCGAAGTCGATCAGCTTCGGGCCGCTCGCGCCGAGCAGCACGTTCGCCGGCTTCAGGTCCCGGTGCAGCACCTTCGCCGCGTGCACCGCCTCCAGTGCCCGCGCCAGCGTGACGCCCAGCTCCCGTACGGCGGCGACCGGCAGCTTCCCGGACCGCACGACCGCCTCCGCGAGCGAGGGCCCCGGCACGTACTCGGTCGCGAGCCACGGCGCCGGCGCGTCGGCGTCCGCGTCCACGAGCCGCGCCGCGTACGGGCTGCGCACCGCGCGCGCCGCCGTGATCTCGCGCCGGAACCGGGCCCGGAAGTCCCCGTCGACCTCCAGGTCCTCCCGTACGGTCTTCACGGCGACCATGCGGTACGGATCGGCCGTCGGCGCGTCCGCCCGGCAGGCCAGATGGACCTCGCCCATGCCGCCCGCGCCGAGCCGGGCGAGCAGCCGGTAGGGGCCGACGAGCCGCGGCGGCCCGGCGGGAAGTGCTTCCAGCACGGTCAACGCGCCTTTCTGATCTGGTTGTTCGGGCGACTGGTCCGGGGCCTGTCCCGGCGGCTACCGGGGCAGCTCGACGGAGACCACGGCCCCCTGGTCGTACACGAGGTAGGCGATCCCGCCGACGGGCAGCACCTCCGGTGCCCGCAGCATCTCGTCGTACCGCACGCCGTCGAGCGGGTTCGCGGGGCCCTTGTCGGCCCGCGGCCCGGGTGCCCCCGGCACGGGAGTGGTCCGCAGCCCGGTCGGCCTGCCCTTCCCGTCCAGCCGCACGGTGTGGAGCGACGCGTAGTCGGCGTACACGATCCGGTCGTCCGCGAGGAGCGGCGTCGACCAGGCGTGGGAGAGCCCGGCGGGGGTGGCCTTCGCCGCGTACGCGCCCTTCTCGCTCCCGTCGCGCGGGTCGTAGACCTTCAGCCCGCCGTTCTCGCGGTCGATACCGATCGCCACGTACGGGGTCAGGACCACGGGGTGCAGTTTCGCGACGGAGGACGGCAGGCTTCCCTTCGACGCGAGCGTGGCGGCGTCGAGCAGGTGCAGGTTCTCCGGCTCGTCGGCGCTGTGCGGGAGGTCGGCGCAGTAGGCGTTCGCGCCGAGGACCTTGATCTCCTCACAGGTGCGGGCGTCGGCGTCGACCTGCCCGCGCAGGTCCCCGGTCCGGGCGTCGTAGGCGACGAGCCCGCCGTCGCTCAGCGCGTAGACCAGGCCCTTGGCGTACGCGACCGGTTCGAAGTCCTTGTAGTCGGAGCGGGCGAGGTCGGCGTTGGAGAGCCCCTTCGACCAGAGCTCCCGGCCGTCGCCGAGTCGGTACGCCACCAGACGGGTCTGCGCGGCCTCGCCCGTCGAGGCGAGGAACAGCGTGCCGTCGCCCACGACCGGACGGCTCGCCACGCCGTGCCCGCCACCCGACTCCTTCTCCCATCGAACGGCGCCGGTGCGGGCGTCGCGCACCTGGAGCGTCCCGTCGACGGCGAGCACGACGACGTCGTGGTGGACCGTCGGCCGGGCCGAACCACCCGCCACGATGACCGCTCCAGTGGGACCGACGTAGCTGTCGTCGTTCCGCGGGTCCTCGATCAGGTTCGCGTCCCACAGCTTCTTCCCGTTCGCCGGGTCGATCGCCTCGTACCGTCCGTCGGTCGTCCGGCACACCAGGGCCTTCTCGTTCCCCGAGCACCCGAACGCCGGTGCCGACAGCTTCGCCCGCCACGGCTTCCAGCCGGCCGGGCGCTGGGCGGCGTTCTGCGGGACGACCCCGGAGGCGTCGGCCAGCCCGCGGTCGTCGACGCCCGGGACGCGCGGGCCTGAGGCGGCGGGCGGGGCGGCCGTCGGCTTCTTCGGGCCCGGGTCCGGCTGCGGCCACAGCAGGTACGCGCCGATGCCGCCGCCCAGGACGGCGAGGGCCGCCACGGCGGCCACCGGCCCACGGCGGCGCCGCCCCGGGGCAGGGGCGGCGGGAGCCGAGGGCGCCTGTGTGGCCGCCGCGTGCAGCGCGTCCGGGCCCGCCGCTCCCGCGGGCGCGCCGGGCGGCGTCGCCGGGGCCTCGGGTACCTCGACGAGCGGGCCGCCCGCCGCGACGAGCTGGGCCAGCTCCCGCCCGTACTCGCCGATGTGCTCCCGTACGGCCTCCGGCCAGGCGGGCGCGGGACCGCCGTCGCCGCCGAGGAGCTCCACCAGCGCCTCGGGCGTCGGCCGGTCCGCCGGGTCCCGGGACAGACAGGCGGCGACGACGCCGCGCAGTTCCCCGGGCACCCGGGCCAGGTCCGCCTCGGCCTGCGAGACGCGGTAGAGGACGGCGGCCACCGGCCCGTCGCCGAACGGGTCCTCGCCGGTCGCCGCATAGCAGAGCAGCGAGCCGAGACAGAAGACATCCGAGGCCCCGGTGACGTGCCGGGCGCCGGCCACGTGCTCGGGCGACATGAAGGAGGGCGTGCCGACCATCAGGCCGGTCGCCGTCATCGTCGTGGCGCCGCTCGCCCGCGCGATGCCGAAGTCGATCAGGCGCGGCCCGTCGACGGCGAGCATGACGTTGCCGGGCTTGAGGTCGCGGTGCAGCACCCCGGCCCCGTGCAGGTCGGCGAGGGCGCGCGCGACCCGCGCGCCGAGCGCCCGCACGGTGGCGACGGGCAGCGGGCCGCCGCGCCGCACGGCCTGGGCGAGGCTCGGCCCGGGCACGTAGGCCGTGGCGAGCCAGGGCACCTCGGCGTCGGCGTCGCCGCCGACGGGCGCCGCGGCGTGGGCGCTGCGGACCAGTCCCGCGACCCGGATCTCGCGGCGGAAGCGCTCGCGGAAGGCGGGCTCGCCGGCGACGTCACGCCGTACGGTCTTGACGGCGACGTACGCGACGGAGGGCGCGCCGCCGGGACCGTCCGCGGTGCCTCCGGCGTCCGTGGCGCCGGGGGCGTCCGGGGTCCCTGCGGTGTCCGTGCCACCGGGGGCGTCCGGGGCCGGGCCGGGGGTGTCCAGGCGGGCCAGGTACACCTCGCCCATGCCGCCCGCGCCGAGCCGGGCCAGCACCTCGTACGGCCCGATCCGCCGTGGCGTGCCCTCGCGCAGCGGTCCCAGCATCTGCCCGTCCTCCCGTGCCTGCGGCGCCGACCCCCAAGATCATTACACGGTCGCGCGTGCGGATTGCATGAGCATGACGAAGGGCCGGACCCGTCGGTACGGGTCCGGCCCTTCGTGCGAAACGAACGCGGAAGAAGAACGTCAGCCGGTGTACGGCTTGGCGCTCATGATCTTCACCATGGCCTTCTTGCCGTTCGGCAGCTCGTACTCCGCCTCGTCGCCGACGGAGTGGCCGATGACGCCGGCGCCCAGCGGGGACTGCGGGGAGTAGGTCTCGATGGTGTCGCTCGCGTACTCGCGCGACGCGAGCAGGAACTCCAGGGTGTCACTCTCGTCGCCGTCGAACGCGATCGTCACGACCATGCCCGGGCCGACCACACCGGTGTCCTCCGGGGCCTCGCCGACCTTGGCGTTCTGCAGGAGCTGGGTGAGCTGGCGGACCCGGAGCTCCTGCTTGCCCTGCTCCTCCTTGGCCGCGTGGTACCCGCCGTTCTCGCGCAGGTCGCCCTCTTCGCGCGCCGCGGCGATCTTGGCTGCGATCTCGGTACGCGCGGGACCAGACAGGTACTCAAGCTCTTCCTTGAGCTTGTTGTACGCCTCCTGGGTGAGCCAGGTGACGTTGTCGCTGGTCTGGGTCACAGGTGCTCCTCGTAGGTACTGGGAATACAAAGCTCGCCCTGCACGTAAGGCCGCTTTTTCAGCATGCGCCTTCCGAACGGGCGAAACCACGAGCCTAACAATGAGTGGCGAAAAGCGGGAGGACATAAACGCGCGCTTTACGTCACCCCAGGTCACCGGCGTGGCCTGCCGGGGGCGCTACCCCGGCTCCCTACCCACCGCTACCGGGCCGTACACCCGATCAGCTCGGCGCTGGTGGCCCTCGCGGTGGTGCGGATCGAGTAGACCTTGTCGATCCGTCCGCCGGACACGTCGACCGCGACGTCCTTGCGGCCCACCTCGGCGCCGTCCTCGGAGCGGGAGCGCAGGGTGCAGACGCCGTGGGCCTCGGCGTCCTTGCGGATCTCCAGGTGCACCTGGACCTCGTCGTCGCTGACCACGTCGAACTTGATCAGCTCGGCGCTGATCTTGCTGTCGACGACGTAGTACCAGCCGAACCAGCCCGTCACGGCCAGCAGAAGGGTGCCGAGCACGGCACCGACGATCTTCAGCGTGCGATCGGCGCGCTCGTCCGCGGAGCGCCCGTAGCGCCCCTCGGGCAGGCCCTCTCGCACCGCGCTCATGATCGTTCCTCTCGCCGCAGGGGTGCCGGAATTTTCCCACCCCCGATTCCGTCACTATAGAGACCTCCCTAGGCGACGAATCACTGAGGATCGAGTCTTGACTGAGCAGCTGCGACTGATGGCCGTTCACGCCCACCCCGACGACGAGTCGAGCAAGGGCGCGGCGACGATGGCCAAGTATGTGTCCGAGGGGGTGGAGGTCCTGGTCGTGACCTGCACGGGCGGCGAGCGCGGCTCCATCCTCAACCCGAAGCTCCAGGGCGACCCGTACATCGAGGCGAACATCCACGAGGTGCGCCGCAAGGAGATGGACGAGGCCCGCGAGATCCTCGGCGTCCGGCAGGAGTGGCTCGGCTTCGTCGACTCGGGCCTGCCCGAGGGCGACCCGCTGCCGCCGCTGCCCGAGGGCTGTTTCGCCCTGGAGGACGTGGACGCCGCCGCGGGCGCGCTGGTCCGCAAGATCCGTGCCTTCCGTCCGCAGGTCATCACGACCTACGACGAGAACGGCGGTTATCCGCACCCCGACCACATCATGACCCACAAGATCACGATGGTGGCCTTCGAGGGCGCGGCCGACACCGAGAAGTACCCGGAGGCCGAGTTCGGCCCGGCCTTCCAGCCGCAGAAGCTGTACTACAACCAGGGCTTCAACCGCCCGCGCACCGAGGCCCTGCACCAGGCCCTGCTCGACCGGGGCCTGGAGTCGCCGTACGGGGACTGGCTCAAGCGCTGGGACGAGTTCGAGCGCAAGGAGCGCACCCTCACGACCTTCGTGCCGTGCTCGGAGTACTTCGAGATCCGCGACAAGGCCCTGATCGCCCACCGCACCCAGATCGACCCCGACGGCGGCTGGTTCCGGGTGCCGATGGAGATCCAGAAGGAGGTCTGGCCGACGGAGGAGTACGAGCTCAGCAAGTCCCTCGTGGACACCTCCCTCCCCGAGAGCGACCTCTTCGCGGGCATCCGGGACAATGCCTAGCATGAGCGCACACCTGGCACTGACCGAGCTCGTCCCCTTCGCCGCGAAGGAGCTGGACGAGAACAAGGTGACCCCCGGCGTCCTCGGCTTCGTCGTCTTCGCCGTCCTGGCGCTGGCCGTCTGGATGCTGATGAAGTCGATGAACCGCCACATGCACAAGATCGACTTCACCGAGGCCCCGGACCCGGCCACCGCCACGGCCGCCCCGGCGGCCGAGGGCCCGGCGAAGAAGTAGCGGTACGAGCGGGGCGCGACGGCACCGACCGGTGCCGCCGCGCCCCGAGGCGTACCCGCGCACCGGCTCCCCGTCACGGCGGAAGCGGCCGGCGGTGACCGGCGGGTGGCAGCGGCGGCCGCGCCGGCTCCGCCCTCAGGCCACCTCCACCGGCACCCCCATCACCTCCCGCGCCTGCCTGCCCGGAATCATCCCCAGGTCCCACGCCTGCCGGGCGGACTCCGGTGCGGCGGGGCGGTCCAGGATCAGGGAGTAGGCCTCGGCATAGTCCTCCAGGCGCGGGTCGCGCAGAGGATGGCGGGACTCCGTCAGGGCGGTCAGTTCCTCGCGGGCCGCCGCCGGGTCGGGGAGCAGGGTGCAGCGCAGGAAGCGGGCCCAGTCGGCGCCGCGCCGGTCGTCGTACGAGAGGAAGAGCCGCGCGGCCTCCTCGCAGAGGTCCAGCGCCTGGGCGGTGCGGCCGTTGCCGGCGTCGATCAGGGCCAGCTCCAGGCAGGTCCAGGCCTCGCCGTGGGCCACGCCGATCCGGCGGAAGTCGGCCCGGGCGTCCATGAGCAGCTGGCGGGCGAAACCGGAGTTGCGCAGGTTCCCGGTCTGCGCCGCACGCTGGTCCCGGGTGACCCGCCCCGAGTGGTGGCGGGCACATGCCAAGCCGTAGACGTCCCGCATCCGCGAGAACATCGTCCGCGCCCGCTCCAGCTCCCGCACCGCCTGGTCCCGGTCGCCCCGCTCCTCCAGCGCGTGCCCCAGGTAGTAGAGCGTCCACGCCTCGCCCCGGGCGTCCTCCTGCTCCCGATGCCGGGAGAGCGCCTGCCGCAGCCCGTCCACCGCCGCGGCCGTGTCCCCGGCGACCAGCCGGGCCCGGGCCAGCTGGGTCAGCGCCCACGCCTCGCCGCGCCCGTCGTGGGTGCGGCCGTACTGGTCGAGCGCGAGCCGCAGCTCCTCCTCCGCCCGCGTCACCTCGCCCATCCGCAGGAACACCTGCCCCCGCTGGAAGTGCGCCCACGCCTCGCCGTGCAGCGACTCGTGCTCCCGGTGCAGCGCGAGGGCACGGTCCAGCAGCGTCAGCGCCTCCGCGAGCCCGGCCCGGTCCCGCTCGACGGCGGCCAGCGCGTGCAGCGTCCAGCCGCGGTCCGCGGCCAGCGACTCCGGCTCCTGGAGCGCGAGCGCCTCCCGCAGCCGCGCCGCCGCCTCCGACAGATTGCCCTGGTGGTGCAGGGTGATCCCGAGCGAACACAGCGCCAGCGCCGCGCCCGCGTCCTGGTGCGCCTCCTGGTACAGCGACACCACCGACGTCAGCGTCGTCCGCGCCTTGTCCAGCTCGCCCAGCTGCCGGGCCGCGATGCCCGTACGCCACTGCACCGACCGCGAGAGCAGCCCCTGCCCCACGGCCTCCGTCAGCTCGTTGATCTCGCCGAGCCGGTACAGGTCGCCGCGCAGCAGGCAGTAGTCGCACAGCGCGCCCAGCAGGTCGAGCACCGTCTGCTGGTCCACGCCCTCGGTGTGCCGCAGCGTCGCCGTGATGAAGCTGGACTCCTCGTCCAGCCAGCGCAGCGCCGCCTCCAGCGAACCGAAACCGTGCCCGTCGAAGCGGGCGACGCGGTTGACCCGTGTCGACATCTTGCCGTCGACCATCCGGATCACCGCGTCCGCCAGCTCCGCGTAGCTACGGATCAGCCGCTCCTGCGCCGCCGCGATCTCCGCCTGGTCCTCCTCCTCCACGAGCCGCGCCGCCGCGAAGCCGCGCACCGCGTCGTGCAGCCGGTAACGCTTCCCGCGCACATGGTCGAGCAGCCCCGCCCGGGCCAGCTCCCCGAGCAGCCGCGCCCCGTCCTCGGGCGTCCCGCCGAGCAGCGCCGCCGCGGCCGCCGCGCCCAGCGAGGCCCGGCCGGCCAGCGCCAGCCGGCGCAGCAGCCGCCGCCCGTCCTCGTCCAGACCCGTCGCGTAACCGGCGGCGAGCGCCCGCTCCACCGGGCCGGCGTCCGGTCCCGCCGCCGCGAGCAGCCGCGCCACCTCCTCCGCCGGCCGCCCGTCGAGCAGGGCGCCCGCCGTGCGCAGCGCCAGCGGCAGCCCGCCGCACAGCTCCCGCGCCCGCTCGAAACCCTCCGCGTCGTACGGCCCCGGGCCGGCGGCCGCGCCGAGGAGCTCCTCCGCGCCCGCCGCCTCCAGCTCCGTCACCGGCAGCACGTGCACCGCGGCCGGCACGTCCTCGCCCAGGTCGAGCGGCTCCCGGCAGGTCACCAGGACCAGACTGTCCGAGCGCTCCGGCAGCAGCGTCCGCACCTGCGCCGCGTCGACCGCGTCGTCCAGGATCACCGTCACCGCCAGCCCGGTCAGATGCTGGTGGTACAGCTCCGCCAGCCGCCGCACCTGCTGCTCCGGCGAGGACCGCTCGCGGAACAGCAGCTGCTCGCGCGGCGCGCCCAGCCGGTTGAGCAGGTGCAGCAGCGCCTCCCGCGTCGTCAGCGGCTGCTGCCCGCGCGTCGCCGCGCCCCGCAGGTCGACCACGCACGCCCCGCGGAACTGGTCCTTCAGCGCGTGCGCCGCCCGCACCGCGAGCGTCGTACGGCCCGAGCCGGGCGCGCCGGGCAACATCACCACCGTCGGCCGGGTCGTCGTCGCCGCCCGCCCGGCCTGCACCCACCGGGTGATCCGCGCCAGCTCGGCCCGCCGCCCGGCGAACGGGCCCTCCGCGTCCGGCAGGTGCCCGAAGGACTGCTCCAGTACGGCCCGCCGGCGGGC
>NZ_JBHXFE010000039.1:66616-68094 GCF_042722475.1 Streptomyces sp. NPDC127092
TTTGTCCTCCGACCTACAGCTTTTCCTTTCATGGCCGGTGGGGGCCGGAATGCCTGCTTCCGGCCTGCCCCTCTCCCTCCCGCCGCACTGCGGTCCGCGCCGCGCAGCCGCTCGACCGCCTTCTGCGCGGGCTCCGCCGCTGTCTGCGCCAGGAGCCGCTGCTGCTCCAGGAACGGCCGCACCCCGCGCACCTCCAGGGCCGTCAGCCACTGCAGCCGCAGCTGTTCCACCCCGCCGGGCCGGCCCGCCGCCCCGGCCCTGCGGTGCGCGGCCGCCCGGCGTTCCGCCCCGGCCCTCAGGGCGGTGGTCGCCGCCCCGGCCACCGCGACCACCGCGCCCGCGCCGAGCGCCGTGCCCGCCGCCGTACCGAGGGCGAGGTCGCCGCCGACCGCGGCGGCCGCGGCGACGGCCGTCACCAGGGCCGGGGCCGCGAACCCGGCGGACGCCGCGGGCTCCGTCTCCGTCGCCTCCACGGCCCGCAGGTAGGCCGCGTACTCGTCGGCCGCCCGCGCCGCCATGCCGTCCAGGCCGGCCTTACCGCGCGCGAGCAGCGCCTGCTCGTCGAGGCGGCCTCCCGAGCGCCGTACCTCTTCCTCCACGGCCCGTGCCCACAGCCCCTCGGCCTCGGCCCGATGGCTGTCCCGCATCCGCGTCCCCCTCCGCCCGCACCGGAAGCCTCCGGCGCGTTCCGCATCGAACAGTCCGGTCCCCAGTGTCCTGCGTGACCCGCGCCGGCGCGAGTGACCGGCGCCGCATCCCGGTGTTCCCAAGGGCCGTGCTCCGTAAGGGAACTGACCGAACGGCAGACCTTCGACCTCGCGTCCGATGGCGTTCATGTGCCGAATACCGCGTCCGGGTGACGCGCCGGAACCAATCCTTCCCCGGGCAGTTGATCAGGACGCTTCGGTCAACGGAGCAGTTCCGGGCCATCGAGCTCCGGGCCATCGAGCTCAAGAAGGAAGACTCGTGATCAAGAAGGTTCTTGCTACCGCTGCTGTCGCGGCCACCGTCGCCGGCATGTCCGCGACCACGGCGATGGCGGCCGGCAACGACGGCGGCAGCGCCAACATCATCGGCAACCAGTCGAAGCAGTCGATCGGCAGCAACTCCACCGGCGGCTACATGAGCCCGAACTTCGGTCTCGTCAACGGTGGCGTCCTGCACTGCTTCGACATCCAGAAGGTCCAGGCCCAGGTGCCGATCGGCGCCCTCATCGGTGCTGGTGTCGCCGTTCAGGACGTCCTCGGCAACCCGATGTCGAACCAGACCTGCACCCAGAACTCCGTGCAGCAGAAGGGCGACGACGCGCTGTCGCACATCCTGGGCGAGGTCCTCTCCCAGAACGGCAACGTCGGCGGCTGATCTCCGCGGCCCCGCTGAAGCGGGGAAGGCCCTCCCCCAGACAAAAAGAGGGAAAGGGGAGGCTCCCCCTCCCCGCCGTCCCCCCCCCCCCCCCCCCCCCACCGCGTCACGGAGGT
>NZ_JBHXFE010000039.1:68104-89304 GCF_042722475.1 Streptomyces sp. NPDC127092
GGGGGGTCTTGGGGGGGGGGGGGGGGGGGGGGGGGGGGTTTGGGGGGCGTGGGGGGGGTGTTTGTTTTTGGGGGGGGGAGGGGGGGAGAAGTGGTCCCGCTTCCCCGTATCAGTGCCCCGCCCGCGCCCCGCCCACCCGTGGCGTACGGGCGGTCTTTCGCCACCACTCGGTGTCCGACCGGCGGCCTCCATAGTGGATACGGTGTTGCTGTTATGGTGCTGGGCGAGGAGGTGGACGTTTCAGTGGCAGCAGCTGGTCCTGCGCGAGCGACCCCGGTATCGGCTCGGCGCCCGGGGCGTCCGCCCGTGCCGTTGGAGCGCATCGTCTCCACCGCACTGCAGATCGTGGACGACGAAGGGGCAGACGCTCTCTCGATGCGGACGCTGGCCCAGCGCCTGGGTTCGGGCACCGCGACGCTGTACCGGCACTTCGACAACCGGACGGCACTGGTCGCCCATGTGGTGGACCGCATGTTCGGCGCCGTGGACCTGAACGGCGACGAACTCCGCGCGATGGGCTGGCAGCAAGCGCTGCGGACGGTCGCGCACACCATGTTCGAGGCCCTGGCCCGGCACCGGAACGCGGCGCGCCTGATGGCCGAAGAGGTACCGCTGGGGCCGAACGCCATGGCACTGCGGGAACACTGTCTCGCGGCGCTGCTCGACAGCGGTTTCCCGCCGCGACTGGCCGCGCACACCTTCGCCACCCTCGCCCGCTACGTCCTCGGATTCGCCATACAGGTCAACGGTCATGGCGGCGGCGGGCAACGCGACGACGCGCACCTGTCCGCCGTGTTTCAGAGCGCCGATCCGGCCTTGTTCCCGGCAACGGTCACCGTCGCCGGGTCGATGCCCGTTCCGATCGAGGACGAGTTCTCCTTCGGCCTCGAACTCCTTCTCAGCGGGCTTGCCCACCTGCGCGACGCCGCCTGACCAGCCAGGACGATGCGAATCTGAGGCCGTCGGCGTGTGAAATCACCGCTCGGGGAGGCATTGCTTTCAGGGCGAAACTGCCGGAGCTGCCCATCGGCGGAGGCGTGGACCGGATCCGCGGCGTCTCAGGCGAACAAGGCCCAGACGTATGAGGCGACAAGCACTGCGCACACGGCGGCGGGCACGAATCTGGCAACCGGGTCGCCCTTGCGCAGGTGTACGACCACAGCTCCGGCGAGCAGTAGGAGAAGGCCGACCCCCGCGAGGCCGCCGAGCGCCGGCACGGCGGGGCCGATCGCCACGCCCGCGACTCCTGCCAGTTGCAGCACGCCGATGCGGCGGTAGGCGGCGACGGAGAAGCCGGTCTCGGCGGCCAGCTCGCGTGCCTTCGGCAACGCGAGTGTGTTGAGCACTCCGCTTGCCCCGAAGATCAGGGCGATGGCGCAGGCGAGGGTGATGGTGAGGATCATGAGGTCCTTCCCGGGTGTCGGCGTCATGGCGGCTTGGGACCCTATTGAGCGGCCACCGAACCGGGGTGGGTGTGGCTCGGCCGGGACATGGTGCGGCTCCTTGCCTGGGGCGTCATCGCCCGCACGGCGGCCTGCGTGGTGGTGAGGAAGTCCCGGATGGCGATGTGCCCGATGTAGCCGTCGGGACGGATCAGCAGCAGCGTGTCGCCGGTCAGGCCGTAGGCACTGCGCAGCGTGTTCTCGAGGTCGGAGAAGGCCCGTCCGTCGCCCGCGGCCGGTCCGACGGTCAGCCGCTTCAGCTGGGCGCCCGTCGTCGGCCAGTCGAGGAGTTCGAGGTCCCGGGCGGCGCCGGGGCCGTAGGCGACGGCGGTGAAATGCGGTCCCTGGAAGAGGTCGAACAGGCGGGTCTCGGCGCCGTCGGCGCCGAGCAGTCGGGCGTCCGGGACGCGGTCGCCCACGCGCAGTGTGCCGGTGCGCAGGCCGTCGGCGGGGGCGAGCGGGCCGCCGTAGTAGGTCAGGGAGAGCTGCTGTTCGTCCTTGCCGCGCTTCATGCTGGAGGGATCCAGCTTGGCGATGCCGCCCCACTTCTCCGTGGACAGGCCCAGGACGCCGGCGGCGATCGGCTGCCGCTCGGCCTCGTAGGTGGCAAGGAGGGTCGGGTCGGCTCCGGCGAGAACCTGGCCGAGCTTCCAGCCGAGGTTGTAGCCGTCCTGCATACCGGTGTTCAAGCCCTGGGCACCGGCCGGGGTGTGGACGTGCGCCGCGTCGCCGACGAGGAAGACACGTCCACGGCCGTAGTGCTCGGCAAGACGGATGTTGGGCCGGAACACGGACGTCCAGTGGATCTCGTGCAGCTGGATGTGCCGGTTGCGGGTGTGTGAGTGGATCCGGTCGACGATGGCGCCGATGTCCTGGGGTGGCTCCTCGTCGGGCGTGAGCCGGATCATCCACTGGAACATGTCGCTGCCGGGGAGCGGGCAGGCGGCGATGAGCTTGCCGCCGAGGCCGGGCCACATGTGCCACCGGTTGCGGGCCAGGCCACTCACGGAGGCGTCCACGATCAGCACGCGGTCGGACTCGTCCGTCGTCCCGACGAAACCGATGCCGAGCTGCTTGCGCACCACACTGGAGCCGCCGTCGGCCCCCACGGCATAGCGGGCGACGATCTCCTCGGCCCCGTCCGCGCCCACCACCTTGGCGAGCACCGTGTCCTCGTCCTGCGTCAGCTCGGTCAGTGCCTTGTCGAACTCGACCTCGCGGCCGAGCTCACCGAGCCGGGCGTGCAGGGCGCGGTCCGTGCGGAACTGCGGGATCAGCCAGGTGTTCGGGTACGGGACGTCCGGGGTCGCCTCCTTGTGGGGGAACATCTTCCACGGCACGCTGAGGGGTCCGGCATGGAGCCCGAGCTTGGGGTAGAGGTCGCCGCCGGCCAGCACGTCGTCGAGAGCGCCGAGGTCTTCGAGGACTTCGAGGCTGCGGGGCTGGATGCCCTTGGCGCGCGAGCCGTCGAAAGCGTGGGGGGACCTGTCGACGATCCGGACGTCGAGTCCGCGGCGTACGAGGTCGATCGCCAGGGCGGAGCCCGAAGGGCCGGCGCCGATGACCAGGACGTCGATGGGCTGCGGGGTGTTCATCGGTCGAGCCTTTCGGTGCGTGCGGACACGAACGGGACGAGCTGGTCGGCGACGTCGTGGGGTCGTTCGAAGGGGGCCATGTGCCCGCATTCGGTAATGATGTGATGACTGTGAGGCTTCAGCAGGGCGCGCGCCGTGTCGAAGTGCACCAGCGGCGTGACGTCGTCCTCGTCGCCCCACAGCAGCAGCGTCGGAACGCCCAGCGCCCCCGTTCGCCGGAAGAGGTCGTCACGGCCGGCGAGAGGCAGGTGCTGCAGGGTGTCGAAGACTGCGTACAGCGAGCCCTCGAAGCGGAGGGCGTCGAGGACCATCTCGGTCAGTTCGGCGCCGAGCTCGGGGTCGCGGACGTTGTGCCCGAGGTGCCCCTGGAGCAGCCGGAGGCCGCGGCGGCGGGCGACCACTCCGGCCAGCAGATCGCTGCGCAGCAGCCGGTCGGGGGAGGCCAACCGCGGTTTCGCGAGACCGGCGGGGCCGGCGATGGTGAGCGTGGACACTGACGAGCGGTACCGGGCCGCGTACGTCATGGCGACGAGGGCGCCCATGGAGGTGCCGACCAGGTGCAGGGGCCGCGCCGTCAGGCCGAGCCGGTCCGTCAGCTCGGCCAGCTGCCGCGTGAACAGCGTCTCGTCGTACCGCGCCCGTATCCGGTCGGAGTAGCCGCGGCCGTAGGCGCTGCAGGTCAGAGTGCGCAGCCCGCGGGCGTGCAGCTCGCTGACGAGGCCGTCCCAGTAGAACAGCGGGATGGTCAGACCGCCCGCCATCAGGACCACGTCCCCGTCCTCGGGCCCCGTCAGCTCGTAGTGGGTGACGCCGTCGGACAGCTCGATGAAGCTGCCGCGCAGCGCCTTGCGCGAGTCGGCGGTGAGCTTGCGGTCCTCGCCCGGGGCGACGAAGTACTTCACGGCACGGGTCTCCTTGCCCTCAGTTCGCGGGGGTGTCGGCGCAGGAGCCGAGGAACGTGGCGATCGCGTCCGCGACCCACTGCGGTTCCTCCTCCGGCAGCAGATGACCGCCGTAGGGGTGGACGAACTCCTGGGCGCCGGGGATGTCGTGGGCGAAGTGCTGGCCGTCGATGCCCGCGCTGCGCAGCACCAGCGTGGGCACCGTGATGCGGGGGATCTGCGCGCTGCGGTCCGGCTGGTCGGTGTTGCAGAAGTCGACGAAGGCGGAGCGGTTGCCGGGGCGGCTCATGAGCTGATGGGCGCGGTCCACCATGGCGTCGTCCACGATCCGCGAATGCGGCCCGACGGCCTCGCGCAGGTTGCGCTCGATGGCCCCGCGCGGCATCACCCGCCTCAGCAGGGGCCGCACCAGCGGGTTGCGGGTCAGGCGCATCCCCGTGGGCACCGTCTTTTCCGGGTAGCCGGTGGCGTTGACCAGCACCAGGCCGGTCAGCCGCTCCGGATGGTCCAGCGCGACGTTCCAGGCGATGTTGCCGCCCAGGGAATTGCCGGCCAGCGCGTAGCGCGGCAGGCTCAGCGCCTTCGCGAAGCCCGCCACCGTCGCGGCGTACGCCGGGATGCGGTAGTCGCGATCCTTGCGCGGGCCCGTCAGCCCGAACGCCGGCAGGTCGGGACGGATGACGTCGAACGCATCCGACAGCAGATCCGTCGCGCGGTCGAAGTGCTGCAGGGACGAGGCACTGCCGTGCAGCAGCACGAGTGCCGGGCCGTGCCCAGCGCGCTTGTAGTGGATCCGCAGGCCGTCCACCTCGACGAACCGGGAATCGGGCTGGGGCTCAGACCAGATACTCATAATGGATACACTGTTGCCGATATGGTGGTCGTGTCAAGCGGAAGCCCTTGTCGCGGGCGCGGTGTGGCGCGGCGCGGCGCCTCGGCCGACTCCTGCCCGAACGAAAGGCGCGCAGTACATGACACTCCGACGCGTTCTCGGCGGACTGGGCACCGCAGCGACCCTCGGCGCCGCTGCGGCGATCAGCGCACGTCGTCGCGCTCTGGCGGCAGTCCCCCGCGAGCTGCGACACCCCGTGCTCTACCTCCCGCTGAACTTCGGCAACCCGGTCACTCTGGCCATCGCTCGCCGCCTCGTGCCCTTGGCGGGAGCCGCTTCCAGGCCCGGCGTCCGCATCGAGCGGCGCACGCTGCCGGCCGCAACCGGCGACCTCCCCGTCGAGGTGCTCACCTACCGGGCATCAGGCCAAGCGCCGCGCGCAGCGCTGCTGTGGATCCACGGCGGAGGAACCGTCATGGGTGCCGCTCGACAGGAGAACACCTGGTGCAGCCGCGTTGCCGACGAACTCGGCGCTCTGGTCGTCAGCGTCGACTACCGCCTCGCACCCGAAAATCCGTACCCCGCAGCTTTGGACGATTGCTTCGGTGCGCTCCGCTGGCTTCACGCCAGTGCCGCCGCGCTCGGCATCGATCCCGCCCGCATCGCCGTCGGCGGCGAAAGCGCCGGAGGCGGACTCGCCGCCGCCGTGGTCCAGCGCGCCCACGACTCAGGAGTGCCGGTCCGGTTCCAACTCCTCGTCTACCCCATGCTCGACGACCGCACGGCTCTACGCGTCGACCCTCCCGACAGCGCCATCCATACGTGGACCCCGGACTCCAACCGCTTCGCCTGGACCTCCTACCTCGGCCGCCCGCCACAGGACCGCGACGATCGCCCCTACATCGCGGCGGCAAGGCGGAGGAACCTCGACGGGCTGCCGCCCGCGTGGATCGGCGTGGGCGACCTCGACCTGTTCCACGACGAAGATGTCGACTACGCCCGACGCCTGACCGAGGCCGGCGTCGCATGCGAACTGCGGCTCGAACCAGGCATGTACCACGGCGCTGATGCCTTGCTCGACGGCAAGGCACCGTCGATGACCGCTTTCCGCGCTGCCGCCCTCGACGCTCTGCGAACCGCGCTGGCAAAGCCCTGACCGCCCCGGACATGCCGGACCGGCCTCGGCGGCCGGGCCGGCTCGCTCAGTCGAGAGCAGGAAGGTGGCACCGGGCGGCTTCGCGTGCTTCCTCGTTGGTCACAGGGCCCCAAGGTCGACCGTGACAGGGAATGGCGCGGTGGCCTTCACGGTGCCGGTGAACACCTCGCCGTCCCTGTAAGCCCTGGTGGCAGGGTCGAGGACGTACGTATAGACGATCGGGACCCCGGTGGCGGCCTGCTCGACGCGCCAGTAGAAGGGGATGCCGGCCTTGGCGTACTGGTCCACCTTCACGATCCGGTCGGTGGTCTCCGAGCCGGGCGACACGACCTCGACGACCAGGAGTACGTGCTCGGGGCGGGTGGGCGTGAGGTCGATGGTCTCCGCCCGGTAGACGGTGACGTCCGGGCGACGGTTGGTGAGGGGAACGTCCTGCAGGCGGACGTCGAAGTCCGTGTCCGCGTTCCAGTCCGGGCCCGCGGCGGCGTCCAGGGCATTGGCCAGGAGCCGCGCCAGCCGGTTGTGCCGCTTGGAGGCGCTCGGGCTCACGACGACCATCCCGTCCACGATCTCGATGCCGGCGCACTGCTCCTCGGACCAGGAGTCGTACTGCTCCGCGCTGATCTGCGAGTGCATCCACGCGGGCGCCACCATCTCGGCGGTCATGGTGTACCTCCTTCGAGGAGCCTCGGCAGGTTCAGCGCCGCTGCGCCCAGCCTACTGTTCCGAGGGGCCGGGCCGCCCGGCCTGGAGGGGGATGGAGGGGCGCCCGCCACGTGATGGCGCAGAAGCGTAATTCGGCCAAGCGGGGCGGGCTCGTCAGGGTTTCACCGGCCGCGCCAGGCGCTGTGAGAGGCTGGGCGTATGAACCGGTTGGCTGGTATGACCTCGCCGTATCTGCTTCAGCACGCCGACAATCCGGTCGACTGGTGGCCGTGGGGACCCGAGGCGTTCGAGGAAGCGAGACGGCGCGATGTACCCGTTCTGCTCTCGGTCGGATACTCCGCGTGTCATTGGTGCCACGTGATGGCCCACGAGTCCTTCGAGGACGAGGCCACCGCGGACCTGGTCAACGAGCGCTTCGTCGCCGTCAAGGTCGACCGCGAGGAGCGGCCCGACGTCGACGCCGTCTACATGGAAGCCGTGCAGGCCGCCACCGGGCAGGGCGGCTGGCCGATGACCGTCTTCCTCACCCCGGACGCCGAGCCGTTCTACTTCGGCACCTACTTCCCGCCCGAGCCCCGGCACGGCATGCCGTCCTTCTCCGACGTCCTCGAGGGCGTGTCGCGCGCGTGGACCGAGCGCCGCGAGGAGGTCGGCGAGGTCGCCGGGAAGATCGTCAAGGACCTCTCCGCCCGCTCGCTCGCCTTCGGCGGCGACGGCGTCCCCGGCGAGGAGGAGCTCGCCCAGGCGCTCCTCGGCCTCACCCGCGAGTACGACGCCAAGGCCGGCGGCTTCGGCGGAGCGCCCAAGTTCCCGCCGTCGATGGCGCTGGAGTTCCTGCTGCGCCACCACGCCCGTACGGGCGCCGAGGGCGCCCTGCAGATGGCCGCCGACACCTGTGAGGCGATGGCCCGCGGCGGCATCTACGACCAGCTCGGCGGCGGCTTCGCCCGCTACGCCGTGGACCGCGAGTGGGTCGTGCCGCACTTCGAGAAGATGCTGTACGACAACGCCCTGCTCTGCCGGGTGTACGCCCACCTGTGGCGGGCCACCGGCAGCGAGCTCGCCCGCCGGGTCGCCCTGGAGACCGCCGACTTCATGGTCCGCGAACTGCGCACCCCCGAGGGCGGCTTCGCCTCGGCGCTCGACGCCGACTCCGACGACGGCACCGGAAAGCACGTCGAGGGCGCCTTCTACGTGTGGACGCCCGCACAGCTCACCGCCGTCCTCGGCGAGGACGACGCCCGCTACGCGGCCCGCCACTTCGGCGTCACCGAGGACGGCACCTTCGAGCACGGCTCCTCGGTGCTCCAGCTCCCGCAGGAGGCCGGACCCGCCGACGCCGACCGGATCGCCTCGATCAGGGCCCGGCTGCTCGCCGCCCGCGAGCAGCGCCCGCGCCCCGGCCGCGACGACAAGATCGTCGCCGCCTGGAACGGGCTCGCCGTGGCCGCGCTGGCCGAGGCCGGCGCCCTCTTCGACCGCCCCGACCTGGTCGAGCGGGCCACCGAGACGGCCGACCTGCTGGTCCGGCTCCACCTCGACGACGGCGCCCGCCTCACCCGTACCTCCAAGGACGGACACGCGGGCGGCAACGCGGGCGTCCTGGAGGACTACGCGGACGTCGCCGAGGGCTTCCTCGCGCTCGCGTCGGTCACCGGCGAGGGCGCGTGGCTGGAGTTCGCCGGCTTCCTCCTCGACGTCGTCCTCGACAAGTTCACGGCGGAGGGCGGGGCGCTCTACGACACCGCCCACGACGCCGAACGGCTGATCCGCCGCCCCCAGGACCCCACCGACAACGCCACGCCCTCCGGCTGGACCGCGGCCGCCGGCGCGCTCCTGTCGTACGCGGCGCACACCGGCTCCGAGGCGCACCGGACCGCCGCGGAGCGCGCGCTCGGCGTGGTCAGGGCGCTCGGGCCGCGCGCGCCCCGCTTCATCGGCTGGGGCCTCGCCGTCGCCGAGGCGCTGCTCGACGGACCCCGCGAGATCGCCGTGGTGGGTGCCCCCGACGACGAGGCCTTCCGCGCCCTGCGCCGCACCGCCCTGCGGGCCGGCACGCCCGGCGCGGTCCTCGCCGCCGGACTGCCCGGCGGCGAGGAGTTCCCGCTGTTGAGGGACCGGCCGCTGGTCGACGGCATGGCCACCGCCTACGTCTGCCGCCACTTCGTCTGCGACGCGCCGACGACGGACCCGGAGCTGCTGGCCCGCAAGCTCGCCCGCTGACCGGCGGGGGCGGCCCGAGGCACCCTCAGAAGCCGCCCCCTAGGCGCACAGCAGCTTGCCGCCCTCGGTCGGCCGGTACTCGCCGAGGCCCTGCGGGATCGAGCTGCTGGGCTTCGGGTGGGGCTTGGGCAGGGGTTTGTCCGCGCGCAGGGCCGCGAAGACCTCGGCCGCGTACTTCTTGTCCCACGCGAGGGTCGAGCCGACACCCGCGATGGTCGCGTTGAAACCGGCCACCGGCACGGTCGCGAACTGGGTCCTGGCCGGGGTGACCTTCTTCAGGCGGCCGGCCAGTCTGACCAGTTCCGTGACGGAGACCGCGCGCTCGCCCTGGCCGGTGCCGCGCAGCGTCGAGGCGAAGGCCTTGAGACCGGCCGGGCTGGTCAGCAGGCCGTCCCGCAGGTTGCGGTGCAGGTTGGCCAGGAACAGGTGCTGCTTCTGGATGCGGCCGAAGTCCATCTTGCCGTCCGCGCGACGGGAACGGACGAACTGCAGCGCCTCCCCGCCCTTCACCGACTTCGAGCCGGCCTTCAGGTCGAGACCGGTGACCGAGTCCTTGAGCGGGACCTTGGTGCAGACGGGCACGCCCTTGTCGAAGACGTCGACGGTGTCCATGAAGCGCCGGAAGTCGATCTCCAGGTAGCGGTGGACCGACAGGCCGGTCATCGCCTCGACGGTCTCGACCGTGAAGGACGAACCGCCCTCCGCCCAGGCGCTGTTGATCTTCGCGGGGTGGGCCTTGTGCTTCTCGCCCGTGCGCCGGTCGACGTGTCCTTCGTGGAACGAGGTGAGGGAGTCGCGCGGCAGGCTCACCACGCTCACCCGGTCGTTCTTCTCCGACACGTGCACCAGCATGATCACGTCCGTGCAGGAGCACTCGCGGCTGCCGAGCCGGTACTTCTTCTTCTCGGCCGCGGTGACGCCCTTGCGGCTGTCGAGGCCGACGACGAGCAGGTTGAGGCCCTTCTTCGGCGCGGGCAGATCCGCCGGGGCCGCGGCGAGGGCGCCCGTGCCGGTCGCGACCAGGGCGGTGGCCAGGAGCAGCGTACGTCTCCGGCGGGGGCGGGAGCCCGCCCGCCGGGGGGAGTGGGGGAAATTCATGCAGGAACGTTAAATCGGACGCTCTCGCACAGAGGTGCGCGACGCGACATGGACCGTTCGAATCACTCTCCTGCGGTGGCTGTGCCATGATTCGGAACGTCAGCGGAAGGAGCGAATATGGCGCCCGATCGAGGGAAATGGGAGCGCATGGCCTTCATTCCGAAGAGCCGTTATGTGCCCGATCCGCCGCCGACCGACCCGGAACCCTTTCCGGTGTATTCCTCACTGGCCCGCCAGTGGATGCTGGCCGGTCGGGCGGTTCCCGGAGTGCCCGACCGGGAGTGGGAGCGGCTCATGAGGACACCTATCTGGCCCCGTTGAGCGATTCCGGGCCCGGCAATGGGGTGAACAACGGCGGGCGGACCGCCGGACGGTTTCCTTTCCGTGGCAGGGTCGTTGTCAATCGTGCAGCGGAAGGCGGGGCACGCGTTGTCCCGCGCATCACGAAAGCCGTGAATTCTCTTCCGCCGCAGAAAGGATCCAGACGAAATGAAGTGCAAGAAGGCTGCGGTCGCCGTCGCCGGTCTGCTCATGGCCCTGGGTGCCGCCGCTCCCGCGATGGCCGACTCGTACGCCGAGGGCTTCGCCGTCGGTTCGCCGGGTGTCCTGTCGGGCAACGTGGTGCAGGTCCCGATCCACATCCCGATCAACGTCTGCGGCAACAGCGTGAACATCATCGGCGCGCTCAACCCGGCCGCGGGCAACGTCTGCATCAACGCCTGACGTCGCCCTGAGGACCAACGCCTGACGTTGCCGTCCTGAAGCGGTTCCCGCAGGACCCGGCCGGCCCCGGGGAGCGTCCACCACGCTCCCGGGGGCCGGCCTTCCGCCGTCTCAGGAGGCCCCGGCGGCCACCCGCTCCTCGCCCGACCGCGGACGGCCCACCACGCCGCCGCGCCCGGCCGTCGACCCCAGCCGCCGCCGCACGCCCTTCACGAGCCGCCCGGCCGTGTAGCCCGCACCGAACACGAAGCGCATCGAAGGACCGTACGAAGGCGCCGTGAGCAGCCCGGCGAGGAAGAGCCCGGGCCACGAGGACTCGAACAGCGCCCCCACCTCCGGCGCCCCGCCCGCCCCCACCCGCCGCAACCCGTCGCGCAGTTCCGGCGCGAGCACGTCCGCGCGGTCCAGGCTCGGCACGAACCCGGTGGCGGCGACGACATGGTCGGTCTCCACGACGTCCGTCACCCCGTCGGCACCGGCCACGTCCAGCCGCAGCCGCTCGTCCGCGGTCACCGTCGCACACGTGACCCGCTGCCCGAGCCGCACGTCCCCCACCTTCGCGAACCGCTCGCGCAGCCACCAGGCGCCCGCCGGGCCGAGGGCCGAGTCGAAGATCCGCTCGCGGGTCGCGGCGGGCAGCCGCCGGAAGACGCCGGGCGTGTCCGCGTACAGCTTGTTCCGCCAGCCGCAGCCCAGCCCCGTGTGCGGGGCGCGCAGCGACCGCCACGGGCCCCGGTCGAGGGCCGGCGGGACGGTGTTCCAGTTCAGCCGGCCGGAGCGGGCCAGGATGCGCACCGTCGCGCCCTGCTCGGTGAGGATGGCCGCCGTCTCCAGGGCCGCCTGCCCGGCGCCGATCACCGTGACGTCCCGGCCGGCGAAGCCGTCGAGCTCGCCGTGGTGGCTCGAGTGGGTGACATGACGGCGGGGCAGCCCGCGCAGCGGGCCGGGGATCTCCATGAACGGCAGCACGCCCACCGCGAGCGCGACGGTACGGGCGCGGACGGTCTCGCCGTCCTCCGCCGTGACCGCGAAGCCGCCGCCGGCGGCCGGCGCCACGGTGGTGACGAGCCGTTCGTCGAGCGCCGGGACCGCCTGGCGGGCGAACCAGTCGCCGTACGCGGCGAAGAAGCCGACCGGCAGCGGTACGCCGTGCTCGGCGCGGACCCCGCGGGTGGCCGCGTAGGCGTCGAGCCCGTACGTGCCCGCCGGGTCGGAGAGGTGCGAGGCCCACGGCTCGGACTTCAGGAACATCGCGGAGGGCATCGCGTGCCACATCTCCATGGGGCGGCCGAAGATCCGCAGGTTCAGCCCGTGCGCCGCCGCGTGGGCGGCGACGGACAGCCCGTAGGGCCCCGCTCCCACAATCACCAGGTCGTACATCGCGCGTTCCGCCTTCGAAGTCGTCGGTCTCATCGTTGGGTCATCCGGTCGTGGGGCGTACGGGCCGGGGGCTGCGGCGCGGGCACGGCCACCACCGGCTGCGGACCGCCGGCGCGCAGCAGCCGCCGCGTCAGCCGCCGGGTCAGCCGCCGCGCCAGCCGGCGGAGCCTCAGCAGGGCCTTGCGCAGGAGGTGCGCGAACCAGGTCCGCAGCATCGCGAGCGCCGGGCGCGGGTCGTCGGCGGCGAACCAGGCGGCCTCGCCGCCGCCGTCACCGCCGGGGCCGGGCCGCCCGGCCGCGTGACGACGGCCCGGCGAGGTCAGGTACGACAGCGCCGCGTAGTTCTCGACGACGAAGCGCCGTCCGTACGAAGGGTGGTGCGCGGGCACCGGACGGCCGGTGAGGTCCAGGTGCATGGCCCGGACCACGTCGAGCCCGTCCCGGTCGGCGAACAGCCGGAATTGGGCGCCGGGCCGCGGGTTGAAGTCCAGCAGGTGGTAGGCGCCGGTCGTCCGGTCGAGCCGGAAGTCCAGGTCGCACACGCCCCGGTAGCCGAGCGCCGAGAGCAGCTCCCGGGCCGTCGCGTCGACCACGGGATTGGCCGTCCAGCGGCCCACCGCCGTGAGCCCGGCGCCGTCGGGCCAGGAACGCTCCTTGATGCCGGTGGCACCGGTCGAGCAGCCGCCGGCGGAGTCCACGTATCCGTGGAAGAACCAGTCGAGTCCCCGCCCCGCGGGCAGCAGCTCCTGGAGCAGCAGCCGGCTGCCGGCCTGCGGGGCGCGCGCGTACAGCTCACGCACCTCGGCGAGCGAGCCGACGATCGTGGTGCTGCGCAGCCCGCCCCCGGCCGGCAGCAGCCAGGGCCGGCTCCACTTCGCGATCACCGGAAGGCCGAGCGACCAGGCCATGGCGGCGGCCTCGTCGGCGCTCGCGGGGAGTTCGGTGCGCGGGTGGGGGAGGGCGAGGGCCCGGCAGGTCTCGGCGAGCTGGGCCTTGTCGGCGACCCGGGTGAGTTGCTCGGGCGACTGGTCGGGCAGCAGGAAACGGCCGGCCAGCTCGGGCCGGCACTCGGCGAGGGAGAGGGCGGTGATGTCGTCGAGCGGCACGAGCAGGGCGGGCGCGGGGCGTGCGCGGCGGTCGGGCCGGCGAGGGCCGGACAGGTGGTCGGACAGGTGGTCGGACAGGGGCTCGGGCCGGTGGCCGGGCAGGGGCTCGGGCCAGGGGTCGGAGCGGCCGTCGGCGTGTTCACGGTCGGGCCGGCCGTCGTCCCGCTCCTCGCGCTCCTCGATCTCGTCGGCGATCCGGTGCAGCAGCCGGGTGAGCTCGGCGGGCGACGGTTCCGCCGGGCGCTGGTGGGCGCGCCGGAGGTAGCGGGAGCGGACGACCGGACTGGCCGGCGACTCGACCACCGCGTGGACCGCGATGCCCGCCCGCCCCAGGGACCGCGCCGCGCCGAGCGTGCCGTGGTGAAAGGGGTTCGGGTCGAGCCGCACAAGGACCGCGGGGACGCGGGTGTCAAAACTCGGCACGGCATGTCCTTCGTCTCGGGTGCCCCAACTGGGCGATGAAAAATCCTCTTACGGACTATTGATGGGAGCGAACCGGAGTTCTCGGTCGGCGCATTAGGAATACTTTCGGAAGATCGGACTGACGGACCATCAAGCGGCGCGAGAGAGAAGGAGTGCTGTCATGATCAACCGAAATCAGAGAACTTCGAGGGTGTGGCTGGGGGTGTTCACCGCCGGTCTCCTTGCATCAGGTTCTGTCGTGCTGTCGTCTCCAGCTCACGCCCACGCGCCACACGCCCAGGCTCACGCCGCCGAATCCGAATCCGTAACGACGAGGGACCCCAGACCGACTCTGTCCAATGCCATGGGAGCGTTCCTGGACTCGGGCCCGCTCGGGGTCGCCCGGATCTCCCAGCTGGAGCGCTGGCTCGGCGGCCGCGAGCTGCGCGTCGGGCACACCTACCTGCCGGGCGACCTCTGGTCGAACATCGAGGGCCCGCCCGGCTTCCTCGACGCCTGGGCGAACTGGCGCAACGAGCGCGCCGACCGCCTGTTCGTCCTCAACGTGCCCATGCTGGAACGGAACGAGGCGGGCGTCTCCGACTACGAGGTCCGCCGCCAGCTCCAGCTCGGCGCCGCCGGGTACTTCGACCACCACTTCCGCACCCTCGCCCAGCGCCTGGTCGACCTCAAGGCCGCCGACACCGTTGTGGTCCTCGGCTGGGAGATGAACGGCACGACGTACACCCACCGGTGCGCGCCGGACCCGACGTCGTGGAAGAAGTACTGGAACCGGATCGTTTCCGCGATGCGGTCCGTGCCGGGGCAGAAGTTCCGCTTCGACTTCAACCCGAGCCGGGGCCGGGACGCCGTCCCGTGGACCGAGTGCTATCCCGGGGACGACGTCGTCGACATCATCGGGATGGATTCCTACGACCAGCCTCCGGGCTCCGATTTCGACCGGCACGTCAGCGAGCCGTACGGGCTCCAGGCGCAGGTCGATTTCGCGGCCGAACACGGGAAGCAGATCTCCTATCCGGAATGGGGTCTCTTCCGGAACGGAGACAACCCCGAGTACATGCGGCGCATGCTCGAATGGATGAAGCAGCACAAGCCGCTGTATCACACGATCACCGATTACTGCCCGCACGGCGTCTGGCAGTGCGGGGCCAATCCGGAGTCCTCGCAGGTGTTCCGGCAGATGCTGTACGGCGTGGACCCGACGGACCCGGTCGAGCCGACGGAGCCGACCGAGCCGACGGAGCCCACGGAGCCCACGGAGCCGACGGAGCCGACCGAGCCGACGGACCCGGCGGACCCGGTCGAGCCGACGGACCCGGCGGACCCGGTCGAGCCGACGGACCCGACGGACCCGGTCGACCCGGTGGACCCGGTGGATCCTGTGGACCCGGTGGACCCGACGGTGCCGGTACCGAGGCCTGAGCCGAAGCCCGAGCCGAAGCCGGAACCGAAGCCTGAGCCGAAGCCCGAGCCTGAGCCGAAGCCCGAGCCCAAGCCCGAGCCCAAGCCCGAGCCGAAGCCCGAGCCCAAGCCTGAACCGAAGCCTGAGCCGAAGCCTGAGCCGAAGCCTGAGCCGAAGCCTGAGCCGAAGCCCGAGCCCAAGCCCGAGCCGAAGCCCGAGCCCAAGCCTGAACCGAAGCCCGAGCCGAAGCCCGAGCCCAAGCCGGAACCGAAGCCTGAGCCCAAGCCGGAACCGAAGCCCGAGCCCGACTGCTGGAAGCTGAACCTCGGTTCATGGGTGGAGAGCTGGATCGGCGGACAGATCTGCGTACCGACGAACTCCTGGAAGGAGTCCTGGAAGCAGCCGGCAAAGCCCGCGGTGCCCGCCATGCCTGCGGTACCCGCGATGCCCGCGGTGCCCGCGAAGCCCGAGGCGCCCGTCAAGCCCGCGGCGCCCGCCATGCCCGCCATCCCGCCCAAGCCCGTCGAGCCGGCCAAGCCCGACACGCCGGTCGTCGGCTGGCAGGACGGACTGAAGATCGACTGGAAGGGCGCGCTGAACGGGGTCTGGCCCTTCTGACCGGTCCGACCGGTCGGTGAAACCCCCCACGGCGGCGGAGGAACTCAACCTCCGCCGCCGCTCGGCGTTCCGGCGGCCCGGCCCGCCGGTAGCAGCCCCGGCCGCAGCCGCCCGACCGCCCGCCCGACCCACTCCCGCTCCCGCGCCTGCCGGGCCGCCCAGCTCCGGCCGTTCGCCGCGCCCGCGCGCAGCCACAGCAGCGGGGCCGCGCTCCGGCCCGCGAGCATGAGCCGCTGATTGGGCACCGTCTCGGGTCGCCAGTGGTGCTTGTACGGCTCGGTGCCGCGCAGCATGCTCAGCGTGGCCCGGCCGCTCGCGCTGGTCTCGCGCGCACCGTGCCGCAGCAGCATCGCCGCGACGTCCACCTTGCGTGCGCGCAGGGCCGGGTCCGCCCCGTACAGATAGCCGCCCGCGAGGCGCGGCGACAACAGCGTCAGGTCCGCGCACACGACGTCGCCGCCGAGCCGGAACTCGGTGACCATCGCGTCGCCGCGCTCGACCATCGGCAGCACCGCCCGCGTCAGGTGCTGCGCGAAGCGCTCGCTGGTGTGCTCGGCGGTCACGCCACGGCCCTGCCACTGCAGGTGGTGGAGCCGCAGGAGGCGCTCCAGGGCCACCGGTACCTCCGCCGGGGGCACGATGCGCTCGTCGATGCCCAGCGCGTCCATCTTCCGCAGCTTCGCCCGCACCCGCTGCGCCTTCCCGGAGGGGATGCGTTCGAGCAGGGCCTCCATCGGTACGGCGGGCAGTTCGAGGCACAGCGAGTCGGCGAGCCGTCGCCGGGGGCCGCGCCAGGCCTCGTAGACGCGCTCGGCCGCCGCCCCGGGCCGTACCTCGCGCAGGTCGATCACCGCGCCGCGCGCCGCCCGGGCCAGGGCGCCGGCGAGTGCGGGCGCGGCCTCCGGGCAGTCGTCGTCGAGCAGGACGTCGGTGAAGTCGGTGATGGCGCCGCCGAGCTGGGTGAGCACCGGCAGCGGCCCGGCCGCGGCCCGCATCAGCGGCGCCGCCGCGACGGGCGTGCCGTCCGCGCGCCGGACCAGGACGATCCGCAGGGCGCCGGGCCGGCCGTACGACAGCCACCAGGAGTGGAGCCACGAGTGGGACTGGAAGGGCGTGGCCGTCGAGCAACGGCCGTAGAGCGCCGTCCACTCCGGTCCGAGCCGCTCGAACGAGGCGGCGTCCCGGCAGACTTCCGGGTAGAGGGGTCTGCCGTTCACACCGCCTCCGGTTCCGGCTGCTGCGCGGCGCCGGCCGGGCCCGGAACCGAGGCCGAGGTCGGGGCGCCGGCCGGGTTCGCGCCCTGCCGCGAGTGCCGTGCCTCGGCCCTGGTCGACCGCTTGGGCCGCACCAGCAGTACCAGGCCGCCGAGTAGTCCGCCCGCACAGCCGCCGACCAGCGCCGACAGCGAGGCCGAGGGCGAGACCGGCTCGACCGGCTTGGTCGCCCGCGAGAACTGGACCACCTTCACGCCCGTGTTCGCGGCGACGTGGGAGCTGTTGAGGACCAGCGAGCGGGCCACGCCGTCGGCCATCGACACCGCCGTCGACGGCTTCGCCGAGCGGGCCGTGATCGAGATCATCGGCGCGTCGGGCGAGGTCGAGGCCTGCACGCTCGACCGCAGCGTGTCGGCCGAGACGCCCGCCCACACCTGGGCGTCGCCGGTCACGGCGATGTCGGTGGCGACCCGACCGTACGCCTGGGCGAAGCCGAGCGCGGCCGACGGGTCGGACTTCTCCCCGGGTACGACGATGACGTAGCTGGTCGCCGCGTACTCGGGGGTCTTCAGAGCGCCGTAACCGCCGCCGAGGACCGCTCCGGCGAGCACGGCGGCGGGCAGCACCATCCAGCGGGCGGGGGTGAGCAGGGTGTGACGTGGTGGGTTCGTGGTCATGACGCAGCTCTCACTTCACGGGAAGGGGGCCGTGGACGGCCTGGTGGTAGAGGGACATCAACTTCCGGGCGCTCTGCGCGATGTCGTAGCGGCGCACCGCCTCCGGCGGCGCCAGCCGGCCGCGCCCGGAGCCGCGCAGCGCGAGCAGCGCCGAGATCAGCTCGGGCACCGACTCACCGATCCGCCGCGCACCGGGCGCGGCCTCGGCCGGCAGGTCGTCGATCGCCGGGCAGGCCACGTAGAGCGCGGGAAGCCCGGCCGCCAGCGCCTCCACGACGGCGAGCCCGAAGGTCTCGTCCGGGGAGGTGGACACGAACACGTCCATGGCGGCGAGCAGCGCGGGAAGCCCGGGCCGCGCGCCCTGCCCGCCGTGGCCCCCAGGCCCCCGGGACGGGCCGGCGGAGGCGGCAGCGTCCGCCGAATGCGCGCGGCCCTCCGCGGCCGCCGGGCCTGACCGGCCCTCCGGGCCCGCCGGGCCTGACCGGCCCTCCGGACCCGCCGGAGGGTCCTCGCACGCGCCCGTCAGCAGGACGCGGTCCGTCGCCCCGCACTCCTCGGCGATCCGCAGCAGGTGCTGCCGCTGGTCGCCCTCGCCGACCAGCAGCAGGCGGGCCTCCGGTACCGCCGCCACCGCGCGTACCAGGCGGTCGAAGCGCTTTCCCGGCGCGAGCCGCCCGACGCCGCCGACCACGAACGCGTCCGGGGGCAGCCCGAGCGCCGCCCGGGCCGACGCGCGCGCCCGGGGGTCGAAGGCGAAGCGGTTCGTCTCGATGCCGTTCGGCACCACGCGGATGCGGGACGGGGCCACGCCCCAGCGGGTGAGCCGGCGGGCCACGCTCGGTGAGACGGCGACCGTGGACGTGCCGAGGCGTTCGGTCGCCAGGTACAGCGCCCTGGTTCCGGTGGACAGCGGCCGGCCCTCGATCTGCGCGTCGCCGAGGGAGTGTTCGGTCGCGATGACGGACCGCACGCCGGCGAGCCGCGCGGCCGGCCTGCCGTACACGCACGCCCGGTACAGGTGGGTGTGGACCAGGTCGTAACCGCCCTGCCGGATCAGCCGGGTGAGCCGGGGCAGTGCGCCGACGTCACGGTTGCCGGTCATCCCGAGGTGGAAGACCGGGGTGCCGTCCGCCTCGATGCCGTCGGCCACGGCACCGGGGTTCGTCAGGGTGACCACGGCGCTCCGCAGCGGGAGGTGGCGCAGCATCAGGCGGAGCTGCTGCTCGGCGCCGCCGATGCCGAGCCCGGTGATGACGTGCAGCACCTTCATGTCGGTCGTCATGACAGGACCGACCTCGCCGGGCCGTTCTGCGCCGGAACCAGGTCGGCGGGCCGGCGCCGCCGCAGCGGGTGCAGCACCCGCTTCGCGGTGAGCCGCCAGGACGTGTCGTCCTCGCCGATGTGGACGCGGGGCAGGGCGTACGTCCCCGACAGCGGCCCCGGATCGATCGCGCAGCCGTACGTGTAGCCGGCCTTGCGGACCGCCCGTACGACCCGGGCGTCGACCGTTCCGTACGGGTAGCAAAAGCCGTGCACCGGATCGCCGGTGATCTCCTCGATCAGTTCCCGGCTGTGCCGCGTCTCGGCCGCCAGGGTGGCGTCGTCGGCGTCCACGAGGGAGACGTGGTGCAGCCCGTGCGAGCCGATCTCCATGCCCGCGGCGGCGGCCCGGCGGATGCCGTCCTCGTCGAGCAGCGGCTTGCGCGGGCCCTCCGCGTCCCAGGCGTTGTCGCCGCCGAGCCGCCCGGGCAGCACGTACACGGTCGCCGTGAAGCCGTGCCGGCGCAGCAGCGGCACCGCCGACTCCAGGAAGTCCGCGTAGCCGTCGTCGAAGGTCAGCCCGACCAGACCGCGTTCCCGCCCTTCGGCGGTCGCCGCGAGCAGCTCCCGCACGGACACGCCGCGCAGGCCGCGGTCGCCCAGCCAGTGCAGCTGGCGGGCGAAGCGCACGGGGGAGACGGTCACCTTGTACGGGTCAGCGGACGTTTCCGTGATCGAGTGGTACATCGCCACCCACAGGGGAGGCTTCGGCAGCAGTCGACGCAGCACGGCGGGGGCGGGCATGGAGGGTCCTTCGGCGGGGAGAGCGGGGCAGGGGCGGGATCTCGGGCGCCTTGGCGGCGCACGCGACGAACAGCAGGAAGACGACGACCACGACCAGGCCGGCGACGGTGAGGGAGAGCACGGGCGGGCCGATCAGGACCGAGCACAGCCAGCCCGCGCCGGTGGCCCAGGCGCCGGCCGTCGCCAGCCGCAGCAGGCCCTCGCCGAGCCGGCGGAAGTCGACGGGTACGGACTGGCGGTGGGCGCCGCGCAGCAGCATCACGGCGGTGAGGGTGATGCCGAAGGCGTTGGCGCCGGCGATGCCCGAGGCGCCCCAGAAGCGGGCGGCGACCGCGCCGGTCACCGCCGTCGCGGCGAGCCCGGCGCCCATCGCGGCGGCGGGGTACCAGAGCGGTCGGGCGGCCGAGAAGTAGCAGCGGACCAGGGCGCCCACGACGGTCTGGCCGAGCAGCCCGAGCGCGTACACCCGCATCACGGCCGCGGTCGCCGCCGTGTCGCCCGCGTCGAACGCGCCGCGCTGGAAGAGCAGTTCGACGATCTGCGGCGCGGCGGCGATCACCGTCGACGCGCCGACGAGCACCACCACGGCGGCGAGCAGCAGATCCCGCTCGACCCTCCGGCGGGCCGCCTCCTTGTCGCCCGACGCGAGTGCGCGGGCGACGACGGGGAAGCTGACCGTGCACAGCATCAGGGAGAGGATCATCGGCATCTGCGCGACCTTCTGCGCGTAGTTCAGATGCGAGATGGCGCCGGCCGGGAGCGGCGAGGCGAGGAAGCGCTCGATCAGGATCTGCGACTGGCGGGTCAGCGCGAAGACCACGACCGGAGCGATCATCCCGATCACGAGGAGCCGCCCGTCGCCGGCCGGGGTCGCCTTGGGCTCCTCCTTCGGTACGGGCCGGGTCCGCAGCTCCCGCAGGAGCGAAGGCGCCTGGACGAGGACCATCAGCACGCCGCCGACCGCGACGCCGGCGGCGGCCGAGCGCACGCCGAGCGGCTCGCGCAGCACCAGGGTGGTGCCGATGATGCCGACGTTGTACGCGACGTAGATCGCGGCCGGCGGCAGGAACGAGCCGTGCGCGCGCAGCGCGGCCGAGCAGTAGCCGGCGAGGGCGAAGGACAGCACGCAGGTGGCCGTGAGCCGGGTGCAGTCCACCGCGAGCTGCGGGTCGGGCAGGCCCGGCGCGAGCGCGGCGACCAGCAGCGGCGCGAGGACGACGAGCAGGGCGGAGACGGCGGCGACGGCGAGGACGATGCGGGGCAGGGTGGCCCGTACGAGGCTGCGGACCGGGTCACCGAACAGCGTGCCGGCGCGGCGCGCGAGGGCCCGCGAGAACGCCGGCACCAGGATCAGCGCCATCGCGTCCTCGATGAGCAGCGTCGAGGCGAACTCCGGGACGGTCCAGGCCACGAGGAAGGCGTCGGTCTCCGCGCCGGCGCCGAAGTAACCCGCGAGGATCTGGTCCCTGACCAGCCCGAGCACCGCGCCGACCGCGGTCAGGGCGGCCGTGACGGCCGCGGCCCGCAGCAGGAACCGCCCCGACGGCGACCACTTCGTCCGGCGCCGGGCGTGCCGGGCCCGCTCCGGGGCGAGCGGCTGCGCGCCGTGGCCGAGGGGCCGGCCGCCGAGCAGCGGGGGGCGGGCGGCCGCGCCCGGCACGGAATGACTGGTGATGGGC
>NZ_JBHXFE010000040.1:0-27338 GCF_042722475.1 Streptomyces sp. NPDC127092
GTCGCCAGCGCGTCGGCGTCGTCCTGGGTGGGGCAGGCCACGCGCACGATCTGGCAGCCGGAGGCGGTCAGCTCGGCGATCTGCTGGAGCGTGGCACCGATGTCGGAGGTGCGGGTGGTGGTCATCGACTGCACCGACACCGGGGCATCGCCGCCGACGGCCACCGAGCCGACCTGGATCTGGCGGCTCTTGCGCCGCTCGGCGAGCCGGGTCGGAACAGACGGGACACCGAGAGAGACCGGCATCACTCCGTGCTCCTCATGGTCGTGCTCCTCACTGTCGTCGGAACCGCTGTCGGAACCGCTGTCGGATCCGCTGGCGGATCTGGTGTCGGAACCGCCGGCGGGACTGCTGTCGGAACCTGCTGTCGAGTGGTCACGAACGGCGCCCGCGGGCCGGGACCGCCATCGGTCCGCCGGGATGAGGCAGTTCGGTCACGGCGCGTGCGATGCCCTCCCCGGTCAGGCCGCACCGCGCCAGGACCTCCGCCCGTGTGCCGTGTTCGAGGAAGTCCTGCGGCAGACCGAGGGTGTGGACGGGCGTCGGCGCTCCGGCGTCGCTGATCGCCTGGGCGATCGCCTGCCCGGCGCCTCCGGCCCGGCCGCCGTCCTCGACGGTGACGACGAGCCGGTGACGCAGACCGAGCTCGACCACGGCGGGCGGGACGGGCTTGACCCAGCGGGGGTCGACGACGGTGACTCCGAGACCCTGCCCGGTCAGCCGTTCGGCCGCGTCCGCGCACGCGTGAGCCATGGCCCCGACGGAGACGAGGAGGACGTCCGCCCGCTCGCCACGCCGCAGGACGTCCACGCCGCCCACGCTCTCGACCGCCGGGACGTCGGCACCGGTGCTGCCCTTGGGGAAGCGCACCGCGGTGGGCCCGTCGTGCACGGAGACCGCTTCCCCCAGGGCCCGCCGCAGGGTCGCGGCGTCCCGGGGCGCGGCCACCCGCAGGCGGGGCACGAGCTGGAGCAGCGACAGGTCCCACATGCCGTGGTGGGAGGGGCCGTCGTCGCCGGTCACCCCGGCACGGTCGAGCACGAAGGTCACCGCGGCCCGGTGCAGAGCCGTGTCCAGCAGGAGCTGGTCGAAGGCCCGGTTGAGGAAGGTCGCGTACAGCGCCACCACCGGGTGCAGGCCCCCGAAGGCCAGGCCCGCCGCCGCGGTCACCGCGTGCTGCTCGGCGATCCCGACGTCGACCGTGCGGTCCGGGTACCGGCCGGCGAAGGTGCCCAGCCCCGTCGGTTCGAGCATCGCGGCCGTGATCGCCACGATGTCCGGTCGCGTCTCCCCGAGTTCGGCCAGTGCCTCACCGAAGACGGAGGTCCACGAGGGCGACCGACCGCCGGACGCCCCGGACGCCCCGGACGCGGTCCGGGCGCGGACGGCGTGGAACCTGTCCGCCTCGTCCTGCTCGGCCGGGGCGTGACCGCGGCCCTTCTCGGTGACGCAGTGCAGCACGACCGGCCGGCGGAGGGCCGCCGCGCCGTGCAGTGCCTCCTCGAGCGCGGCGATGTCGTGCCCGTCGACGGGCCCCAGATAGGCCAGCCCGAGTTGTTCGAACAGGGCCCGCGGCGGCTCGGGGCCGCGCAGCGCCGCCAGGTGTCCGGCCAGTGCGCCGACGGTGGGGGCGTAGGACCGGGTGTTGTCGTTGAGCACGACGATCACCGGCCGGTCCCGCGCCGCCCCGATGTTGTTGAGCGCTTCCCAGGCCATGCCGCCGGTCAGCGCCCCGTCGCCGATCACCGCCACCACGTGGTCGGTGACGCCGCGCAGACGGTGGGCCCGGGCGAGGCCGTCGGCCCAGGACAGCACGGTCGAGGCGTGCGAGTTCTCGATGACGTCGTGCTCGGACTCCTGCCGGGACGGGTAGCCGGAGAGGCCGCCGGCCTGCCGCAGGGCGTCGAAGCCCGCGGCGCGGCCCGTGAGGATCTTGTGCACGTAGGTCTGGTGCCCGGTGTCCCAGAGGATCCGGTCCCTCGGGGAGTCGAAGACGCGGTGCAGCGCGATGGAGAGCTCGACGACGCCCAGGTTGGGGCCGAGGTGACCGCCCGTCCTGGTGACGGTGTCGACCAGGGACCGGCGGATGTCCTCCGCGAGCCGGCGCGCCGCGTCGGGGGACAGGGCCTTCAGGCCGGCCGGTCCGCCGAGTTCGTCGAGGGCCGGCACGGCGTGGCCCCCGGCGACCGCCGGGTGCTGAAGTCCCGCCGTACGGGCGTCCGTCACGGTCGACATCAGCCCACCTCGTCGGCGAGGGGGGTGCGCGGCGTCCTGCCGGTGACCGGGTCGGCCAGGCGCCCCGGGATGGAGAACACGACGTCCTCCTCGGCGCCTTCCTGGACCTCGACGTCGGTGTAGCCGAGCGAGGCCAGCCGGTCGACGAGTTCGCCCACCAGGATCTCCGGGGCGCTGGCACCCGAGCTGATGCCGACCCGTGACGCCCCTTCCAGCCACCGCTCGTCCAGCTCGGTGACGTCCGGGACCAGGTGGGCGGCGGTACCGTGCTCCCGGGCCACCTCGACCATGCGCAGCGAGTTGCTGGAGTTGCGCGAGCCGACGACCAGGACCAGGTCGGTGCGGCCGGCCAGCTCCTTGACCGCGTTCTGCCGGTTCTGGCTGGCGTAGCAGATGTCGTCGTCGTGCGGGCCGACGATGTCGTGGAACCGGTGCCGCAGCGCTTCGACGACGCGCGCGGTCTCGTCGAACGACAGGGTGGTCTGGGTGAGGTAGGCCACCGGCGTGTCGTCGGCCAGGTCGAGCCGCCGTACGTCCTCGGTCGTCTCGACCACCAGGGTGCGCTCGGGCGCCTCGCCGCGGACGCCTTCGACCTCCTCGTGACCCGCGTGCCCGACCAGCAGGATGACGCGCCCGTCGCGGGAGAAGCGCAGCGCCTCCTGGTGCACCTTGGCGACGAGCGGACAGGTCGCGTCGATGACTTCCAGGCGCCGTTCGGCGGCCCTGGCGCGGACCGCGGGCGAGACGCCGTGCGCCGAGAACACGCACAGGGCACCCTCCGGCACCTCGTCCTCGCTGTCGACGAAGCGCGCGCCCCGCTTCTCCAGCTCGGAGACGACGTAGTGGTTGTGGACGATCTCCTTGCGCACGTAGACCGGCGCGCCGTGCAGGTCCAGGGCCCGCTCGACGATGCCGATGGCGCGGCGCACGCCCGCGCAGAAGCCTCTCGGCCGGGCCAGCGCGACCTGTTTGTCGGGACCGGTCCCCGAACGGGGACCGGAGGTGAGCTGAGTTGTCATCGGATCTCTTCTCTCACGGGAAACGTCTTCACCACCCGGCACCGTGCTGCCGACGGGGCGGTCAGGGCAGCCGGTCGGCGTGACCGGTCTTCGGCACTCCGGGAGGGCCGGAGGTGAGCTGCCGCCACAGGGCCTGCTCGGCCGGTGAGGGCCGCACGTGCGGGACGAGCCGCTCCGGATGGCCGGGCGCGGGGGCGGCCCCGGGCCGCGGGGACCGGCGGGGCGGGTGCGCCTGCCCCTCCGTGAGCCATTCGGTCGGCGGGGTCAGGCCCCAGAACATGCCGTAGGCCACCAGTCCCGGCTGCAGCCACCGCAGCCAGCCGTCCCACCAGCCTCCTCCACGGCGCGCCATCAGGCCGGCGTACGGGCCGCGGCGGCCTCGTGCTGGTGCGCCAGGTAGGCGTACTGGCTGGGCAGCCGGGCGGTCAGGGTGTCCGCCTGCTGCCGCACCCGTGCGAACTCCTTCAGCGCGTCGGTCCCGTCGAGCCGTGAGAGCACCGGGAGCGACCGGGTCTCCAGGCCGCCGAGTCCCAGGAGCATGGCGGTGTACGAGTACGGCTCGAAGCCGTGGAAGGAGGGGTACACTGAGTCCTCGTCGGGGAGCTTCGTGCGCCACTGCTCGATGCGCTCGGCGAGGCCGTCGGGGATACGGCGCGTCTTGGCGTCCCGCCAGTACTGGTTGTCGTCGCGCGCGGCGGCGTAGTAGTGGAGGACGAGGAACTCCCGTACGCCGTCCATGACGCGTCCGACCTGCCGGTTGTACGCCTCGCGCAGCCGCTCGTCGTCCCGTCCGTCGGGGAGGTGCCGGACGAGCTGCTCGATGCCGTTCTGGATGAAGAAGATGCCCGTGGACTCGAGCGGTTCGACGAATCCGCTGGACAGCCCGATCGCCACGCAGTTCTTCGCCCACGACCGGGCGCTGCGGCCGATCCTCATCCGGATGTGGTTGGCGGTCAGGTCGTCGGCGGCGGGGCCGACGAAGTCCCGCAGGGTCTTCTCGGCCTCCTCCGGCGAGCAGTAGTCGCTGGCGTAGACGTAGCCGGTGCCGAGCCGGTCGAGCAGCGGGATCGTCCAGATCCAGCCGGCGTCCTGGGCCGTGGCCGTGGTGCACGGCCGCATGCCTCGCCTCGCCACGTCCACGGGTACGCGCAGGGCCACCGCACTGTCGTTGGGGAGGCTGTCCTGGTAGGAGACGAACGGCACGCCCAGGGCCTTGTTCAGGAGGAGGCCGCGGAACCCGGTGCAGTCGACGAAGAGGTCACCCGTGAGCTCCCCGTGTTCCTTGGTGAGCACGTTCCTGATGGATCCGTCCTCGTCGAGGCGCACGTCGAGCACGTCGTCGAGCACGTGCCGGACGCCGCGCTCGACCCCGAACCGGGTGAGGAAGCGCGCCAGCAGGGTGGCGTCGAAGTGGTACGCGTAGGGGAACTGGGTGGACTGGCCGGGCGGCGTCGCGCGCGGATCACCCTCGCCCGTGAGGAAGTCCTGCTCGAAGACGGTGCCGTCCAGGTACTTCGGCGACGCCTTGGCGTCGCACAGCGCGGCCAGCACGGAGGCGTCCCGGTCGAACCGGTCGCCCGGCCTCAGGTGCAGCCACCAGTCGGCGAGCGAGTAGCCGTTCACGACCCGCGGGCGCTCGAACGGGTGGTAGAAGTAGTGCCCCTTCTCGCGCCAGTTCTCGAAGCGGATCGCGAGCTTGTACGAGGCGTGGCACTCCGGCATCCACTCGTGCTCGGCCAGGCCGAGGAACCGGAAGAAGTGCCGCACGGTGCTGAACGTGGCCTCGCCCACGCCGATCGTCGAGACGTTCCTGGACTCGACGAGCGTCACGTCGATCCGTTCGCCGAGGGCGGCCTTGAGATAGGTGGCGGTCATCCATCCCGCCGTACCGCCGCCGACGATCACCACACTGGAGATCATGAATCCTCACCTTGGTCTTCCGTGGACGAAGGGACGTCTCAGCCCGTGCTGCCGGCCAGCTCGGACGCGTGCGACTCACCGCGGTGGACGCGGAGTTCGCGGAACGGCAGGGTGATCCGGCGCAGCAGGTGGTCGATGCCGCTGGTGCCGCCGGTGCCCTGCTCGCCGCCGACCATCCGGGACATCAGGCCGAGATGGGCGACCTTCCACCGCCACAGCCCGTCGCCGACGTCGAGCAGCGCCTCGGCGATCCGGTGCAGGACGCCCGCCTCGGCGCCCTGTCGGCACACCTGCGTCACCGAGAGGCCCGAGCGCGCCGCGGCGGCCACGAACGCCTCGTACAGAGCGCCCCGGCGCCGGTCGTCGCCGATCAGCCGGGCGAGCACGGCGAACTGCTCGGACTGTGCCCCGCTCGCGGTGCCGAGGAGCGGGCGGAACTCTGCGAAGTCCCGCAGCGGCAGCCGTTCCAGTACGAGGACCTGCTCGTGCAGCACGCGGAGCAGACCGCCGGACCGCTGCAGCAGTTCCACGGTCGGCTCGAGGCGCTCCGCGCCGGACGGGGAGGCGAGGGTGTCCACCACGGCCTCGAGATCGGCGACCAGCTGCTTGAGCCACAGCTCGCACGACTGGTGCGCGACGATGAAGAAGTGCTCGGCCAGCACCACCGAGCGGTCGGCCGTACCCGACGAACGCGGGTTCTGGAGTGACAGCAGGGTGTCGACCTGCAGGTACTCCGAGTAGGTCAGATCGGTCATGAGTCACTCCAGGTGCAGTACTCGGTCGATGACACCGCCTGGGCTCAGGCCGTTTCCGTGAGCACCTGGCGCAGCAGCCGGACGAAGGGTTCCGGCTCGCCCTGGAAGCCCGTGTGGTCCCCGGGGAAGTCGACGAGCCCGGTGCCGAGTTCCCCGGCGAGCGCGGTCGCGGACCGGTGGGAGAGCTGTCCCTTGGACTCCGTTCCGCCGCCCACCACGATGCGGGCGGACGCCGCCCGCAGCGCGGACAGGTCGGGGCGGTAGAGCGCCGTGGGACGGAGGACGTGCGCGAAGAACCGGTCGAGGATGGCCCGTACGTCGGCCGGCGGAGTGAACGACTCGAAGTCGGTGACCTCGTGGCGCCCGCCTCCGGGCGGCCGGGAGAACCGCTCGACGCCGGTCAGCGCGGCGTACTTCTTCAGGCCCTCGTTGCGGCCCTGTCCGGTGTACGTCTCGCAGACGTCCCGCAGCGCCGCGCGCAACTCGGCGGCGTCCGGCAGCAGTTCGACGAGCGGGGCCTCGTGTGCCACCAGGGCGCGCACCTGCCCGGGGTGCCGGGTGAGCAGGTCCAGCGCGATCGAGGCCCCGCCGCTGCTGCCGAAGACATAGGCCGGCGCGTCACCCAGCGCCGTCAGCAGCCGGTGGACGTCGTCGGTCAGCAGGTCGAGCGTCACCTCCGCGTCGGGGTCCTCGGCGGTGCTCCGCAGGAAGCCGCGGGGGTCGTAGGTGACGACGCTGAAGTGTTCGGCGAGGAGCGGGGTGATCGTGGCGAAGCCCCTGCTGCCCATGGGCGCGCCGATCAGCAGGAGCAGGGGTCCCGCTCCGCTGGTCTCGTAGCAGAGTCGCGCACCCGGCACCTCGATCACGTGTTCGGTTGTGGCGGCGGTCGTCGCCATGAACGTTTCGTCCTTTCTCTCTGGTTCAGGCCCAGTGCACGCGGAGGGGGAGCCGCCTGGGGCCGAAGATCCCCCGTGCGTCGTGGAACTCGACGTCCGGACCGGCCGAGAACCCGCTCCAGCGGTCGAGCATCAGCTCCAGGGCGACACGGGTCTCGAGCCGGGCCAGCGGAGCCCCGACGCAGAAGTGGATGCCGTGCCCGAAGCTGAGGTGGGGGTTGGGCTTGCGGCGGAAGTCGAAGCGGTCCGGGTCGGTGAAGACCCGCTCGTCCCGGTTGGCCGAGGAGAGCCAGGTGACGACGATCTCGCCCGCCGGGATGGTGTGTCCGCCGGCCTCGACGTCCCGGGTGGTGCGTCGCGTCATCGGAGCCAGCGGCGCGCGGTAGCGGAGCACTTCCTCGATGGCCGTGGGGAGCCGGGACCTGTCCGCACGCAGGGCGGCGACGGCCTCCGGGTGTTCCCCCAGGCACAGTACGGCATTGCCGAGCAGCACGGTGGTGGTGATGTGGCCGGCGAGCAGCAGCAGGCTGACGAAGCCGACCATCTCCTCGTCCGCGAGGCGCTGGCCGTCCACCTCCGCCGCCGCGAGGGCACTGATCAGGTCGTCCTTGGGCCGGGCGCGGCGCGAGCGGATGTGTTCCAGGCAGTACGGGTTCATCTCGCGCATCACCGCGGCCATGGACCGGACGCGCTGCTCGTTCGGGATGAGTCCGCCGCCCCCGCCGCTCGGCGACACCAGGGCCTCGGCCCAGCGCCGGAAGGTGGCGCGGTCCTCGGCGGGGATGCCGAGGAGCTCGGTGATGACGATGACCGGCAGGGGATAGGCCAGGTCCGAGATCACCTCGATCCGGTCCGCGCCCTTCACGGCGTCGAGGAGTTCGCCGGCGATCTCGGTGATGCGGGGTTCGAGCCGGGCCACGACCCGCGGAGTGAACGCCTTGCCGACGAGGGCGCGCAGCTTGCGGTGGTCCGGCGGGTCCTTGCGGATGAGATTGCCGCGGGAGAAGAGGTCGACGTCCTCCTGGGAGGGCGTGAGATCACTGAAGTCGGACGAGAACGCGACCGAGTCGGCCAGGATCCGTTCCGCGTCCGCGTACCGGAAGACGTGCCACACTCCGCTTCCCTCGTCGTGGCTGACGGGGGCTTCCTCCCTCATCCGCCGGAACCAGTCCAGGGTCGACTCGACGTCGCCGGACTGCTCGGCCAGTCCGAGACCGGGCTCGGTTGCGGTCATCGCGGCATTCCCCTCGGGTTGATCGGCGCTCTGGTCGGTGGTGGGTCTCAGGCGGCGGGTCCGGGGCCGGCCGGCCACGCCGAGAACCGCCGCAGGCCGTAGAGCAGCGGTACGTCCGGCCGGAGCTCCATGCCCGCCACCTCGCCGAGGACGACCGTGTGGTCGCCGACGGCGTACAGTCCGGTGAGGGCGCATTCCGCGACGGCGAGGGCGTCCTCGTGCAGCCACGGAAGCCCCGCCGTGTCCGTCGGCCGCCAGCGGACGTGCGCGAACCGGTCCGCGACAGGGGACGAGAAGGCCTCCGCGGCGGCGCGTGCCCGTGCGTGCAGCAGGTTCACCGCGAACCACTCGCGCGCCCGGACCGCGTCCAGGGTGCTGCCGTGGGTCTTCAGGCAGACGAGGAGGGTCGGCGGATCGAGGGCGACGCTGCTGAGCGAGGAACAGGTGACGCCTCGGGGCGCTCCGTCCCTCCCGGTGCTCGTCACGACGGCCACACCCGTGGGGAACGAGCTCATCAGGGAGCGGAAGTCGTGTCCGGCGACGCGGTGCGGTGCGTCGTGCGGCGGTCGGGGCCCGGCGACGGCGAAGTGAACGCGTTCCACGAGAATTCCTCTGCTGGTGGGGGAGGCAGGTGTCGGGCGCCCGGTCCGGACGTGTCGTTCACGCGGTGCCGTGTTACTCCCGGACGGTCACGGATTCGGCGAGGAAAAGGAGTGAACTGCGCGCGGTAGGCGGCCTTTCGGGGTCCCAGTCGACCTGGAACTCGCTTTCCACCCGATCCAGCAGGATCATCAGCGTGAGCGAATCGACACCGAGATCGAGGAACGAGCGCGTGCGGTCGATCGCCGCGTCGCCGGGGTGCTCGTCCCAGACCTCCCGCAGGATCGCCTCCAGGTGAATCAGGGCGTGTTCCCGTGCTGCGTCCGATTTCATGAACTCATCCCTCCGGCAGGGACGGCAGGAACCCCGGAAGATTCCGCCGCCATTCCGTCGAGGAGTCGGCGGCGGTCGATTTTTCCGGCGGTGTTCCGAGGCAGCTCCGGAACGACGCGGTATTCCTCCGGGCGTTTGTAGCGGGCGAGTTTCCGGCGGGCCAGGTCCCGCAGCGCCTCCTGGAGCCGGGGGTCCTGGCCGGCGACGACCACGCAGGCGACGGGGAGCTCGCCCCACTCGTCGCTCGGAACCCCGACCACGCAGACCTCGCGCACGGCCGGGTGGTCGAGGAGCACCTCCTCGACCTCCGCCGGATACACCTTCTGTCCGCCGCGGATGATCACGTCCTTCGCCCGGCCGGCGAGATGGATGTAGCCCTCCGCGTCGACCGTGCCGAGGTCGCCGGTGCGGACCCAGCCGTCGCGCAGCGCCTCGGCGGTGGCCTCGGGGTCGTTCCAGTACCCGCGCATGGCGGCGGGGCTGCGGACCCACAGCTCGCCGATCCGTCCCGTGGGGGAGGGGCGCCCCTCGTCGTCGACGCTGCGGAACACCGTGCCCATGGTCGCCCGGCCGATGGACGCGGCGGGTCCCCGGGCCTCGCCCGGTGTGTAGTCGTGGTCCTCGGGCGGCAGGGTGACCAGGGGTCCGCCCGCCTCCGTCAGGCCGTACATCTGCCGGAAGCCGCAGCCGAGCCTCGCGTGCGCTTCGAGGAGGAGCGGCCTCGGCATGGGCGCCGCGCCGTAGATGACCTCCCGGAGGCCGGGCAGCTCCGTCGACGAGGCTCCGCGGGTCCTGAGCAGGAACCGGAGCATGTCGGGGACCAGGAACAGGTGGGTCACGCCCTCCCGGCGGATCGTGGCGACGCACTCCTGCGGACTGAACATCCGCATGAGCACGACGGTCGCGCCGGCGGCGAGGTAGATGAGCGGGATGACCATCGCCCCGTGGGACAACGGCCCGCAGTGCAGGAACACCTGGTCGGGCCCGGGCCGGACGTCGGCCTGGTACCCGAGCGCCACGGACCGCAGCGAGGTGTGGTCGACGCAGACGCCCTTGGCCCGGCCGGTCGTCGCGGAGGTCTGCAGGATGAACATCAGCGCGTCGTCGGGGACGTCGCCCGGCGGCAGGGCGGGGTCGCGGGCGAGGGCCTGCCGGTACTCCGCACTGTCGTAGAGGAGGACGGGAAGGTCCGGGCCGACGCCGGCGACGCCGGGAAGGCCGGGCTCGCCGACGACCGCCGACACCTCGAACCGGCGTACCGCGTCGGCCACTTCCTCGGCGACGGCCCCGTAGTGGAGGGGGACGGCGGTCGCTCCGATCTTTCCCAGGGCGAAGTACGTCTCGAGGACCTCGAGGCGGTTGTGCGAGACCACCGCGACGCGGTCGCCGCGTCGGACACCCATCTCCAGGAAGGCCGTGGCCAGGCTGTCGGTGTGCCGGTCCAACTCCTCGTACGTGGCGTGCCGGTCACCGTCACGGACCGCGACCCGCCGGCCGTACCGCTGCCGGCCCCGCTCCAGAAGCAGGGTCATCCAGGACATGAACCGACTCCCCCCCCGTCTCGGCAATCGTGGTTGTTGATCAGCCTTCAGCACCCTGCCGGGCGGCCGACGGCATCGACAACCCCGACTTTGCTGGGGTACCCACGAGGGGCTTCCTTCGTTACCATGCGCGCTCCCCGGGCGACAGCGGCTCGGCGGCACCACGTCGCCCCTTCGGCCGCCGTCCCGGACCTGACGGAGGATGGCCTGGACCAGACGTGTTCCGCGGACGCGCCGTCGTACTCGTGGCCACTCCACGCAACGTTTCGGCCAGCGCTCCACCCGCTCGTGGCCGTCGTGGAGATCGCCACAGAACGGCCACGAACCAGCACGTCACATGCCCTGCCGAAGCTCAACTCCGAAGACGGCGAGGGCATTACCGGGCGACATGCGGCGCCAAAAACGGAGGGTTGTCACGCCGAGACCCGGTGCTACTATCGGCCCCTCAAGTGATCCAACTGTCTGGCATATCCAGGCCGGACCGTCTCGCAGACGTCGCCGGGCCGTGGTGTCACGGCCGAGGAGCAATGAGCAACGGGGGATTCACCATGGTTTCCGGTAATCCGTTGGGCGCGTTCAGAGTCGCGCTTCCGTGGCCGCAATCCGATTCCCCATGGACATTCCCGGGCTGATCACCCTCATTTCTTCGGTCGCCCGCCCTTTTCCTGTCCGACGCACGTCCATCGACCCTCCCCACTTCCACCTGCGTCGTGCGGTGCCCCGGCACCGTGGACCAGCTTCGGCGTGCGCTCGCTCCTGAGCGCGCGCAGATCGGAATGCCCTTCATGGATTACGTCGCCGACTACCCGACCGCCGCCGAGCACGCCGGTGAACTGCCGCCCGAACTCGACCGATTACGACGCGAGGATCCCGTCTCCCGGGTCCGCCTGCCGGACGGGAGGACCGCCTGGCTGGTGACCCGCCACGACGACGTGCGCACCGTCCTCTCCGGCGCGGGCTTCACGAGGGACCTGACGGCGGCCGCCGCCACGGCCGGGCCGGGCGCGGACGGGACCCGGACGCGCACCGTGAACATGGACGGCCGTCCCCACCTGGAACTCCGCGGCCTGGTGGCCAAGGCGTTCTCCGCCCGGCGGATCGAGGAACTCAGGCCGTCGGTCGCGGAGATGGCGGAACGTTTTCTCGATGACCTGGAGCGGGATGGACCGCCCGCCGACCTGGTCCGCCATGTCGCGGCCCCTCTGCCGGCCGTCGTCATCTGCGAGCTGCTGGGACTTCCCGCCGCGGACCACGCCAGGCTGAGCGGCTGGTGCGACCGGATCACGACCGTGGGCCCGGCCGGGCTCGATCAGGTGGCCTGGCGGGAGCTCGGCTCCTACATGGCCGGCGCGGTCGAGGAGAAGCGCGCTGACCTGAAGCAGGGCGGCCGGCCGGACGCCGACGTGCTGGGCGCCCTGGTCCGCGCCCACGACGACGAGGGACGCCTCACCCACGAGGAGCTCGTCTCGCTGCTGATCGTCATCCTCGCGGGCGGCCTGGAGACGACGCAGACCGCGATCAGCGCGGGCGTGCTCAGACTCCTCCAGCATCCCGACCAGTTGGCCCGGCTCCGTGAGGACCCCTCGCTGATGGACCCGACGGTGGAGGAGATCCTCCGCCATCAGCCCGTCATCGACCTCAACCGGGTGCAGGTGGCGACCGAGGACGTCGTGCTGAGCGGGCGGCTGGTGCGCGCGGGTGAGCTGGTGCAGGTTTCCGTCAACGCGGCCAACCGCGACGAGACCGTCTTCGCCCAGGGTGCCCGGTTCGACCTCACGCGGCAGCTGAACCCGCATCTCGCGTTCGGTCACGGCGCCCACCACTGTCTCGGCGCGTCCCTCGCACGGCTCGAACTGAGCGTGGTGTTCTCGGCGATCCTCCGGCGCTTCCCCGGCCTGCGGCCGGCGGTGCGGCCCGAGGAGCTGTCCTGGCGCGGCGGTCACGTCACCCTGGGCCTTCCGGAGCTGCCCGTCGCCTGGTGAGGCGTCCCGCGTTCCCGCACCGGGGTACGGCCCGTACCGATGACGCAAAGGAAGGGACCTCGCATGCTCATATGTCGATATATCGATTCGCGACCCCCGCGCGACCGACCCGTCGCCCGGCCCGAGTACGGGCGGCTCACACGGAACGGCGACGACGGCACCGTCGTCCCCGTCGCGTACGACCCGTCGTCCGGCCGCTGGGTGGAGACCGGCACCGGCCCGGCACGTCCGTTCGCCGAGGTCGACCTGCTGCCGCCGGCCGAGCCGAGCAAGATCGCCTGCCTGGCGCTCAACCACGCACCGGACGGCCGCGCGACCGGTGACCGGCGCCCGGCGGGCGCCGCCTCCTGCGCGGTCGTCCTCAAACCTCCCTCCTCGCTGGAAGCCTCCGGGAGCACCGTGTGCCACCCGGGAGACGAGTGGGAGCTGGCCTACGAGGCCGAGCTCGCCGTCGTGATCGGCGTGCGCTGCTTCCGGGTCCCGGCCGAAGAGGCCTCCCGGGTCGTGGCCGGCTACACCTGCGCGAACGACCTCACGGCCTACGCGCAGCCGTCCACGGAAACCGCCGACTCCGCCCGCCGCGCCGCCGCCCCACCCGTCTGGGCCAAGCACTTCGACGGCTTCACGCCGCTCGGCCCCTGGCTCGCCACGGACCTCGACCCGGACGACGCCGAGATCACCTGCACGCTCGACGGCGAGACCGTGCGGCGGGTCAGCACCCGCGACCTCCTCATCCCGGTGCCGGAGGTGATCGCCGCGGTCAGCGAGCACATGACCCTGCTGCCCGGCGACGTGATCCTCACCGGCACACCCGCGGCATCGGGCCCGCTGTCGGTCGGCAGCCGCGTCGACGTGACGATCGCGGACATCGGCACCCTCACCACGACCATCGGCAAGCCGCACGAAGGGCGGAACCTGCGATGACCATCGTCAACAACCTCACCCGGGACGCGAAGCCGTCGGGCCTCGCCTCGTTCCTGGCCGGTGGCGACCCGTTACAGCGCGAGTTACTCGGCATCTGGGGCGGCGGCCTCGACGTCCTCGGCCGGATAGCCGAGTACGCGCTGGTGCCGGCCGGGAAGCTGCTCCGGCCGCTGCTCGTCCTCGAGTCGGCCCGATGTGTCGGCGGCACCCCCGAGGAACTCACCAAGCTGGCCCTGGCCATCGAATACCTGCACGTCGCCACCCTGATCCACGACGACATCATCGACGAGGACGACGTGCGCCGCGGACGCCCGTCCGTCCAGGCCGAGTTCGGCGTCGCCCCCGCCATCGTCGCCGGCGACGGACTGATCCTCGAGACCTTCGCCGCCCTGACCGGCTCCCGGCCCGACGGCGTCTCCGACGCCGACATCGTGGCGGTCACCTCGGTCATGGCCCGCGCCGGAGTGGACCTGTGCCGCGGACAGCTGCTGGAAGCGGAGTACGTCGGGGACCTGAACTGCACCGTGGACCAGTACCTGACGGTGGCGCGGCTCAAGACCGGGGTGCTCTTCGAGGCGGCCTGCCGGATCGGGGCGGTCCTCGGCACCGGCCGGCAGGACTGGATCCGTGCCCTCGGCGAGTACGGGATGAATCTCGGCATCGCCTTCCAGATCCGGGACGACCTCCTCGGCTTCGACGACGCCTCGGCGTACATCGGCAAGCCGCAGGACAGCGATCTGGAGAACCGCCGGCCGACCCTCCCGGTCCTGCTCGCCCACCAGCGGGCCTCGGGCCGCGAACGCGCCCTGCTGGAAAGGGCGTTCCGCGGCGAGCTGCCTCCCGAGGAGGCCTTCGCCCTGGTCCGCGAGCTCGTCGGGACCACCGGTGGCCGGGACGCGGCCGCCCAGATGGCCACGGGACTGATCGACGACGCGAAGGACCGCCTCTCCCTGCTGCCCGCCGGCGAGAGCGCCGACACGCTCGCGGAGATCGCGGACTACGCCTCGCGGCGCGCCTTCTGAGATGGACGGCAACCGTCTCGTCAGCACGCTGGGCGCGCACGTGCGCACCTGGCGGCCCTACACCATCTGGTACCCGGGCCTGGTCGGCCTCGCGGGCGCCACCCTGGCCGCCGAGCCGCGGGCGAACGCGGCACTGCTCGCCGCCTGGTTCGCCCCCACCGCCGTCTGGGTCGCCGCACACTACCTCGGCGACTACCTCGACCGGCACCTCGACGCCATCAGCAAGCCCCAACGGCCCATCCCCTCGGGCCGGATGGCGCCCAGGACGGCGCTCCTGTGCGGCACGCTCCTGGCCGCCGCCGGCTGCGCCGCCGCGCTGGCCGTCAACTGGCGGACGATCCTGCTCCTGGCCGTCGGCATCGGCGGAGCGCTGGCCTACAACGGCCTGTTCAAGGCACGCGGGCTCTGGGGCAACGTCGTGCGCGGCGCGCTCACCGGCGCGGCCTTCGCCTTCGGCACCATGATGACCGCCGACTTCCCGCCGGTCGGACTGCTGCCGTTCGTCGTGGTGTTCTGGGCCCACGACGCCGCCTCGAACCTGGTCGGCACGCTCCGCGACGTCGCCGGTGACCGCGAGGGCGGCTACGCCACCTTCGCCGTGCGCCGCGGACTGCGGACCGCCGGGCGGACGGCCGCCGCGCTGTACGGCCTCGCCCTCGTGACCGCGGCGGTCGGCTGCCTGGCGGTACCGCGCGACCGGGCGGTCTGCCTCCTCGTGGTGCTACTCGCCGGGGTGGTCGGCGCCGCGGCCTTCGGGCTGGTCCTCGGCCCCCGGCGGGAGCTCACCCCGCGTACGGCCCTTCGCGCGCACGAGGTACTGGTCGCCGAACGGATCGTCCTCGCGGACGCCCTGCTCGTCCCCGGCCTCGGGCCGGCCCTGGCACTGGGGCTCCTCGTTCCGCTGCTCGTCCTCACCCTCGGCGTCCAGCACAGGATGCGCTCCGGACACGAGTTCGCGCCCGACGGCCGGGCCGCGACCGCCCGCTGAACCCTCCGACCCGGCGAGAGAGAAGGAGAAGGACTTCCCGTGTGCTCAGCTGTGGACAGTCGTGTCGAGGCGTCGATCGCCCACGCCGCCGAGACCTTGTTCTCCCGGCAGCGTTCCGACGGCTCCTGGCCCAACCGGCGGCCCCCGGCCGTCCTGGGCACGGCCGGAGCCGTGGCCGCCCTGCGCGTCGCGGACCCGGCGCGCTCCCGTGAACTCGTCGAGCGCGGAACGCGGTGGCTGCTGTCGGCACAGAACCCCGACGGGGGCTGGGGCGGGGTGGCCGGCGCCCCCACCCAGCTCGTCCCCACCCTGATAGCCGCCGCCGCCCTGCACCTGAACGACCCGGAAGGACACCGGGAACCCGTACGCCGCGCCCTGGAACTGGTGCGCTCGCTCGGCGGGACCCGGGCCCTCACCGACCCCGGGATGGCCCACATGACCCGGACCTTCCTCGCTCTCGCGGGTCTGGAGGAACTCGAGGGCTCACGGCGCATCCCGCTCGAACTGCTCCTGCTGCCCCCGCGGGTCTGGCGCGGCCGGCTGTCCTTCCGGCTCGCCCCGTTCGTCGCGATGGCCTTCATCCAGGCCCGGTACAGCCCGCCGACCGGACTCGGGCGGCTGCTGCACCGCGCCGCCCGCCAGGCCGGACTCCGCGCACTGGCACAGGTGGAACGCGGCGAGAACGACCGGGGCGGCTACGGCGGTGACAACTGGCTGGTCGCGGTGGTCTGCATCGGCCTCAGCTGCGCCGGCGCCCCGGCCGCGACGATCGCCGACGCCGTCGGCTACCTCCGCGCCAACGCGCGGGAGGACGGCTCTTGGCACATCATGCAGGGCCTCGACCTGATCGGCGGCTCCTACGTGGCACGCGGCCTCGCGGACGCCGGCTACGCCCACGACGAGCGCCTGGTGCGGGCGCGCCAGTGGCTGCGCGACTGCCAGCAGGTCCAGGGATTCCCCGTCTACGACGCGCCGCCCGGCGGCTGGGGCTGGGAAGGCCCCCGGGGCTGGCCCAACTTCCTGGACAGCGCCAACGTCCTGTCCGCACTCGCCGTCGCCGGACGGCAGGAGCCCGGCGAACCGCTGCGCCGCGGGCTCCGCTGGCTGGAGTCCCGGCAGGACCGCACCGGCTCGTGGGGCACCTTCGTCCCGGACACGACCCTGCCGAACGACGGTCCCTGCCCCTACGTCACCGCGCAGGCCGTCGAGGTCGCCCTGGACTGCGGGGCCGACCCGCACGACCCCGGTGTCCGCCGGGCCCTGGACTGGCTGCTCGGCCACCAGCGCCCGGACGGAACCTACGAGGCGCTGTGGTATCGGGGGCTCACCCCGGGAACCGCGATGGCCCTGGTCGCCTTCGGGCGGGCCGGACTCGGTGACCACCCGGTCGCCCGGCGCGCGCGCCAGGCCCTGCTGCGCACCCAGCTCGAGGACGGCTCCTGGGGACCGGGAGAGACGGGGACGCTCGGTGACGACCCCTCGTCGGGGACGGTCGAGGAGACCGCCTGGGCTCTGCGGGCGCTGCTCGCGTCCGGAGTGCCGGCCGACGACCCGCGGGTGCGGCGCGCGGCCGACTGGATCCTCGCGGCGCAGCGGCCGGACGGGCTGTGGCAGGCCGGTCAGGTGTGCATGCACATCAGGAACTTCGCCTACTACGTGGACGGCCTGATCGTGAACGGGCTCGCCCTCAAGGCACTCGGAAGCTATCGGGCCGCACGTGCGGCGGACGACCACGCGGAAGTGGAGGCGCGATGAGCGGGGACCGCGGGCCGGACGGTCCGGTCGAGGCGGACGTCGTCATCTGCGGGGCCGGGGTCGCCGGGCTGGCGGCGGCCTGCGCGCTCGGCCGGCACGGCATCGACGTCCTGCTGCTGGAGAAGCAGCGGAGCCGGCCACCGGTCGCGAAGGGGGAGGTCCTCCAGCCGGGCTCGCTGAACCTCCTGCACGGCTGGGGCGTCCTGCCGGCCCTCGAGGCGAGACGGGCGGTCCGGCTCGACCGGCTCGTCGCCCGCCGCGCCGACGGGAGCGAGCTGCTCACCATGGACTTCGGCCAGCTCGACACCGACCGTCCCTGGCTGCTGTCCCACGACTACGTGACGATCCTGGAGTGCCTGGAAGGCGCCCTGGGCGGAACGGTCCGCCGGCAGCACGGTGTCCTGGTCGAGGACCTGCTCAGGGACGAGCACGGCCGCGTGACCGGTGTACGGACCGGCGGCGGGGACCGGCGCGAGATCCGCGCCCGGGCCGTGCTGGCCGCGGACGGCCGGTCCTCCCGGCTGCGCCGCCTCGCCGGGATGACCGCGGACCCCGTGGCGTACGACCACCGCCTCCTCTCCTTCGAGCTCGCCGGAACACCCCCCGTCACCGACGAGGTCTCCACCTACGTCACGGACCGCGGCATGGTGATGGTCTATCCGCTGCCCGACGAGCGGATCCGGGTCTACGTCCAGGTGGCCGCGGACGAACTCAGGAAGGCCGACCAGGTGCGGCTCCGCCAGTGGTGTCGGCAACTCGTCGCGGACGTACCGGCGTTGGGCCCGCTCGCCGGCTTGCTCGAAGCGGGACTGGGAAGCAGACAACTGCTGCCGGTGTTCCAGTACTGGGCGCCGTCCCTGGTGCGACCGGGCATCGCGCTGGTCGGGGAGGCGGCGCACGGTGTCCATCCGCTGTCGGCCCAGGGGATGAACACGGCCATCGGGGACGCCGCCGCCCTGGCCTCCCGGCTGGCGGGCGTGGACCTGGGGGACCGGGCCGCGCTCGACGGCGCACTGCGCGCGTACGAAGGGGAACGCCTGGAACGGATCAAGGACATCCACAGCATGAGCCACAACGCCGCACGGATGATGACCAGCACCTCGCGGGGCGGGCGGATCCTGGGCCGGCGGCTGCTGAGCGGATCGGCGAGGAGCGGTCGGCTGCGCCACCAGCTGACCTACAACATGTCCGGCCTCGGCATACGGCCGCTCGGCACGCTGGACCGGCTCTTCCAGCTCGGGGTGCTGCCCGACCGCAGACGTGCAGCCGTCGCCGCGAGGTGACGCGCCGTCGCGGACCGGCCGGCGGGACATCCACACAGGCTGCTGACAGCCGTACATCCATGAAGGGTTGACACGATGCCGAACACACTTGAGACGACCTTCGACGTCCGGCCGCTGACAGCGGCCCTCGGCGCGGAGATCCACGGACTTCGCCTGGAGGACATCGACGACGAGGCCTTCGCCGAGTTACGCCGCCTGCTCCTGAAGTACCTGGTGCTCTTCATACCGGACCAGGAAGGATGGTCGCCCGAGTCGCGGATCGCCTTCGGCCGCCGCTTCGGGGAGCTCGAGGTGCACCCGTACCTGCCCCATCTGGACGGGCATCCGGAGATCCAGATCATCGACTCGGAGCAGGACGGCAAGATCCCGATCTGGCACACGGACATGACGTACTCGCCCAACCCGCCGATCGGGTCGGTGCTGCAGATCGTCCGCAGCCCCGGTGTGGGCGGCGACACCATGTGGTCCAACCAGTACCTGGCCTACGAGGCCCTGTCCGCCCCGCTGCGCGACCTGCTCGACGGGCTCACCGCCGTCCACGCCATCCGCATTCCGGGGCTGGAGAGCCGGGCGGAGCACCCGGTCGTCCGGGTCCATCCGGACACCGGCCGCCGCGCGCTGTTCGTCAACCGGGCCCACACCTCGCACATCGCCCAGCTCAGCAGGAACGAGAGCGACGCGCTGCTCCAGTACCTCACCGAGTTCGCCACCTCGCCCCAGTTCACCTGTCGTTACCGGTGGCGGCCGGGCGACGTGGCGATCTGGGACAACCGCGTCACCCAGCACTACGCCGTCGACGACTACGCGGAGCGCCGCACCGGCCTGAGGGTGGTCGTCCTCGGCGACGAACCCACCGGGAACGCGGCCCGGTGGGACCACTACCGGGCCAGGCCGGGCGAGCGCTACGCGCCGGCGCGCATGAACGCGAAGGAGTCCTACTGACGCCGCTCCCTCCCTCGACGGAAGTACAGACAACCCGACGTCAGACGGACGCGAATGCGAGGTGTTGAGTGACATGCCGATCACCGAACCGAAACTCACCCCCAGGCAGACCGAAGTGGTCCGGCTCGCGGTTCTCGGCCTGACCGCGAAGGAGACGGCCCGCTGCCTGGGGATCTCGAAGAACACCGTCGAAGAGCACCTGAGAGACGCGCGGCTGCGGGTCGGAGCGGCGACCAAGTCCCGGCTGATCGGATGGGCGGTCGTGTCCGGGCTCGTCCGGACCTGACGCGTCACCGGACGGATCCGGCAGGGAAGGGCGGCCCGGCGACGCACACCGCGGCCGCCCTTGTCCTGTCCGGCGATCCGCTCCGCCGGGATCATTCACGCACCACGACCGGCGTCTCCGCGGAGACCGCCTCGCGTGCCGCCTCGGCCTCGACGAGCCGCCGGGGCAGCAGCCACCGCAGCAGCGGCCCGGCCATCGTCGTCGTGACCACCGCCATGACCACCATGAGCGAGTACAGCTCGCGGTCGAGGATGCCGAGGCTCAGTCCCACGCTCAGCGCGATGAGTTCGGTGAGGCCGCGGGTGTTCATCAGGGTGGCCAGCGCAGCGGACTGCCGGGCGGGCATCCCGTGGCCGCGCGCGGCGAAGAAGGCCCCGGCGAACTTGCCGCCGATGGCCACCAGGAGGATCAGTCCGAGCTCGCCCAGGCCGGCCGCACCGATCCCGGACAGGTCGACGTTGAGCCCCGCGGTCACGAAGAAGACCGGCAGCAGCAGGGTCTGGCTCAGGTTCCCGAGCTGCTCGTGGATGCTCGCGCGGAGCCGGGCCGAGTGCCCGCGCGGGATGACGGCACCGAAGACGAAGGCCCCGAAGATGAAGTGCAGCCCCGCCCACTCCGTCGCGGCCGCGGACAGCAGCAGCCCGGCGACCACGAGGGAGAATCCGGCCGGAGTGAGGCCCCCGTCGCCGGCCCGCAGTCGCCTGAGCAGCGGCCGTACGACGAAGAACATGATCAGCAGGTACGGCACGACGAGCAGGACGTGCCACTGTCCGGTCGCGGCCGCACCGCTGATCGCGGTGACCGCGGCGAGGACCGTCCACGCCAGGACGTCGTCGATGGAGGCGCAGGCGAGCGCCAGCGTTCCCAGGGTGGTGCGGTCCAGCCCGCGTTCGGTGAGGATCCGGGCGAGTACGGGGAACGCGGTGATGGACATCGCGATGCCCATGAAGAGGACGAACGCGGTGTTGTTCGGGCTCGGGTGCTCGCGCAGCAGGTACGCGCCGAGTGCGCAGCCGAGTCCGAACGGCAGCAGGACGGAGCTGAGCGAGACGGTGACCGCGAAGCCGCCCGAGCCCCGGGCCTGGGCGATGTCCCACTCGAGGCCGACGGTGAACATGAAGACGGCGACGCCGACCGTGGCCAGGGCGGTGAGCAGCGGCCGGACGTCGGACGGGAAGAGGTGGCCGGACAGCGCGCCGCCGAGGAGCGTGGGTCCGAGCAGGATGCCGGCCAGGATCTCGCCGATGACGGCGGGTTGGTCGAGTTTCCGGGCGAGCGCGCCGAGCAGTCGTGCGAGGAGCACGACGACCGCGAGCCCGACGAGCAGTTCCGTGATGTGCTGGGGTTTCATGGGTCCCCGTTTTCGTCGAACGGGCAGGACACGCACTGGGACGCGGGCACGAGGCGGGAACACTGACGGTACGTCAGCCGGTGTGGCGGGGGGAGCCCTTCGTCGTCTCCGCACCGGATCGCCGACGGTCCCGGAGGGGCGGAGAACGGGCCGGCGCGCGGCGACGGGGCGCCGGAAAGCGGGCGCCGCTTCTGCGTACGACCTCTGCGTAAGGCCTGCGTACGGCCTCTGCGTAAGGCCTGCGTACGACCTCTGCGTACGGCCCGGGAGCGGCCGCGCGTCCGTCGCGCGGCATCCCGCGTTCGTCAGCGCGGAGATGGGATGCCCGGGACGATAGTGGGCGATCGCCCACTGGTCAAGAGTCCGCCCCGCGGTGGACGACCGCGGGGCGGGAGACCGGGGGAGGGACGGTGCGACCGCGTGGTCAGCGCGCGGCGTCGGCGACGACCGAGGTCACGATCTTGTGGACGTCCTGGGTCGCCGGTGTGTCGCCCTGCCGGCCGGCGAACAGGAGATGGCTGGTCCCGATCAGCGTGAGGGCGAGGGTGTCGACGTCCGCGGTGGCCGCGATCCGGCCCAGCTCGCGCTCGGCGGCGAGGTACGAGGTCAGCATGGCGGTGGCCTCGGTCAGCACCGGTACGCCCGAGGAGCCGGCCGCGTGCAGCCGGGTGCGCAGCTCGTCCCGCGCGGTGATGAGGCTGACGATCGACACGGCGACCGATCCGAACAGGTCGGTCAGCGCCTTGGTGAGGTTGTCGGCCACGGTGCCGGTTCCGGCCGCGCCCTGCAGGTTCTCGCCCTGGGTCCGGATGCGGTCGATGCGGTCCAGGACGAGCGCGGCGAGGAACGCGTCGAAGTCGGCGAAGTGCTTGTGGAGGACACCCTTGGCGCAGCCCGCCTCGGTGGTGACCGCCCGGCTGGTCAGCGCGTTCGGTCCGCCCCGGAGCAGCACGCGCTCGGCGGCGTCGAACAGCTGCTGGGAAACGTCACGGATCGCTGTGCCCGTCGGCATGGGTCTCCCTTCCCTTCCTTGCGGGTCCGGCTGTTCCGGGTGCTGATCATTGACGAGTGGGCATGTGCCCACCTAGGGTGGGCACATGCCCACTATACCCTCAAATGCTGCGACGGGTATGCCCTCGGGGTGCCCTCTGGCGACCGCTCGCGGGCGGGACGCCTACACGGTCCCGGCGCCGGTTCTCGAGGCGTGGCGGCAGGCGCCGGTACGGGAGGTCACCACCGAGTCCGGCCAGAAGGGCTGGCTGGTCACCGGGATGGCGGAGGTCCGGACCGTGCTGTCCGACCCCCGGTTCAGCCGCGCCGAGGCGCGGCGGATCGGCGCCGTCGTCGTACCGTCGGCCGTTCTGGCGAAGCCCGGCATCAACGACCTCGACGGGCCGGAGCACGCCCGGATGCGCCGCCTCGTGGCCGGGGCCTTCAGTGCCCGGCGGATCCGCGCCCTGCGGCCGCGCATCCAGCGCATCACCGACGAGCTGATCGCGCCGCTGCTGGCCGCCGGCCCGCCGGCGGACCTGGTCGCCGGACTCTGCCGCCCCCTGCCGCTCACCGTGATCTTCGAGATCCTCGGCGTCCCCCAGGAGGACCGGGAGCTCTTCAGCGGCTGGGCCGACCGCGTCATGGCCACGACGGCCTACCCGCCCGGGGAGTCGCTGAAGGCGCTCGAGGCGGTCATCGCCTACATGGCCGACCTCGTCGAGGCCAAGCGCCGCACCCCGGACGACAGCCTGCTCCAGGAGCTGATCACGGCCCGCGACGAGGAGGACCGGCTGAGCGAGGAGGAGCTCGTCCACCTCGGCAGCGGACTGCTCATGGCCGGCAACGAATCGACCGCGACCGAGCTCGGCAAGGGGTTCGCGGCCCTGCTGGACAACCCGGACCAGCTCGCGGCGCTCCGCGCCGACCCCTCCCTGGTGCCGGCCGCCGTCGAGGAGGTCCTGCGGTACGCACCGCTGAGCGCCCGCGAGAACGGCGGTCAGGTCCGCGCCACCACCTGTGACGTCGAACTGGGCGGTGTGGTGATCCCCGCGCAGAGCGTCGTGTTCGCCAGCCTGCCGGGTGCCAACTTCGACCCGGCGGCGTTCCCCCGACCGGAGCGGTTCGACGTCGCCCGGGAGGGGGCCGAGGGGCACCTCACCTTCGGGTACGGCGCGCACCGCTGCCTGGGCGCCCAACTGGCCCGGATGGAACTGGAGGTGGCGTTCAGCAGCGTGCTCGCCGCGTTCCCCGGGCTGCGACTGGCCGTACCCGCCGACGAACTGGTCAACGCCCAGGGCCGGCTGATCAGCGGAATGGAGGCGCTGCCCGTCACCTGGTGAGCCCGTCCGCGCACGAATGCCCGGCCCCGGCCGGGGAAATCGGCCCGACCCTGGAAGAGGATGAACTGATGTCTGACCGGACAGCCGCCCCCGATACGTCGGCACAGGTGGCCCAGGCGCCGCCGTCCAAGGAGGTCGCCGGCTTCTACGACGGCCTCAGCGGACTGCTGACCGAACTCTTCGGCGGAAGCCTGCACGAGGGGTACTGGAAGTCCCCCGACGACCCGGCGACGATGGCCGAGGCATCCCGCCAGCTCACCGACCTGCTGGCGGAGAAGCTCCAACTGAAGCCGGGCGACCGGGTTCTCGACCTCGGGTGCGGCTCGGGTGCGCCGGCCGTCAGGCTGGCGCGGTCGACGGGCGCGCGAGTCGTCGGCATCACCAACAGCGCGGTGCAGATCGAGGCCGCGACCCGCAACGCCCAGGAGGCGGGGCTGGGCGACCAGGTGTCCTTCACGTGCGCCGACGCGACGGTCCTGGCCTACGAGCCGGAGTCGTTCGACGCCGTCCTCATGATCGAGTCCATCTTCCATCTTCCGGACCGGCTCGGTGCCCTGCGCGAGGTGGCGCGGGTGCTCAGGCCCGGCGGTCGCGTCGCGCTCACCGACCTCCTCGACCTGGACCCCGCGCCGGCGCCGATGGAAGAGGCGGTCGGCGACCTGGCCGAGCACTCGCGGGAGCACGGGCACGCCTCGCTGGTGGCGCGGCCGATCCGTCTCGACGCGTACTCCTCGCTCCTGGAGGAGGCCGGCCTCGTGCCGGTCGAGCAGACCGACATCACCGCGCACACCGTGGCCCCCACGCTCGACTGCCTGCGGCGGAAGCTCACCGACGACCACGAGGAGCTCGTGCTCCGGTACGGGCGTCAGGTGGTGGAGCAGTACGAGTCCGTCCTTCCCCTCCTGGAGAAGGCCGGGTTCGGGTACGGCGTGGTGGTCGCGGCGGCCCCTGCCGCGCCGTGACGGGAAGGCGTTCACTGTCCACGTCGGGTTGACAGTGGGCATGTGCCCACCTAGAGTGGGCACATGCCCACTAACGCGGAGAATGAAGTTCACCAGCAGCGACAGGTAGCGGAGTCGTTCGGTGCGGACGCCGAGCGCTACGACCGGGCCCGGCCCCGCTATCCGGAGCCGATGGTGGAGCAGATCGTGAAGAAGAGCTCCGGCCGCGAGGTCCTCGACGTCGGCACCGGAACCGGAATCGTCGCCCGGCAGTTCCAGAAGGCCGGGTGCAGGGTGATCGGCGTCGACCCCGACGAGCGACTGGCCGACGTGGCGCGCCAGTTCGGTCTCGAGGTCGACGTGGCGACCTTCGAGGACTGGGAGCCGGCCGGCCGGCAGTTCGACTCGGTCGTCGCCGCCCAGGCCTGGCACTGGGTCGACCCGGTCGCCGGCGCGGCCAAGGCCGCCCGGATCCTGTGCCCCGGCGGCCGCCTGGCGGCCTTCTGGAACGTCTTCCAGTTCCCGGACGAGGTGGCGGACGCGATCGCGCAGGTCTGCCAGCGGGTCATGCCCGACGCGCCCTTCGACTTCCAGGCGATGCTCAAGGGCGCCATGAGCGGATACCAGGGGTTCTTCGCGAAGACCTCCGACGGGATCCGCGAGGCGGGCGGCTTCTCCGACCCGGAGCAGTGGCGCTTCGACTGGGAGTGGACCTACTCCCGCGAGGCCTGGCTGGACCAGATGCCCACGCTGGGCGCGTTCACACGACTTCCGGCGGACAAGATGGCCGAGGTGCTGGAAGGCGCCGGCACCGCCATCGACGCCATGGGCGGCAGCTTCACGATGAACTACGCGACGGTGGCGGTCACCGCCGCGCGCAACGGCGCCTGATTGCACACGCGCCGGGCGTCTCCCGGGACGAGGGGACGCCGGCGCGACGGAGCGGAACCGCGCGGCCGCCCACCCGGCGACGGACGGGTGGCCGCGCGTTCGCGTGCCCGCACACCGGTGCCGAGGACCTGAGCACAGAACAGACCGGATCTCCTGGAAAGGGCGTCATGAAAGTTCTGGTACTGGGCGGAACGCGCTTCGTGGGACGCAGCATCGTGGACGCCGCGCTGGCGCGCGGGGACGAGGTCGCCGTCCTCAACCGGGGCAGCCGTCCGGCCGCCGAGGGCGTGGAGCAGCTGACCGCGGACCGGACCGACACGCAGGCGCTGCACCGCGCGGTCGGCGACCGGAAGTGGGACGCCGTGATCGACACCTGGACGGGAGCTCCCCGGGTCCTCGCCGACTCGTGCGCCCTGCTCGCGGACCGGGCCGGACACTACGCGTACGTCTCCAGCTGGGTCGTCTACCGGCCACCCGTGCCCGCCGGCGCCGACGAGAGCGCGGCAACGATCGACGGCGACCCCGACGACGGGACGGACGGCTTCTACCCGACCGCCAAGCGCGGCTGCGAACTCGCCGTCGAGCGGGCCTTCGGCGACCGTGCGCTCATCACCCGCCCGGGACCCATGTTCGGGCCGTACGAGGACGTCGGTTCCCTGACCTGGTGGCTGCGCCGCATCCACCGCGGCGGGCGGGTGCTCGCGCCCGGTCGTGCCGACGACCCCTTCCAGTACGTCGACGTCCGCGACCACGCGCCCTGGCTGCTGGACGCGGCGGCACGCGGCCTCGCGGGCGCGTACAACACCGTCTGCGAACGAGGACGTTGCACCATGGGCGAGTTGCTGGAGACGATGCGCGAGGTGACCGGCTCCGACGCGGAGCTGGTCTGGGTGCCGGACGAAGACCTGCTGGCCGCGGGCGTCCGCCCCTATCTCGACCTCCCGCTGTGGCTGCCCGCGGCGATGCGCGGCGGCATCAACGACGTCGACGTCTCGGCCGCCCACAGCGCCGGGTTCGACAGCAGCCGGCCGCTCCGGGACACCCTGGCCGACAGCTGGTCCTGGCTGGAGCGCGAGGGCGAGCCGCCGTGGCAGGGCACCACCGCCCGCGGCCTCGACCCGGACCTGGAGCGGCGGGTGCTCGACCGGTCGGCCGGGAACGACCGGAAGGACGGGAAATGACCGGCACCGCGGGGGCCCGTACGCGGGGCCTGACCCAGCAGGAGGCCGAGGACGGCTTCTACAACGACACCAGCGAGTTCCTGGCCGAACTGTCCGGCGGCAGCCTGCACATGGGGTACTGGGAGTCCCCGGACGATCCGGCCACGATGTCCGAGGCCTCGGAGCGCCTCACCGGGCTGATGGCGGAGCGTCTCTCCGTCGGCCCCGGGCAGCGGGTCCTCGACATCGGCTGCGGCACGGGCGCACCGGCGATCCAGCTGGCGCGGACGACCGGCGCCGCCGTCGTCGGCATCACCAACAGCCCGGTCCAGGCCCGCCTGGCCACGGAGAAGGCCCGGGAGGCCGGAGTCGCCGACCGGGTGGAGTTCCGGTGCGAGGACGCCACGAGACTCGGATACCCGGCGGGATCCTTCGACGCCGTCTGGCTGTTCGAGTCGATCATGGCCATGCCGGACCGGCTCGCCGTGCTCCGGCTGGCGGCGGACGTCCTCAGGCCGGGAGGGCGTCTCGCCCTCACCGACTTCCTCGACCGCGACGAACCGGCCGTCGGCGCGGAGCAGGGCGACCGGCCCCAGTACTCCGTGCTCTTGGGGAAGCTGATGCCGCTTCCGGACTATCCGGGCCTCCTCGAGGCGGCGGGCCTCGTTCCGGTCGAGATCACCGACGTCAGCGACCGGACCGTCGCCCGGACCCTGGCCGCCATGCGCCGACGGCTGGAGGACGACCGCGAGGCGCTCACCCGCCGGTTCGGTGCTCAGGTCGTCGGCCAGTTCGACGGCATCGTCCTGCGCCTGGAGGCCGCCGGGTTCGGCTACGGCCTCGTCGTCGCCCACCGGCCCGTACGGTAGGCGCGGCGGGGGGGGGGGGGGAGGAGGACGGGGGGACCCCCCCCCAAGGGAGGGGAAGGAAGATGTCCAGGGACCGCG